>RFTK01000001.1 GCA_009923505.1 Betaproteobacteria bacterium
TACTCGTCGTCCTCCCAAGCCTTGAGTGTGCACAACACCTGGGCTGCGAAAGCTTCGTGAATTTCGACGACATCAAAGTCCTGCAAGGACAGACCGGCGCGTGCCAGCATGCGCGGCACGGCATAGGCGGGCGCCATCAGCAGCCCTTCGGCCTGATCACGAAAATCCACAGCGGCCACCTCGCTGACGGTGAGGTAGGCCAGCACCGGCAGGTTGCGAGACGCCGCCCAGTCTTCCGAGGCCAGCAACACGGTGGCGGCCCCGTCGGTGAGTGGCGTGGAATTGCCGGCTGTCAACGTGCCTGGGGCTGGCGCGATCTGGCGATCAAACACGGTCTTCAGACGGGAGAGTTTGTCCAGGGTGAGATCCGGTCGCAGGATGTTGTCCTGTCGAATGCCCGCAAAGGGGGTCATCAAGTCGTTGAAGAAGCCGCGCTCGTAAGCCTGTGCCAAGTGCTGATGACTCTTGAGCGCCCAGGCGTCTTGCTCTTCACGGCGAATCCCCCAGGTTTGCGCCATCGCCTCGGCATGTTCACCCATGGACCAACCCGTGCGGGGTTCGACGTTGCGGGGCAGCGCAGGCTTGAAGAACATGCCAGGGCGCAAGCGCGACGCCACGGCCAGCCGCTTGAAAACGGAACGCGAGCGGTTCAACTCCAGCAGCAATTGACGCAAGCGCTCGTTGAGGGCAATGGGCGCATCCGAAGTGGTGTCCACGCCAGCGGCCACGCCACACTCGATGTGGCCCAAGGCAATCTTGTTGGCCACCAGCAGGGTCGCCTCCAGGCTGGTGCCACAGGCCTGTTGAACGTCATAGGCCGGCGTTTGCGGTGACAAGGTCGTGCCCAGCACCGATTCACGCACCAAGTTGAAGTCCCGCGCGTGCTTCATGACCGCACCGCCCGCCACTTCTCCCAAGCGCACACCGTGCAGATCGAAACGGTCCACCAGACCTTGCAACGCGGCGGTGAGCATGTCTTGGTTGGAGGCACGCGCATAAGCGGTGTTGGACCGCACAAAGGGAATGCGATTGCCTCCCACAATGGCCACGCGACGGATGGTGTTCATAGGGCTAACAAGGCTCGGACATGGGTTCTCTCGGCATGTGCATCACGCACCTCCCAGCGCAGGCCGGATGAGGTCTCGTGCTGCCACACAGCCAACTGAGCCGGCAGCATCACCGGCGACTTGAATTCGGTGGTGAGGGTGGCCGTCTGCACCGAGCGGGCAGGCAACAAGCCTGCCAACGCGCGCGCTTGCGTCCACAACCCGTGGGCAATGGTGCGTTGAAAGCCAAACAGCCGAGCACTCAGGCGTGAGAGGTGCATGGGATTGAAATCACCCGAGACCCGTGCGTATCGTCTGCCAATGTTGACGGGAGCCTCAAACTCGAAGGCCCGCACCCAGGAAACTTCGTTGTCAAACCCGCTGATATAGGGCAACCCCGCGGGATCGCGCACCCCTCGGCGCAACAAACTCTGGGTGCCACGCCACACCACCTCACCCGCGCGACGGATCAACAGGTCCAGGTCAAACACCTGCCCCTTCTCGTGCGACCGCAATCCCCCTGTGACCAATTCCACACTCACCTCGTCGCCGACCTGCAGGGCGGCCAACTGCTCAATGCGGTTGGACAGGTGAACGGTACCTGCAGCGGGCCAGGGACAGGCTGGCGAGCACAAATAGGCCATGACCAAGGGGAAGGTCAGCAATTGGGGATAGGTCAGCGGCACACCGTGCCCCGCCTCAAAGCCACACACGGATCGGTAGTGCGCCAGGGCTGAGGCCTGCACAGTCACCTGCGGCATGGACCAACGAGCCAACGGCAACGCCTCGACGCGGCCGGGTCGCTTGCTGCGCGTGGCCCAGGCCCGCCACAACAGACTGGGCAGGGCCGGTGCTTGCATCAACACCTGGTCATTCATCTCAGGCACCCAACCAGCTGTGGCCACACACGCGAATCACCTGACCGTTCACCCCTGCAGCGGAGCGGCTGAGTAGCCATGCAATGGTCTCGGCCACGTCGACCGGCCAACCGCCCTGCCCCATGGAATTCATCCGTCGACCCGCTTCCCGAATAGCCAACGGAATGGCGGCGGTCATCTGGGTTTCAATGAAGCCCGGAGCGACCGCGTTGATGGCCATGCCTTGCGCCGCCAGACGAGGCGCCAAGCTGTGCACCAGGCCGATCACACCCGCTTTGGAGAACGCGTAGTTGGTTTGCCCCACGTTGCCCGCGAGGCCCGCGATGGACGACACACACACCACTCGTGCACCGGCCCGAAGCGCCTGCGCCTGCATCAATGCTTGCGTGATGTCAGCCTGCGCCCCCAGGTTGACCTGCAACACCGACTGCCAGAGGTGTTCAGGCATCTTGGCCAGGGTTTTGTCGCGCGTGATGCCGGCGTTGTGCACCACGCCGTCCCACCCGCCATCGGCCAAGGCCGCTTGAACCAAGGCAGCTGGGGTGTTGCGGTCGGTGATGTCCAGGGACAACGCGCTGCCCTGAACACGTGCGGCCACGGCTTGCAAGGCATCGCGCGCAGCGGGCACATCCAGACAGACGACGCGCGCGCCGTCACGGGCCAGCGTGTCCACGATGGCTTCGCCAATGCCGCGCGAGGCGCCGGTCACCAGCATGGTGTTGCCTTGCAAGGGTTGCGCAGCATCCCAGGGGGCGTCATGGCCTTGTGTCCACTCGGTGGTCAGCGCGGCCGTGAGTCGCACCACCTGGCCCGAGACATACGCGCTGCGCGGCGAGAGAAAAAATCGGAGTGCTCCCTCCAGCGCACCGTGCGCATCATCGGTCAGTTGGAGCAGTTGGACCGCAATGCCACGCTTGACCTCTTTGGCGAGCGACCGCATGAAGCCTTCGAGCGCGCGCTGCACCGAGGCCTGCAGAGCATCGTCACACTGTGCCGGGTCCCAGCCCAACACCACCACCCGGCCACACGGCAGCACTGATCGCACCGTGTCGTGGAAAAACTGGTAGAGGCTGTCCGCCTGCGCCAGGGTCTGCAGGCCCGTGGCGTCAAACACCAAGCCTTTGACTCGTGCGCCGGCTTGTCCCTCGATCGTCCAGCGGCCAGACATCAGACCCACCTGGTTGCACAGAGCTGTCCACTGGGGCACCTCATGGGCCACGGTGTGGATCTGCATCGACTTGAACGCTTGCGCCAGGGTGGGCAGCCACTGGGCACCGGCCGAGGCCCCCACCAGCACATCGCCTTCCATGACCGGTTGATGTGCGTGGAACCGCTCCAACAGCACCGGACGGGGCAAGCCCAGGGCCGCGGCAATGCGCGAGCCCATCGGCGAGTTAGCAAAATTCAGGTAAGAGTCCTTCATCCCGGATGCTTTCATGCAACGGGATACAGCTTACTCGACCTTGGCGCCTTCCTGGTACCAGCGTCCCAACAATTGACGCTCGTCGTCGGTGATCTGGGTGGCGTTGTTCAAGGGCATCTGACGCGACACCACGGCCTGCTGGTACACATTCTGTGCATGCATCTTCAGGGCCTCGGGCGAATCGAGTCGAATGTTTTTCATCTGCACCTGGGCTCCATGGCAACTGATGCAGCGCTCCTGGAGGACAGCCTGTACTTGTGCCAGCGTGACAGGGACTTGCGTCTGGACAGGAGCAGGCATGGAAGTCTGGGCAGGCTTCATGGCGACAATCACCGCCACGATAGTGGCCACACCCACCGCCGCAAACGGCCATGGGTTGCTCGCGCGACCCAGGCGGAAAGCATGGCGTTGGACAAAATACTGACGAATCAGGGCGCCCGCCAGCATCATCACAAAGAGCAACACCCAGCGGTGCTCGTGCGTATAAAGGAAGCTGTAGTGGTTGCTCAGCATCGCGAAGATGACAGGCAGGGTGAAGTAGGTGTTGTGCACACTCCGCTGCTTGCCTCGCTTGCCATGGATGGCCAGCGAGGCAGGGTCATACGACTCACGGTCGGTCATGGCCTTGACCACCTGGCGCTGGCCGGGAATGATCCAGAAAAACACGTTGGCACTCATGGCCGTGGCGATCATGGCGCCCACCAGCAAGAAGGCTGCACGCCCGGCGAACAACTGACACGCCAGCCATGAACCAATGGCCACGATGACTATCATCAGGCCAGCCACGATCAGCTCGCCGTTTTGCTTGAAACCAAAGACGCGGCACACCGCGTCATACAACACCCAAAAGCCCACCAGAAAGCCAATGGCCGCACTGCCAGCCATCACGGGAGACCAATCCATCAAGGATTTGTCGATCAGGAATGTCCCCGCATTCCACAGGTACAGCACCGTGAACAGGGCAAAACCCGACAACCAGGCGGAATAACTCTCCCAATAAAACCAGTGCAGGTGCGTGTGGATTTTCTTGGGCGCCACCATGTATTTCTGCGGGTTGTAAAAACCACCGCCGTGCACCGCCCACATCGCACCATCCACACCTTTTTCCAGCAAGTCCGGCGATTGCGGGCGCTGCAGGTTGTTGTCTAGAAACACAAAATAAAACGAGGAGCCGATCCAGGCAATGGCCGTGATCACATGCAACCACCTGAGCAACAGGTTGGCCCACTCCAGAAAATATGCATCCATCAAGGTTCTCCAGGGTCCTGGTGAGGTGGGTCAGCTCAGGAGCCGCGATAGGTGGAATAGCTCCAGGGGCTGACCAGCAGCGGCACATGGTAGTGCTGATCCCGGTGCGCCAGCCCGAAGTCCAGATGCACCTGATCCAGAAACCGGGGTTCGGGCAGGGCTACCCCTTTGGCATCGAAGTACCCCTTGACATCAAAACTCAAGCGGTAGGTGCCGGCTTTCAGACTGGCGTTGTCATACAGGGGGCCATCGGGGTTGCGTCCGTCCTGGTTGAGCGTGAACGACTTGACCAGGGTGGCCTGGCCGCCTTGCGTGGTGTAGAGGCTCACCTTCATGCCGGCGGCGGGGCAGCCGTGCATGGTGTCCAGTACGTGCGTGCTCAGGCCCATTCCAGTTCTCCAGCAAATTCAGTATGTAGACAATATTGTATACAATTTTAGTTTCTTGGCTATCATGGACATAGTATCGTCAACGGCCAGCCCCATGAAGGGGTTGGAGCTTTGAAGGAGTTCGATTGCATGAGTACCTACGACAGCACATTGCCCTACCCGCGCGACCTCAAGGGATACGGCCGCGACGTGCCCCATGCCCAGTGGCCACAGCAGGCACGCGTTGCGGTGCAATTTGTCCTGAACTACGAAGAGGGTGGCGAAAACGCCGTGCTGCACGGCGACCCGGCCAGTGAGCAATTTCTCTCGGAGATGTTCAACCCTGCGGCCTTCGAGGCGCGCCATATCAGCATGGAGGGCATTTACGAATATGGCTCACGCGCCGGTGTGTGGCGCATCCTGCGTGAGTTTGAGCGTCGAGGCTTGCACCTGACCGTGTTTGGCATCGCCACCGCGTTTCAGCGCTACCCCGAGTTGGCCGCAGCCTTGAAAGAACTGGGTCACGACTTGGCCTGCCATGGCTTGAAATGGATCCATTACCAACAGGTGAGCGAAGCCATCGAGCGCGAGCATATGCAGCAGGCTATGCACATCCTCACCGAGCTGTGGGGTGAGCGCCCGCTGGGTTGGTACACCGGACGCGACAGCCCCAACACGCGCCGCCTGGTGGCCGACTATGGCGGTTTTGCCTATGACAGCGACTACTACGGCGACGACTTGCCGTTCTGGATGACGGTTCGCAAGACCGATGGAAGCGTCGCCCCCCAACTCATCGTCCCCTACACCCTGGACTGCAACGACATGCGCTTTGCCCTGCCCCAGGGCTATTCACACGCCGATCCGTTCTTCGAGTACATGAAGGACACGTTTGATGCCTTGTACGCAGAGGGCGATCCCAACGGACTCAACCGTCCCAAGATGATGAGCATTGGCATGCATTGCCGATTGCTGGGTCGTCCGGGACGCATCACGGCCTTGCAACGTTTTCTGGATCACATCCAGTCGCATGAGCATGTGTGGGTGGCTCGCCGTCTGGACATCGCACGTCACTGGGCCGCCACCCATCCCTTTGCTGGTTGACCCTTTCCCCGGAGAACCCTCATGTCCCTCACGCTGGAACAACTCAACCATGCCACCGAAGCCGATGCAGCACGCATGCTCACCGGGTTGTACGAACACTCGGACTGGGTGGCCGAGCGGGTGATCGCACAACGCCCGTTCAAATCGCTGGCGCATTTGAAATACCTGATGACGCAGGTGCTGGACGCGGCTGGACAGGACGCTCAACTCGCACTGGTTCGCGCGCACCCCGAGTTGGCAGGCAAGGCCATGGTCAGCAAGACCCTAACGGCTGCCTCCACGAATGAACAAACCCGGGCGGGCTTGACCGACTGCACCCCCGAAGAGTTTGCACACATTCAACAACTCAACGCGGATTACAACGCCAAATTTGGCTGGCCCTTTATTCTCGCGGTTCGCGGCCCACGCGGTGTCGGCTTGCACAAACGGCAGATCATCGAGGCCTTTGAGCGCCGCCTGCGGGGTCACCCCGCATTTGAATTGCAAGAGTGTCTGCGCAACATCCACCGCATTGTCGAAATCCGCCTGAACGACAAATTTGGTATCGAGCCTAAGCTGGGTCATGCGGTGTGGGACTGGCAGGAAACCCTGGCCCAGCACAGCGACCCTGGGTTCGCCGAGAAAGGGCAACTCACGGTGACCTACCTGACGGACGCCCACCGCGCCTGCGCACAACGCATCAGCCACTGGATGCGCGACTGCGGCTTTGACGACGTGGAGATCGACGCGGTGGGCAATGTGGTGGGGCGCTACCACCCGGCCGTGCCCGGCGCGCGCTTTCTCATGACCGGATCGCACTACGACACGGTTCGCAATGGCGGCAAATACGACGGCCGCCTGGGTATCTTTGTGCCCATGGCCTGTGTGCAACAACTCGCGCAGCAACAGCGTCGTTTGCCTTTCGGGATTGAAGTGGTGGCATTTGCCGAGGAAGAAGGACAGCGCTACAAAGCCACCTTCCTGGGGTCGGGCGCCCTGGTGGGCGACTTCAAGCCTGAGTGGTTGGAGCAAACCGACGCTGAGGGCATCACCATGCGACAGGCCATGCAGCACGCGGGTTTGTGCATTGATGACATTCCCAACATTCGCCGGGACGCGGCACAGTACCTGGGGTTCGTTGAGGTCCATATCGAGCAAGGGCCGGTGCTCAACGAAAATCATCTGCCGCTGGGCATTGTGACCAGCATCAATGGCAGCGTGCGATACCAGTGCGAGATCATCGGCACGGCCAGCCATGCGGGTACCACCCCCATGGACCGCCGACGCGACGCCGCCTGTGCCCTGGCCGAACTGGCGCTCTATGTCGAGCAACGTGCAGCGCGCGACGTGGATTCGGTGGCGACCATCGGTCAACTGCAGGTCCCCCAAGGCTCCATCAATGTCGTCCCCGGGGTATGCCAGTTTTCGCTGGACATGCGCGCGCCTGTGGACGCGCAGCGCGATGCGGTGGTGCGCGACATCCTGGCCGAGTTGGCCGCCATTTGCGAACGACGCGGTGTGCGTTACGTCGCGCAGGAAATCTTGCGGGTGTCGGCTGCGCCGAGTGCACCAGCCTGGCAAGCGCGCTGGGAGCGAGCCGTGGAGCATTTGGGCGTGCCCCTGTTCAAAATGCCCAGCGGCGCCGGCCACGACGCCATGAAGTTGCACGACATCATGCCCCAGGCCATGTTGTTTGTGCGCGGCGAAAACGCCGGCATCAGCCACAACCCCCTGGAGAGCACCACCAGCGACGACATGCAGTTGGCGGTCGATGCCTTTACCCATGTTTTGAATCAACTTGCACTGGAAACTGCATGAGTGCCACCCCCACCCATTACGCTCAACTCGACGCCTGGATCGATGCTCACTTTGACGAACAGGTGAAGTTCCTTCAGGCGTTGGTGCAGGTACCCACCGATACACCGCCGGGCAACAACGCACCGCATGCCGAACGCACGGCCGATCTGCTCCAGGCCTTTGGTTACACCGCTGAAAAGCACGCGGTGCCTGAAGCGGATGTCAAGGCGTACGGGCTGCAGTCCATCACCAACCTGATCGTGCGCCGTCCCTACGGCCCGGGAACCACCATTGCCCTCAATGCCCATGGCGATGTGGTCCCCCCGGGTGAAGGCTGGACACACGATCCGTATGGCGCAGAAATTCAAGACGGTGCCCTGTATGGTCGCGCCACCGCCGTGAGCAAGAGCGACTTCTCCACCTTCACCTTCGCGACCCGCGCGCTTGAATCGCTGGGGCTGCCGCTCAAGGGCGGCGTGGAACTGCACTTCACCTATGACGAAGAGTTTGGTGGCGAGATGGGTCCGGGTTGGTTATTGGCCAACGGCCTCACCCACCCCGACTTGATGATCGCTGCCGGCTTTTCGTACCAGGTGGTGACCGCACACAACGGTTGCCTGCAAATGGAAGTGACGGTGCAAGGGGAAATGGCGCATGCCGCAGTGCCCGATACCGGCACCGATGCCTTGCAAGGTGCGGTACACATCCTGCAGGCGCTTCATGCCCTCAATGCTGACTACAAAAAAATCACTTCGCAGGTGGAAGGCATCACGCACCCCTACCTCAATGTGGGGCAGATCAGCGGCGGCACCAACACCAACGTCATGCCGGGCAAGGTGGTGTTCAAGCTGGACCGTCGCATGATTCCGGAAGAGAACCCCACGGAGGTGGAAGCCAGCATTCGCCAGACCATCGAGGACGCTGCCAAGACCTTCCATCCACCGCGGGGCGGCAATCAACTCAAGGTGGACATCCGCCGCCTGCTGCTGGCCCGGGCCATGGTGCCGCTGGCGGGTAACAAGCCGCTGGTGGAGGCCCTCCAGAAGCACGGAGCTCACATCTTCGGCGAGCCGATCCCCGCGGTGGGCACGCCGCTCTACACCGATGTGCGTTTGTATGTCGAGCGCGGTATTCCAGGCGTGATTTATGGCGCAGGTCCACGCACGGTGCTCGAGAGCCACGCCAAACGGGCGGATGAGCGGGTGCAACTGGAGGACGTGCGACGCGCCACCAAGGTGGTCGCCAGAACCCTGCTGGAATTGCTCGGCTGAGTCCTGCCAGCGCCTACCCCCGGCAGTTAGTGCACTCGGGGGTGGGCGTTGCAGCGCATGCTCGCATCTGTCGCCCCTCGCATCGCTGCGTAAGATTGGCTTTACCGTCAATCGGCAACTTGTTAGGATGCAAGCTACACAGTGAACCTCCCTGTTGCGTTGGAGTTCTGCATGGATCGACGCCTATTTTCTGTATCAGTGTTGAGCAGCCTGACCGCTGGCTCGCCATCCCTCCGGGCTCAATCGTCCACATGGCCGAGTAATCGGGTGAACCTGGTCATCCCGTTTCCTGCGGGTGCGGCCACCGACATCACAGGACGGGTTGTGGGTGCGCGGCTTGCGCAGTTATGGAACCAACCGGTGGTCATCGAAAACCGAGGGGGAGGCAATGGTTTGCCTGCCGCTGAGTACGTGGCGCGTGCCAAACCCGATGGCTACACCCTCTTGCTCACCTCGGCCATGACGCATGCCGTCAATCCCTCGCTTTACGACAAGCTTCCCTACCACCCCTTGGAAGATTTTGAGCCCATCACCCAATTCGGGCGTTTGCCTTTTGTGGTGCTGGTACGGGCTGACTCGCCCATCAAAACATTGGCTGACCTCACCGCCTTGCTGAAATCTGAACCAGGCAAGCACAACTTCGGCGCGGGCTCTTTGCCTGCTCGGGTCGCGGGCGAAATGTACAAGCAACTGGCGGGTGTTCAGGCTGTTCATATCGCCTACAAAAGCAACCCGCAGGCGTTTCCTGATTTGCTGTCGGGATTGCTGACATTCATGGTCATCGACACCACCAATGGCCGTTTGCAGATTGACGGGGGCAAGATGCGAGGACTGGCCGTCACCACCCTGCAACGTGAAGCCTCCTTGCCCAAGGTGCCCACCACCGGCGAGGCAGGCTTGCCCGAATTCCAAATCTGGACCTGGACGGGCTTTTACGCTCCCAAAGGTACCCCCAGAGATATCGTGCTCAAGGCGTATCAGGATATCTTGACCGCCTGTCAGGATCTGCAGCTTCAAGCCCGGTTTGAATCGCTGGGTGGACCGCCGGTCAACTCGTCCAGTCCGGATGAATTTGCGGCCTTCACACGCCAGGAGATCGACCGCTGGGGACGCATCATTCGCCGCGCACAGATCAGACTTGATTGAAAGAGTGCCATGAACCAGACAACCCCCGCCCATCTGCAAGGCCCGCGCTTGCGCGCAAGTGCCCCCACAAACGCGGCGTACCACACGCTCAGCGTTCGCCGGCTAACGCCCATTCTGGGCGCCGAGATTGATGGCGTCGATCTGAGTCAACCATTGAGTGACGAACAATTTCAAGAAGTTGGCCGCGCGTTGGCTGACCATCAGGTCATCTTCTTTCGCGATCAGCATCCCACGCCCGAACAACACCTCGCCTTTGGGCAGCGTTTTGGACATTTGCACCGGCATCCTGCCGCACCCCACGCGCCTGGCCTGCCCGATTTGATGATCATCCAGGCGGATGAGCACTCACCTCGTGCCAATGGCGAGGTATGGCATTCCGATGTGAGCTGCGATGCAGAGCCGCCCATGGGCAGCATTTTGTATATCCACACCTGCCCTCCTGAAGGCGGTGATACCCTTTTTGCCAGCATGTATGCGGCTTACGATGCCCTCTCAGAGCGCATGAAGCGTTATCTCAATGGTTTGACGGCTGTTCATGATGGCGAGCATGTCTACCGCGGCACCTACGCCAACCTGGGCGTTCAGGACAAGCCCACCTATCCGCGCTCAGTCCACCCGGTGGTGCGCACACACCCGGTGACGGGCAAGCAGGCCTTGTATGTCAACCGCGGGTTCACTACTCAGATTGCGGGTATTCCTGCGGATGAGAGCGACGCCATGCTGCGGTATTTGTTTGAACACATGGAGAACCCTTTGTTCCAATGCCGCTTTCGCTGGCAAGCGCATTCGGTGGCCTTTTGGGATAACCGATGCGTTCAGCACCGGGCCATGTGGGATTACTGGCCCAACCTGCGCAGCGGATTTCGTGTCACGGTGAAGGGAGATGCACCGTTTTACACGCCACAGACTGAAATCATGACGGCCTGACGCGACCATTCAATCCTGGCAATGGGCGCATCAACCAGACAGTTGCAGCGATTCCACCATCACCCTCAACAACTCGCGCACAGCACGGACCTGTACCTCCAACGGCATTGAAGGACACGCTGGCGTCATGGCCATGCGAGTGGCTTGCTCGGGCAGGCATGGCAGATGCACAAACCCACTGAGTCGATCAGACCGGCCCCAGGTGTGCTGAAGCCAGTAGAACACCTGGTTGCAAACAAAGGTGCCCGCGCTGTTGGAGATGGAGGCAGGAATGTTGCAGTGGTGCAGTTGACTGACCATGCGGGCAAGCGGAAGACCCGAGAAATAAGCAGTCGGTCCGGTGGGGATCACCGGTTCCTCCTGGGGTTGGGCGCCCGCGTTGTCTGGGATTCGGGCTTGGAGCATGTTGATCGCAACTCGCTCAGGGGTCACCTCGCTGCGACCCTCGGCCTGCCCCAGGCACAGCACTGCACGGGGTGAGTACTGGGCCAAGGCAGTTTGCAAGGCCTGCGGAGCCTGTGCAAACACACAAGGCAGTTGCACGCTTTCCACACGCAGTGAACCCATCATCTCGCCAGCCAAGGCTTGGGCCACTTCCCACGATGGATTGACCGGTTCCCCGCCAAAGGGTTCAAAACCAGTCAGCAAAATGCAGGGCGTGGATGTCATGGCGAGCCTCACTCATCATCAATGTCGAACCATGCACCGGCCTCAGCCGGCCCCCTCAGCGACATGCGAGCGCCCCCATGTCAGCTGCAATAAGCCTAGGCAACACACAAAGCCCACACATGCCACAAACAACGAGCCGTGATTGCCCACCACACCGCCCAGCAACCCCACCGTGATACCCGAGCCAAACCGCAAGCCCAGCGACGCCATGTTGAACAAGCCAATGACTCGGCCTCGGATCTCCAGGGGTGCTTTGAGTTGCACAATAGTTTGTGCGGCCGAGTTGAAAGTCAACTCGGCAAATCCCGCCACAAACAAGACAGCCAGCGAGAGGACATAACTGCGGGACAGTGCAAATACCGCCAGCGAGGCGGCCCACAACAACGCAAAAATCATGGCTTTGCGTGAGGTGGGCTTGCTGCGCTGACCCCAGTACTCCCACAACAAGCCTGCGCACAGCGCGCCCAGGGCATCGGCCGCCAAGAGCAAGCTGTAAGTCAACCCCGGGTCCCCATGGCCCAGGTCGTGGGCATACCCAGGCATCTGTGCCTGGTAGCTGTTGGAGACAAACCAAGAGGCACTGCCGGCCAGACACAGCATCAACAACACCTCCTTGTTACGGCGTACCTCTGCGATGGTCGTGAATAAATCGTGAAAGCCTCGAAAAGGTCTGGCGGGTGGCGCCAGATGGGCGGGTCGAAACTTGGGGCCACAGGGTGCGTTGATCAGCCACAGGATGTTGGGCACATACAGCAGACAGTTGACCAGCAGGCTGTACTCGGGGCCGAGCCACAGCATCAACCCGCCTCCCACGCCCGGCCCGACGATCAGTCCGACATAACGCGCTGTGGCCAATGTCCGAACCGCACTGGGTAGGACGTCCTTGTCCACCAGGTCGTACAGAATAATTTGCGTGGCCACATTCCAAAAGACGCCGGACAAGCCATGAATCACCAGCAACAGCATGGCAGCCCAGATCTGCAGCGTGTCGGTGATGAACATATAAGCCCACCCGGCAGAGCAAATCATGAACAGCACCATGCCGATCTGGATCAAGCGTCTGGGGTCGTAGCGATCTGCGAGCGCTCCGGCCGGCAACGAAAAAACCAGAAAAGGCACCCAGTGCGAGATGACCGCAAAACCGCCGAGCACTGGCGAGTCGAATTTCTGGAACATGACCCAGTAGCTCACCACGTGTTCGATGTTGTCGGCCATCATGGTCAACAAAAAGCACACGACCATGCGCTGGTATTGAGGCAAACGCAAGGCTTCGAAGGAGGTGTGGGTCTTGGCCTGAGTTGAGCTCATGAAGTAGGTCGCAAACAAACGCGGGGATCACCAGGAAGATACCTAGCAGTGTTTCATTATCCACGCCAGCGGTGTATCGGGGGCAACACAGGACGCAGACAACGCATACCGCCCCTCACCTGGCTTGGTACCATCACCCCTCAGCCCATCGGATCGGATCAGGACCAACTTGCCATGCGTGATCTCCATCGCCCCTGCCTACGCCTCATCTTGGGCGATCAACTCAACCCGCAACACAGCTGGTTTCATGCAGTCCAACCCGACGTTATCTATGTCTTGATGGAAGTGCGCTCGGAAACCGACTATGTGCTTCATCATGCGCAAAAAGTCTTGGGCCTCTTTGCTGCCATGCGCGACTTTGCGCAGCAACTCAAAGTCAACGGACATCGGGTGCGCTACATCAGCATCGACCACGCCAGCAATCGCCAGGATGTGGTGATGAACCTGGATGCACTGGTTCAGCACCACAAGGTCAATGCCGTCGAGTACCAGGCGCCTGACGAATGGCGGCTGGACCAAGACTTGCGCAACTGGGTGCCACCCAGCCCTGTCACTGTGAGCATGGTGGACAGCGAGCACTTTTTTACCGAGCGTGACGAGGCCCAGCAGTTGTTTCTGGGAAAAAAACAGTGGCTGATGGAAAACTTCTATCGCCACCAGCGACGACGTCACCAGATTCTGTTGACGCCAGACGGCAAGCCAGAAGGCGGTCAGTGGAATTTTGATGCCGACAACCGAAAGTCCTGGCCCGGCCAACCGGCTGAGCCAGCCGACACCCGTCCTTGCCATGATCACAGCGCCTTGTGGAAGATCATCGAGTCTGCAGGGGTCAAGACCCTGGGTGAATCGCAGGCCACGACCTTTCGCTGGCCTGTAAACAGAACCGAGGCCTTGCAGCAACTCGACCACTTCATCGAGCGGGGCCTGCCTCACTTCGGCGACTACCAGGATGCCCTGTCTCAGCACAGTTGGCGCCTGTTTCATTCCTTGCTGTCGTTTGCGCTCAACACCAAGATGCTGAATCCGCGGGAGGTGGTGATGCGGGCGCAAACTGCCTGGCAGGAGGGGCATGTGCCGCTGCACGCCGCAGAGGGTTTCATCCGGCAAATCCTGGGATGGCGGGAATACGTGCGAGGGATGTATTGGGCGCACATGCCCCGCTACACCACGTCCAACCAACTGGCGCACACACGCCCCTTGCCGCACTGGTTCTGGAACGGCCAGACGCAGATGGCCTGCGTGGCCAGCGCTTTGGGGCAGTCACTGACACAGGGCTATGCGCATCACATCCAGCGACTGATGGTGATCGGGAATTTTGCGCTGCTGGCTGGACTGGATCCGCAGGAACTGCACCGCTGGTACCTGGGCATTTACATCGATGCGTTTGAATGGGTGGAAGCGCCCAACACCCTGGGCATGAGTCAGTGGGCTGACGGCGGGTTGTTGGCAACCAAACCCTATGTGAGCAGCGCCGCCTATATTCATCGCATGGGAGACCACTGCAAGACCTGTCACTATGATGTCAAGGCCAGAACCAGCGATGACGCGTGCCCGTTCAATGCCCTCTACTGGGACTTTTTTGACCGGCACCGATCACATTTCCAGACAAACCCCAGGTTAGGCGTGGTTTACCACCAGCTCAAACGAATGCCTGAACAAACCCTGCAAGAATTGAAATCTTTCAGTGTTCGAACTCTCTCGAACCTGGAGAACCTGTGAGGTCCCTGATGCAACAACTGTCGCGTTTTCTGTTCGCCAGCCGCTGGATTCAGCTCCCCTTGTACCTGGGTTTGGTGGTGGCGCAGGTCATTTATGTATTCCAGTTCTGGCACGAGTTGGTGCATTTGGTAGAAGCCGTGATGGGACACCCAGGTGCTCTGGAATCTTTGGTCAAGGGCATTGGATACCGCTCTGACGCCCCCATCACCGAGCTCAACGAATCCATTGTCATGTTGGTGGTGCTAGGTCTGATCGACGTGGTGATGATTTCCAATCTGCTGATCATGGTGATCGTCGGTGGCTATGACACCTTTGTATCCCGTGTCGCTTTGGACAATCATCCTGATCAGCCTGAATGGCTGGATCATGTGAACGCCTCTGTGCTCAAGGTAAAACTGGCGGCGGCTATCATCGGCATTTCCTCTATTCACTTGCTCAAGACCTTCATCAACGTCTCGAACTACAGCGAACATGCCGTGATGTGGCAAACCATCATCCATGCCATTTTCTTGTTGAGTGCTTTGGCGCTGGCACTCATCGACAAGCTGATGAACACCGCCCACCAGCATTGAGCGGGTCCGAAGGCATCTGACTGCCTTCGAACCTACCCCTCACAGCCCCTCACTCAGAGGCCGCAATCAGCATGGCGCCCATCACCGCCACACCGCTGGGCACAGACCAATTGTTGTTGGAAGTCACGGGTTGGGACTCACTCACAGGCTGCTGTTGCTCGCCCAACTTGAGCCGCCTGGCATCCAGGACCCGATGAGTGCCAAACTCCTGCTGCATGCGACGGATCTCGTCGGGCAGCGGGCCATGGCTGCAACGCCACTGGAGCGAATCGCTTCCCAAGGTCATGACGGGCTTGACCACCTCGATCAGCTCTTGAGCCCACTGGTTGCGCCACGCTTTCAAAGACTGTCGGCTCACCCAACGGCCGACGTGCCGAGTGAACTTGGGTGGACAGACCAACAACACCCATTGGGTGGGTAGGGCGTCGTTTTTCATCGGTGCCACCATTTGCATGGCGTACTCGGCGTCATTCACAACCACGATGATTTTTTCCATGATGCAGTTCTCCTTTGAAGTTTAAATAATCACAGCACTCAAGACACCAGCTGGGAGGATTTTTCAGCGCCGTCGTGTGCACGCCGTGCGCTCCACCACCCCAATCCCAGAACACCGACGATCGCCACCACATAGGTGCCAATACGTGCAATTTCATGCATGACACCCGCAGGATCAAACAAAGGATCCAGCAAGGGCTCACCCACAATCATCTTGGCAGCGGTGAAAGCCAATACAGCTGCGCCCAACTTGATGATCACCGGGAAGCGCTCAATCAGACGCAGCACGAACGAACTGCCCAGGACCACGATCGGGACACTGACCAGCAGGCCAATCACCACGAGTTCAATAGAGCCATGAGCGGCACCGGCGACACCCAGGACGTTATCGATACCCATCAGCGCGTCGGCAATCACAATCACCTTCATGGCACCCCAGAAAGAGGTCACAGCAGGTCCATCATGGCTATCGCTCGCGGTGTCCGCCAACAATCGGTAAGCGATCCACAGCAACCCTACGCCGCCCGCGAGCATCAGGCCGGGGATCTTCAGCAACCAGACCAAGCCGATGGTCATGAGGGATCGCACAGCAATGGCACCGAGCGTTCCCCAGAAAACGGCCTTCTTTTGCAGATGAGGGGGAAGGTTTCTGGCCGCCAGCGCGATCACGATCGCGTTGTCACCGGCCAGCACGAGGTCAATGAGGATGATCGCCAGCAAGGCCGACCACCACGGGGTGGAAAAAAGCTCCATTCGAACTCCTGGTTGAACGTTATTTCAACCTGGTTCGGACACACGAGATGTCAACACCCCAACACGCCCAGTCATGGCTCGTGCAAAGCGCCTCGATGTGCCTGAAACAGGCAACCTATCGAAGGTCTTGCTCAGCATGGAGTGATGATTGTGTTACCCAACAGACCGGAAGAATTTCTTCGAATTGACGACCTGTTGTCGCTTTGGCTACAGTCTTGTGAAAGACTGATTCAGCCAGAGCGGGAGCTACTCCCCTTCAAAGGCTAATTTAGAAGAACGGCCAACGGCTGGCAATGGGGATTTCCATATTTTCCGTAGAGATTCCGTGATCGTGACTTCGGATTTTTCGAAGTCACAATGACTCGCCCTGCAGGATTTTTTGCACCAACGGATGGTGCCGTCCGCGATTCGAGTGGATGACGTAGATGTCCTCCATGACATCGGTTTGCCCCAGGGCTTGCATGCCAGGCATCAGTGACAAATCCTGCGCGCCTAAGCCACTGATCGGGAACACACCCATGCCTCGCCCGGAAAACAAGGACATCAGTGCGCTGTCCTCGAATTCCCCCACGATATTGGGGGTCAGCGCATGCGCGCTGATCCATCGGTCCAGCGCAGCGCGAATCGGTGCGTGTCGCGTGGGGATGAGAACCGGCAATTCATTGAGACAAGCCGGAAAATTCTTGCGGGTTTTTGCGGTGACCCATGTCGAGGGCCCGTACCAATAGACCTCAGACGACATCAACAGGCGACTGGAGAGCCGAAGGTTTGGATTGGGTGGGGCACTTTGCCCCGCCAACACCAGATCGAGGTGGTGTAAGGCCAGTTCAGCCATCAATTGTTCAAACTCGCCTTCATGGCAAATCAGCCGTAACCCCGGGGTTTGGAGCACGGGGTCAAGAAGCGTATGAGCTGCCAATTTGGACAAGCCGTCAGACAACCCAATAGACAGTCTGATCGCCGGACCACTGGCCGCATAGGCCACTTCACCATGAATTTTTTGTCCGATCTGGAAGATTTCATCAGCCCGGTCATACGCGGCTTGTCCAGCATCGGTCAAACTCAAGCCGCGCCCTTCAGGCTTGAACAGCTGATGCCCCAGGGATTTTTCCAGCTCCCTCACCTGTACGCTGATGGTTTGTATGGCCATGTCCAAGCGCTGGGCCGCTCGGGCCATGCTCCCCTCCTTGGCCACGACCCAAAAATAATACAAATGGCGGTAATTTAGATTGCTCATGTCATCTGTCCAAGTCAGGTTGCAGAAGGGGCATCATCAAACCAACGGTACAACACGGGTACCACGACCAGCGTGAGCAAGGTGGAAGTGATTAGCCCTCCAATCACCACCACGGCCAAGGGCCGCTGAACCTCCGAGCCCGGCCCTTGTGCAAACAAGAAGGGTACCAGCCCCAACAAGGCCACGGTAGCGGTCATCATCACCGGCCTGAATCGCTGCACACAACCCTCTCGCACCGCAGCAGCCACTTTGAGGCCCTCTTCGCGAAGCTTGCGAATACAGCTGACCAGCACAACTCCATTCAGAACCGCAATACCCCACAAAGCGATGAAGCCCACCGAGGCGGGGACACTGAGATATTCACCCGTGACGAACAAACCCACGACACCGCCAATCGATGCCAACGGAAGGACCAGGATGATCAGCGATGCCAATCGCAGGGAGTTGAACAGCATGAACAATAAAAAATAGATGGCCACCACGGTCAAGGGCACGATCACCATGAGGGTGTCCATAGCCCGTTGCATGTTTTCAAACTGCCCCCCCCACGAGAGAAAATACCCTTCAGGCAATTTCAATTCGCGGCTGACGCGGGATTGAACTTCCTGAACAAAACCGCCCAGATCTCGCCCCGTCACATTGGCACCGACCACCACCCTGCGCTGGCCCGATTCACGGCTGATGGTCGGCGGACTGTCGAGCAGATCGATACGGGCCACTGCAGACAAGGGAACCAGGGTGCCATCTGCACTTCTCAGGGTGCTGCGGCGGACGGTTTCAACCGAGTTGCGGTACTCTGCAGGGTAGCGAACCACAATGCCAAAGCGGCGTTGCCCTTCGTAGACTTGTCCCACCTCGCTGCCCCCGAATGCGGTTTCGATCAATTCATTGACGTCGGCCACATTGATACCGTATCGGGCAATCGCTTGTCGGTCAATGTCAATCGTGAGCGTCTGCTGCCCTGACAGCCGCTCCACGCGAATATCCACGGCACCGGGCACGGATTTCACGATTCGGGCCAACTCTTCTGAGACACGTTTGAGCTCATCCAGATCGTCACCAAAGATCTTGATAGCCAGTTGCGACCGCACCCCCGTCACCATCTCGTCGACACGCTGGGCGATGGGTTGATTCATCACGACCTGGATCCCCGGCAGAACCGCGAGCGCCTTTCTGATATCGGCCTCAATCTCGGTTTGAGACCGATCAGCGCGCGGATCCATCACCACGATCGGATCCGACTCGTTGGGACCTGCCGGATCAGCGGGTGATTCGCCACGGCCAAGTTTGGAGACCACCATCTTCACGCCGGGAACTTTCGACACCAATTTCATGGCCTCTTGCTCTACTTGCAGCGATTCTTCCAGAGAAATACTGGAAACCCGCAGGATCTGGGGAACGATGGAACCCTCCTTCATGGTGGGGATGAAACTTTTGCCCAGCAGCGGAAATAAGGCCATAGAACCCACCAACAATGCCACCGCGACGGCAATGGTTCTTTTCTCACTGAGTAGCGCCAATTGCAACAGCCGCAAGTACTGTTGTTTCAACCATGCAATGGGCTTGGTGTCATGGTCAGCGCCTCCCCGAAGGATGTAGCTGCACAGAACCGGGGACAGAAACAGTGACACCGCCAGCGACACCGCCAACGCAATCGCAATGGTCAAGGCCAGCGGGGTAAACATCTTCCCTTCCATCCCTGACAGCATCATCAGGGGCAAGAACACCAGGATGATGATGGAAATGCCATAGACCGTGGGTTTGGCTATTTCAGACGTGGCATCCAGGATGATTTGCAATCTCGATGCGCGGGATCCATCGGTCTGCCCCAGTTTGTGAAATACGTTCTCAACCACCACCACTGTGCCATCCACCATCAGTCCGATGGCAATTGCCAAACCGCCGAGTGACATCAGGTTGGCAGAAAGGCCCAGCCGGTTCATCAGGATGAACGTGATCAGCGGCGTCACCACAATGGTGGCTGCTACGACCAGGCTCGATCGCACATCACCCAGAAAGACGAACAGGATGATGAAAATAAGCACAATACCTTCTAACAACACCTTGGTCACCATGCCCAGCGCGGAATCGACCAGTTCGGTACGGTCATAAAAGGGTTCAATCTGCAACCCATTGGGCAACAAGCCTTTTTGGTTGATTTCATCCACCTTGCTCTTCACGCGACTGACCACCTCTTTGGCGTTGCCCCCCCGCAGCATCATCACAATGCCTGCCACGGCCTCGGTGTCGCCATTCTTGACGACAGCGCCTTGCCTCACGCCTGCGCCAATCTGGACCTGGGCCACATCTCGAACAAAGACCGGAACCCCCGCCGTCTCTTTCAGGATGATGTTCTCAATATCCTCAGCCGTACGGATCAAACCGATTCCTCGGATGAGGTATTGCTCGGCGGAGGCGCGGAGCGTGCCGCCACCTGAGTTGGCATTGTTACGCTCAATCGATTCCTGGACGTCTCGAAGCGTCAGGCGGTAATGACGCAACCGATCAGGATTCACCAGCACTTGAAACTGTTTTTCCAGCCCCCCCATGGAGTTGATTTCAGCCACGCCCGGGATGGAACGCAACAAAGGCCTCACGACCCAGTCCTGCACGATCCGACGCTCCATCAACTCTTCTTGTGACAGTTGGTGATGTCCGTCGTGAGGGTGGACCAGCGTGTATTGATACACCTCTCCCAACCCGGTCGTGACTGGTCCCAGGACAGGCATCACGCCACTGGGCATTTTGGATGTGGCTTCCAGCAAACGCTCCATGACCAATTGACGGGCGAAGTAGACGTCGGTCTTGTCGGTGAAGACCAGAGTAATCAAGGAAAGGCCTGCTCGGTTGATTGCACGCATTTCCGTCAGACCTGGCAAGCCCGTCATGGCCACTTCCAACGGAACGGTGACAAACCGCTCGACCTCCTCAGGGGATCGACCGGGCACCTCGGTGGCCACTTGTACCTGCGTGTTGGTGACATCGGGGAATGCATCGACTGACAAGCGCAAGGCAGCACGAGCACCGAAAGCCAGCAACACCACGGCCACCACCAGCACCAGCAGGCGCTGTGACAGCGCGACGCGAATCATGGTTTTGAGCATAGCCTTCGCGCCTTACTGAAGCTCAGTGCGTTTGCGTTCATGGTGGAGATGAAACGCACCCTGCGTGACCACCTGATCGTTCTCTTGCAGGCCAGTGATGACTGGCCGAACGCCATTGAGCGGCTGGGCGAGTTGCACAGGGGTCATCCGGAATTGCCCTGGAGCGACCTGGACATACACATGATCGTGGTCATTTTCTCGAATCACACTCTCCTGCGGGATGACCAGTTGACGACGCACTTCACCTCGTATTCGCATGGTGGCCAACATTTGAGGCTTCATGTCACGCCGAGCGTTTTCAACCTCGGTGCGTATCGTCACAGTTCGAGTTTCAGGAGATACCGTGTCGCCCACGTAGATGATCTTTCCCGTGATTTTTCTTCCGTCCAGGGCTGGAACCTCGATATCCACACCTTGGCCGACTTGAACCGCCTTGGCCGTTTGTTCGGGCAAGGCGCCCACCACCCAGACATTGCTCAGGTCTGCCACCGTGAACAGTGGATCGCCGGGCTGCGCGACCTGTCCATTGTTGACTTTTCTTTCAATAACAATACCCGCCTGCGATGCCAGGACAAACCCCACGGGTTGCAACGAGCCCTGCTCCTTCAAGCGTTCAAGCCCCTGGGCCGAGAGCCCCATCAGTCGAAGTTGATCACCCAGCGCTTTGGATTCAGCGCGTGCTACGGCAAGTTCTGATTCGCGACGTTGAAGTTCAGCCGAGCCGATCACGTCAGCCTGAAAGAGCAACTTGGCTCTGTCCACCGCACGGTCAGCCAACGATGCAGTAGCGTGCGCGCGCAAATACGACATCTGTGTCTGCGTCAACTCCGGGCTGGCAATCGCCGCCAGGGGCTGCCCAACCACCAGGCGATCGCCCACATCCACCATCACATCCGTGACTCGACCCGTCACGACCGCCCCGATTCGTGTGACCTTGCGATCATTGGCCTCGATTCGACCGGGGACGCTCTGAAATTCGACCAAATCGATCATCGTGACCGTCTCGACCTGAAAGCGCTTGGCCATGTCAGGCCCCACCTGAATCAGTGCCGGTTCGGAGGATGATGCCGAAGGGGGCGAAGCCTGCGATGCGTCGGATGCGGTAGGCGTTGCTGAGGGGCGGCAGGCACTGAGCAACACTGACAGAACCACAATAGACAGGCCGTGCGAGGCGCCGACCCATGCAACTGTATGGCAAGACATGGAAAATCCTTGTAAATCACTGTTCAAGAAGCGTGTGCAAATCGACCGGCCAACTGGTCCAATGCGATACGAGCAGCGTGTAATTGGTACCGGGCTTGCAGCAAATCAGACCGCACGCCTCGTAGCACGCGTTGAGCATCCAGCACATCCAGAATGCCGCGTTCTCCAAACTGGTAAGCGGCTTGAGCCACACGCAAAGCTGCCTCGGCCTCCCGGACAACCCCTTGGCCCAGGGCCTCTACCCGCAAGCGCGCCATTTCGAGCGATCGCCAAGCCAGGACAACTTGCTGCTGCAATTCGTAGCGCCGCCCCTCGAGCCTGGTCTTGATTCGATCCACCTCAGCTTGGGCCTCTGCAACGGGACCGGTGCGTTGATCGAGCAACGGCAGTTGAACCACCACCCCCCAAGTGGTTTGGCGAAGGTTAGGCTCCTGGTTCTCACCATAGCGCAGCTCGACACCAGGCCAACGACCTGCCTGAACCAGGCGCAATTGGGCCTGCGCGCGCTCCAACTCATGCTTGAGGCTGATCAATTCAGGATTGTTCTGGTCTGCCTGGGCCTGCAACTGGACCAGGTCGGCAGCCTCAACGTCGTCATGGAAAGTGGCTGCCAATTTCCATCGCATCGGCAGTTGTCCAGCGGCCAGTCGGTTGATGTCCAGCCATGCCTGCTGAGCCAGAAGCTGTGAAGATTGCTGTCGTTCCCTGGCATGGATGACTTCTGCATCCGCCTTGATCAACTCATACCGCGCAGCCTCTCCCGTGGCCACACGGACTCGGATCCGTTCTCGGACTTGCTGCAAGAGCGCCAGTGTTTCAGCCGCTGTCTCAGCCTCGGACTGGTACAGCAGCGTTTCATAGGCTCGGGTTCTGACCTGTGCAGCCAAATCGTTTTTAGCCATGGCCAGTTGCTGGCCACTGACCACCAACCCCGATTCGGCCGCCTGAATTCGAGCGCTGCGAACGGTGGGGTTTTCAAGCGGCTGAGCAATCGACCAAGCGCGGACAGACTGGCGGTTCAAGGCACTGGGCTGCCACTGCCCTTGCTGCAACTCAACTTTAGGATTGAGCAATGCCGACGCCGTCTTGACCCCTGCCTTTGCCCCATCCACGCCCCATTGAGCAGCCCTGAGTACATGGTTGTGATTCAAGACGACTTGGGTGAGTTGGTCGAGGGTGATGACGGCAACAGACTCTTGCCCCGCTGGCTCCTTGTCCACCACGCCCAAGGATTGCCCCGCCCACAAGGGTGCAGCAACACTGGCCATCACCAGCCACACCACCGCTGCTTTTGTCATCGTCACACACTCCAATTCGAGAGATCATCTGTTGCTTGAATGCCCCCGTGTCAAATCAACACGGGCAAATTTCAGAGAAGTCTAGGGTGTGCGACTGTATATAAAAAGCAGATTTAAATTGATTTTATATTCGCTTTTTACTGATTAACAGCAGGGGTATGGATGACTGACGTTCATCCATCGACCTTTGCAGATGCTGTTTGAACGCGCTCGCCACCGGCGAGAGTTTTTGGCCGGCGTGATGCACCACATGCCAGGCCGATGGCAGAGGAAATCCGTCCACATCCAGCACCCTGACACCGTGCTCTTTGCTCATTCCGTGCAAGGCATGCTGTGAGATCACGCCTAATCCAAGCCCTCCTGCGACAGATTCCTTGACAGCTTCATTGCTGCCCCATTCAAGCCGAACATCCGGCGAGAAACGTCGTTGACGGAAATATTGATCAGCCGCCATGCGGGTACCCGATCCGGGCTCCCGCAGGATAAATCGGCGAGCCGACAAGTCCTTCAAAGGGATGCCCCGCTTTTTAGCGAGCGGGTCTGCCAGCGGTGCAATCACCACGATGGGGTTGGGCATCAGGATTTCGTCCACCAGGTCAATATCCACGGGCGGTTGCGACATGATGTAGAGGTCGTCTCGCCGCTCGCGCAGACGTTGCACAACACCGTCTCGGTTCAGAATTTCCAGAGACACATCAATGGAGGGGTGCTGTGTGCAAAAGCTGCCAATCAAGCGCGGCATGAAATACTTGGCGGTACTGACCACGGCGATGCGCAGCTTGCCTCGCGACAAGCCTTTGATGGCATCGACGTTTTGCTCAAAGACTTCCCAGGTCAAGGTCAGGGCCCGTGCCGTCGCAGCCAACTCCTGTCCCACTTCCGTCAAATAGATTTTTTTACCTATCACCTCATACAAGGGCAGTCCGACGGAGAGGGCGATTTCCTTAAACTGCATGGAGGCTGTGGGCTGTGTCACATGAAGGGCACGGGCTGCACCACTCACGCTACCGGTGTCTGCCAACGCCAGAAAGAGTCTGAGCTGTCGAAAAGTTACATTCATAGACTTTTACCTATGCATATTTATCGAAAAATCGATTTTACAAATACATCCGGGACTCCTACGATGGAGGCCTGGAGATAACCCATGCACAACCTGCTTGACCCCGCGATTTTGTTTTTTGTCTTTGGTGTGCTGGCGGGCACGATCAAATCCAACCTGGAAATTCCACCGGCCATTTCCCGTTTTCTGTCTTTGTACTTGCTGATGGCATTGGGCCTCAAAGGTGGATTTGCGTTGGCGCAATCTGGCCTCACGGTTGAAGTTGGGGCAGGACTGGCCACTGCCATCGGGCTTGCCGTGATCATCCCACTGGTGGGCTACTCCATACTCAAGCGCATCCTGTCCGGATTCGACGCGGCTGCCGTTGCAGCGACTTATGGATCGGTCAGCGCGGTGACCTTTGTCACGGCCGTGCAGTATCTGGAAAATCAAGAGATTGCCTATGGAGGTCACATGGCCGCCGCCATGGCGTTGATGGAGTCTCCCGCCATCATCATGGCAGTGATACTGGCCAATGCCTTGAGACAACGTGAGTCCAATGCCCAGATGGTCTTACCAACGGGTGGCTCTTGTGCGATAGCCCAGATGCCATCCCCCCCGAGTTTCCCATTGGGCAAAGTCTTGCACGAGTCCTTCACCGACGGGGCCCAGTTGCTGTTGTTGGGGGCCATGGCGATTGGTCTGATGACGGGCGAATCGGGTCAAGCCGCCATGAAACCCTTTTCTGGCGACCTCTTCAAGGGTATGCTGGCGTTCTTCTTGCTTGACATGGGTTTGATGGCCTCAAGAAATCTGTCACAACTCAAGGGTACATCGCCCTGGTTAATCGCTTATGCCATGCTTGGGCCTGTCACTCACGCTGGTTTGGCGTTGAGCCTGGCCTGGTTATCGGGACTGCCAGTGGGTGACGCCACCTTGCTGATGGTGTTGGCGGCGAGTGCCTCCTACATCGCCGTGCCTGCGGTGCTTCGGTATGCCATTCCGGAGGCCAATCCCTCCTTGTATTTTGGCTTGTCACTGGGCATCACGTTTCCGTTGAACCTGTTGTTCGGCATACCTGCATACTTGTACATGGCGCATACATTTCTGGGATAACCCATGCCTCAACGCTATCAAGGCAAAACCGTGGCGTGCTTGACGCAGCATGGCAAAGTGCCTCTGATCGCTCCGATCCTGGAACCTGCGCTGGGCTGTCAGATCGTTCAAGCCACTGGCTACGACACTGACTTGCTCGGCACCTTCACAGGGGAAGTCACACGGCTTGAAGGACAAATTGACACCGCCCGGCGCAAAGCTCGCCTGGGGATGGAGCTTTGCGGCGTCTCACTGGGCATCGCCAGCGAAGGGGCTTTCGGTGCAGATCCGTTTGGTGGACTCATGCCCTGGAATATCGAAGTCCTGATCTGGCTGGATGACGAACACCCGCTGGAAGTGGTGGGTGTGGCTCAGGGGCCTGCCCGACACCTGCAGCGCATGGTCTCATCCGTTGAAGCGCTGGAGCAATTCTGCCTAGAAGCGGGTTTTCCTGATCACCACCTGACGCTTCGACCGGAAAGCCCCACCGATCCAAGAATTCAAAAGGGACTGCATCGCTGGGACGACTTGCAGCAGGCGTTCCTGGATAGCCAGCACCTTTCACGTAATCAGCAGGTTTACCTCGAGCATGATCTGCGGGCATTTGGAAACCCCACGCGACAAAAGATGATTCAGCAAGCCGCTGCCGATTTGCTCAAGAAAATTCAGTCTTACTGTCCTCGTTGCGCCAGCCCCGGCTTTACCATCACAGGTCACACCCCTGGGCTTGCCTGCCAGTGGTGCGGTCAGCCCACGCGGCTTGCCAAATCAGTGCTTTGGTCCTGTGCCGCTTGCGGCTATCACCGCGAAGACCCGCATGAGGCCCAGTTCGCCAGGCCCGAACGGTGCGACCACTGCAACCCCTGACGCTGCGATTCAGGGGCTGCGAAACAGCTTGTAATCGACCAGATGACCGTCTGGATTGACTCGCGCAAGCACCATGTCGCCCGAGCCAATGTTTTGTCCCATGAACTCCAGGATGTTGACATGGTGGGTGACCAGAATCAGCGCCTGATCCCCCTTGGATCTCAACGCGTGAGCAATGAACGATTGCAAACGGCTGTTGCGAGCTGCAGCCAGTTGGGGTTCGTCAAAAAATGAGGCCAAGGCCGGTTCGATCGTGACTGGGCCGACATTGAGCAGTTCGGCCGTTTGCTTGCATCGGCACCAGGGGCTCGTCGAGACCAGGGCTTTATCAATGCCTTGGGCACGCAACCAGCGGCCTATCCTCACCGCCTGGTTCTTCCCTTCCTGGTTGAGAATGCGCTGGGTTTCGCAACGCTCCAACACGTAGCCCGGGGGATCCCCCACGCCCGGCGCATAGGCGTGGCGCATCAGCAGAACATGATCGCGGCCTTTGAGTTGATCAGCGATACCGGCAGCTTGCGCCCCCCACATCAAGAACATGGAAAGCCATACCACCCAGGTCTTACCCAGCTTCATCGATCACCTCGTTGAACGTCGTTTTAGCAATACCCACCACGAATAGTACCCTGCAAGCCATCCAGGTTGCTGGCGGCGGGCGCTGGGGATGCTGCGCCATCACACAGCCTCCATCCTGATTGTGCCCATCAAGACGGGTTTAACCAATATTTTGTAGGTATCCAGGTCAAAGCCTTGCTGCTCATGAACCCTGTGGTGGTTCGACCGGGAACACCAGGTGCCCTGATAACGCCAGTGCTGAATTCGATGCCGCTGAATCCAGTCGTCCCGTTGCTCCACCAGATCGACCGCTCCAGGATAAGGCCAGGCATGGACCTTGAGGTCGGCCAATGCGCTGAGAAGCCGCTGATCATGCACACGCCTGTCCTCGCGGCCGACGCAAGCGCCCAGACAAGTTTTGACTTGCAGGCCAAAGCAGCCACGCTGGCCCATCTTCTCAAGACCCAGGAGCCCTAGGCACAAGCCATGCAAGTCCGCCAATTCACGCAGTTTGCTGTGTGCCGCGTGAACTGAACTGAACAACCCATAGAGATCGTCGGCTTGCCCCAATGCCACCGTCTTGCTGGACGCAATTTCCGGCATGACTGTACCGTTGTGCGAGATGAGGCGGATGGAGCAGAGATGTCGAAGGCGTCGCAAGCGGATATTGAACAGCGGACTTTGCTGCTTGATGAGTTGAGCCTCGAGCAGCAAAGCCCCCAGTTCCCCTGCCGTCTCGATGAACTCCACCCGCCGGGTTTGGGCCATCATCTCGGCCTCATCCGCGGCCCGCAGATGCGCGAGTACTCGGCTGCGTACGTCAACACTCTTGCCGATGTAGAGCGGCAAGGTGCCATCGCCTTTGAAAATATACACACCCGAGGTGCGCGGCAGCGCTGCCAGCGATGCGGGATCGATCTGAGGGGCCAGAACTGAGGGGTCGAGAAGTGACATAGGGAACTGACGTATTCGTCAAGTATCGCAAGCGTGCGATGCACTCATTTTCTTGGCGACGGCATGGCACGCAACTCAGGCATCGTGGCCCAGGTCATCAACTCGCTGGCCTGGTCCGTGTCGGCGCTGAGCCAGGCGTCGAACGAGGGTGGAGGCAGAATCACCGGGGTGCGCTTTTCGTCGGCGGGCTTGTGAAACTGACGCATCACGGGATGCTCATCCGCATTCACCGTCAGCATGGAAAAGCTCACCACGAGTTCGCCGGAATCCGGGTTTGTCCAGCGGTCCCACAAGCACGCGATGCCGAAGGGCTCGCGTGAGGCCAGTTCAATCTTCCATCGAACCGCCTTGCCAGACTCGTAGCTGGGTTCATAGAAGTTATCAACCAGCACCAGGGCGTATTGCCGCTGACGCCAGGCTGTTCGATAACTGGGCTTGTGGGCTGCCGTCTCGCTGCGGGCGTTGTAGGTGTGGCGAGCGATCTTGTCGTCCTTGGCCCAAGCGGGGATCAAACCGAATCTGGCCAGGCCGCAGGCCACACGGGCGGTCTGGTGGCTTTTGACCACGATGGGCGCTGGAAAACCCGGGTAAGACTCCAGCGGATACTCCGCTGGCAGCGTCACCCCCAGCCTGTCTTTGACCCACGGCGCCTGTTGAGTGGGTGTGAAATTGGTGCACACAGAGAATATCCGTTGAGCGCTGAGACCTCATGCGCCCCACTCGTTAGAAAAAGAGTTGGTGCTCCAGGATGTAAACGGCTGCTCCGGCCGCATACCCTGCCAAGGCAAGCCAACCGAATTTTTTGGCGTACCACACGAAATCTATTTTCTCAAGGCCCATTGCCGCCACACCCGCCGCTGAGCCGATGATCAGAATAGAGCCTCCAGTGCCCGCACAGTAGGCCATGAATTCCCACAGAAAACTGTCCGCCGGATACTGCGCCAGATCGTACATGCCCATGGAAGCAGCCACCAAGGGCACGTTATCGACCACCGCACTCGCCAAGCCGATGAGCAGCACGATGACGTCTTGCCGTCCCACCGCTTGATCAAGCCACGCCGCCAGCGATGACAACACATGCGTGTGCTCCAAGGTGGCGACCGACAGCAAGATGCCGACAAAGAACATGATGGAACTCAGGTCAATGCGGCCCAGGGCGCTCACCAGCGTGAGGTGCTCTTTGGTGTCATCGGGCTTTTCGCGGTGAATCATTTCGCCCACGAACCACAAGAGACCCAGGCCAAACAATATGCCCATGAATGGGGGCAAGTGCGTCACCGTCTTGAACACCGGCACGAGCACCAAAATTCCCAGCCCCATGAAGAACATCATGTTGCGCTCGAAGGGAGTCGTACGGCCAGCGTCGTCGCCCTGACGCACTGGCGCTACCACGGGACGTTTGCCCACTAGTCGGCTCACGATGACCAACGGGATCAGCAGGTTCACCAGTGAGGGCAGAAATAATCCCTTCATGATTTCCACTGTCGTGATTTGACCACCGATCCACAGCATGGTGGTCGTGACGTCGCCAATCGGCGTCCATGCTCCCCCCGCATTGGCTGCAATGATGATGATGCCCGCAAAAAAGAGACGATCTTCTCTTTGATCGAGCAATTTTTTCATGAGTGACACCATGACGATGGTGGTCGTCAGGTTGTCCAAAATAGCACTCAGGAAAAAAGTCGTGAAGCCGACCATCCACATCAGGGTTGAGAGATCGGTCGTCCTGATGCGAGAGGTGATGACATCGAATCCATCGTGCGCATCCACCACCTCCACAATCGTCATGGCGCCCATCAGAAAAAAGACGATTTGCGCCGTACTCATCAACGACTCACCCAAATGATCGCTGAGCTCTTGAGGTTGAATCCCAGAGAAGGCATACAGGGTCCACAGCAAGCCCGCCCCGATCAAGGCAGATGCCGACTTGTTCACCTTGAGCGGATGCTCGAGCGCAATTGCCGCATACGTCAATACAAATACCATCACCAACCATGTGCTCATCGCGAACATCCTTTGTCTCAATGACAGTTGCAACCCAAAACGACCTGACTACCAAGGCCATGAGGACGCGAGCGACCCCAGACGCCTATTGTGCGCCATGCGGTGATTCGGTCTGACGATAAAACAAAGCGCAGACGCCAAACACTGACAGCGTCAGCACAACCGTTGGGCCACTGGGTGTGTCCAACAGCCATGAACCCAGGAGACCCGCCAGGCTTACCCCTGAGGCCAAGGCTGTGGCAATCCAGGGTTTGACGCCCTTTTCAATCCACAGCGCAGGCGCAATCAGACTGGCAAAGACCAGAAACAATCCCAGCGCCGGCACAGCGACGCTGGCTACGGCTGCAAAGGCACTATAGAACAAGGCATCTTGGGTTAGCCAGTGCCTGCGGTTGAGCACCCATACCGCCAGCAGGCTGACCCACAGAGCCCCTACGCTGAACAAATCCACCCACAGGACGTCAGCCGCCAGCAATTGAAACAACTTTTCCCGACCGTGCGGATGCTGGCTCGACCCCAGCAAAGCCAGGCAAGCACCCGCCACGTAAATCAAGCCAATCAGGGCCTCGCGCTGTTGGCTCCAGTGTCGTGCCATTCCAGCAATCGCCAGGCTCACGACAATGGCCCCCAGGGTAGCGGCCATTTGATCGATCCATGGAGAATCGAGATGCCCGCCGAAATTGATCCAAATCACCGCAGCAGCTGCAGCTTGCGCGACGGCCAAATCGATGAACACGACCCCACGTCTGAGAACATGCGTCCCCAGCGGCGTCAGCGCCATGATTCCCGCAATCAGGGCAAGCGCTGGCAATAAGAACCAAGTGGACATGGCCATTTACTTCGCCAAGGCACTGAGTTGCGCAATCACCTGGTCGAACCATCGGATGATGCTGTCGGGCCGCTCATCCACCACGGTGGCTGGCAGTATCAACATCTTGCTGGGCATTCCCATGCTGCTGGCCAACCACCGTCCCGGTTTGGGGTCGTGGTGCTGTGCAATGACGATACCGACTGGTTGCTGGGATTGACTGAGAGCCATGATTTTCTCGAGGTGCGCCGCTGTCGGGGGCACACCAGGCTTGGGCTCAAGATCCGCGATGGGCCTCAACCCCAGCCATAGCCACAAATAGCCAAAGGTTGCGTGTTGAGTGATAACCGCGCGGCCCTTAAGAGCCGCCGCCTGTTTTTCCCACGCCAGCAGCTTGCTGCTCATGTCTGCATCAAATTTGCCCAGGTTCTGATCAACCAGCGGCTTTTTGTCGGGAAAAACACTGCCCAGCCTGTTCGCCAAGGCCTTGGCGACTTGCATGAACCGACGGGGATCGGTGTGGAGATGAGGGTTCCCGTGTGCATGGACATCGCCAGAAAATGGGGTGATCGCTCCCTTGAAAGGGTCAACCAACTCGACGTGCTGAGCGGCATAAAACATCGTAGGCTGTCCATTCTGCACCTTGGGGTTACCAGCTCTTTCCTGGAGCATCGGCAGCCAACCCGCTTCTAACTCAGCCCCGGTGCAAACGGCGAAGTCGGCGCCGCGCAGTTGAGCTATCAACGAGGGCCTGGCCTCGATGTGGTGCGGGTCCTGCAGGTGAGTCGTCGCTGTTCGAACGCCCGCCTCTGGTAACAGCACTTTTGTCAACGCCGCCCACTCGGGCTCACAGGCAAATATGGTGATGGCCTGTGCCTGGCACGTGATGGCCAGGCTGAGGGCCGCCAGGGCCTTAGTAAGCATGCGCACCGTGTGCTCCGATTCCGATCACATACTGCAGTTGAATGCTGCGCCTGGCCGGGTTGGCAAAGATAGCCTCGCCCGCATCGTTGACACCAGACGCGCGTTGTTGGGTCAGTTGCAGGCGGAGGGTCTGCCTGTGCGTGGGTTTGTAGGCAACCATGATGGCATTTTCCTTGAGTCGCCCTTGACCGAATTCGATGTCACCACTGTGGTTTTCAGCCTTGTAAACCTCAAGCCAGTCAGTTCGAACGCCAAGCTCCCAGGCAGGATTGAATCTCCACACAGTGCCCAGCGATGAAGCACGGTGCCGCATGGCGTGATCGGCATAGCGATTGATCCCACTGACTTGTGCGTATTCCCAGTTGAGCCGCAATTGCTGATGTCGGTTGTTGCCATCTGGCGCCCACTTCCACACCAGATCGCTGATCCACATGCGCTTGCCACTAAAGCTGGCAGCATGGCTGTGGTGTTGGACATCAACCGAGGGGTCGTGTACCTCCACCTCAGCTTCGCGCTGGTTATTCACGTGCGACAGGCCCCATTGCCAGCTGCTGGATGGGCTGATGTCATTGCCCATCTTCATGTTGAAGGCCGTTACCCGCGACGTTGAATCAGGCGTGGCATGGAGCACCAGTTTTTTGCCGGAAAACATTTCAGCGCCGAGTCGCAGGTAGAAGGGCGTGGGTGCTGTCCAATTCAATCGGACTCCATCATCGATCCAATGCCCTCCGAGGAATCCTCGGTGCAACAGAGGACGCTCGGTGAAGTCGTCGTTGTGTGGGTGAAGTTCGTTCAAGTAACCGATTTGCGAGGCAAAGCGCCCCACCCTGGCCTGAAGACCCTGCGGGAGCGATCGAGTCTGTACCCAGGCATTTTCAAGGTGCTTCTCGAGTTTTTGGTCCTCTGAGTGAAAGCCCACGATGGCCTCGCCACTGAGATGCTCGTTCACCACGCCGCGTAGCAACAAGTCACTGTGACCCAATCCCAAGCCCCGGTCTCGGGTGCCCAACTCCAGCCCGCGAGAAGAACTGGCCAGATCCAACACGACACCCGCTTGCCAGTTGGCTTCAGCGGGAGGGGTCTGCGCATCGCTGCTGCTCACCACCATGGCCAGTGTGATCGCAACACCCGATAGTGCAAGAGGAGACTTGTGAGACATGTCTAACTTTTGAAGAAAGAATGCAACGATTCTATTGCAAATGATTTATCATTAGCAACCTGATCTGACTTGATGTAACCTATTCCCCATGGAGCGATCGACGAAACAACGCGCTGCGATTGAATACACCCTGAAAAAAATGGGCCGACCGCTTCTTCCGCAAGAACTGCTGACCGAAGCACAAAAGACGATCCCCAACCTGAGCTTGGCGACCATTTATAGAAACGTCAAGGGATTGATCTCAGACGGCCTGGTCGATGTGGTTTCGCTGCCTGGCGAGACGGATCGCTATGAGATCCACAAGCACCACCACCATCACTTCCACTGCCACGGGTGCCACCAAGTCACCGACATTGATGCCTGCCCGGGGGACCTTGGCAAATTGATGCCAGAAGGCTACCAGCTGGAGAAGCATGAAATCACGCTGTACGGAAGATGTCCGGCGTGTGCAAAGAGCGTGTGAGTGTGGTTCGGCTGGGCGAGTTGTCGACCCCAACATCCGATGGGTTGGAGCCCTTGACTCCATGCCGATCAAACACCCTTTGAATTATCGGGTTTCATCGCCTGGCTCGTCGGCTGCGGGTCTGACTGAGAGAATTCAACCGATGAAATCTACTGATCCTGCGCTGAAGTCCCTGCCCGCCCGAGACGCCAAAGCCGTGGTGCATGGCCTCACCGATTTATCGGAACACGCGAGACGCGGGGCCAGCGTGATTGAGTCCGGCCACGGCGTGTGGGTGCGTGACATCGAAGGGCGCGAGTACATTGAAGCCATGTCAGGCTTGTGGTGCATTGCACTGGGCTATGGCAACGATCGCTTGGCCGATGTGGCACATCGCCAGATGAAGCAACTGGCCTATTACCCCCTGACCAACCACAAAAGTCATCCCCCGGTGATCGCTCTGGCGGAAAAGCTCTTGTCGATTGCGCCTGCCCCCATGTCGAGGATCTGGTTCGCCAGCACCGGCTCCGAGGCCAATGACTGCGCAGCACGACTGAGTTGGTATTACTGGAATGCGAGAGGACTGCCGGACAAGCGACAGTTCATAGCGCATCAACTGGCCTACCACGGCAACACCATTGCCGCAGCCAGCCTGTCGGGGGTGAAGTACGCGCACGAGCGCTTCAACCTGCCCCTGCCCGGATTTCACCATGTGACCACACCACATTACAGCCGTCATGCACTGCCTGGCGAGAGTGAGGAGGCTTTCAGCGACCGGCTCATCGCCGACATCGAGCGTCTGATCGAGGTGCAGGGTGCTCAGACCATCGCAGCGTTTTTTGTCGAGCCCGTGATGGGCGCGGGCGGTATCGTGGTGCCGCCAGCTCGCTATTACGAACGCTTGCAGGCCCTGCTGAAGCAGCACGATATCTTGCTGGTCTGCGACGAAGTGGTCACCGCGTTTGGTCGAACGGGCGAGATGTTTGGCTCAACCACCATGCAGCTACAACCCGACTTGCTGGTGTGTGCCAAGGCTTTATCGAGCGCCTACATCCCGATCTCAGCCCTGATGATCGGGCCGCGCGTGTATGAAGCGATCGAGCGGCAAAGTGGTGAGCTGGGCATGTTTGGTCTGACCATGACCTACTCGGGTCACCCGGTGGCCTGCGCGGTTGCACTCGAGACCCTGAAGATCTATGAGGAAGAGCGCATCGTCGACCATGTGCGGGCGGTATCCCCAGCTTTCTTGAGCGGCTTGCACGCGCTGTCGAGCCACCCGATGGTGAAAGAGGTCCGGGGCATCGGTTTGCTCGCTGGCGTAGAGCTGCAGACGGGTCGAGGGCGCGAATGCGCTCGCTTGGCCGAGGAGGAAGGACTGATCGTGCGCGCCATTGGCGACACCATCGCCTTTTGCCCACCGCTCATCATCTCAGATGCCGAGGTGCAAGCCCTGCTGCAGCGCTTCGCCCGGGCGCTCGATCGGCTTTGAATCAGCAGCTTTCAGCTCGTGCATCATCCAACGCCACCGATTCCCGAACTCAATGCAGTTTCACCGTTGGGTTGGTTTGCTTGGTGATCATCCGCGAGAGGGTAAAGAGCGTGGTTTTGAGAGTTCCATGGATGGCGAGTTCGTGCAGCTTGTACAGCGACAGGTACATGAGCTTGGCAAAGTACCCCTCGATCATCAGGCTCTTACCAATCAAGCCGCCCATCATGTTGCCGACCGTGCTGAACTTGCCCAGCGACACCAAGGAACCAAAATCTCGGTAGCGATACGGCTTGAGCGGCTGGTTGGCCAAGCGGCGTTTAATTTGCAGCCACATATGCGTGGCCTGCTGATGTGCGGCTTGTGCACGAGGCGGCACAATGCCTGCCCGGCCGCCATCGGCATCTGAACAGGGGCATGCAGCGCAGTCGCCCAGGGCAAAAATATCGGGGTCGCGTGTGGTTTGAAGCGTGTCATGGACCACCAATTGGTTGATGCGGTTGGTCTCCAGCCCACTGAAGTCTTTCAAGAAATCAGGTGCTTTGACACCTGCAGCCCACACCACCAGTTCGGACTCGATTTCGCGGCCATCGGCCAGGCGAATACCCGTGGGGTTGACCTCCATCACTTTGGAACTGGTGTGCACTTGCACGCCCAGGCGGGTGAGAAGTTGTTCAGTCGCTTGGGACAAGCGCGGCACCAAAGCCGGCAAAATGCGATCAGCCGCCTCAATCAAGCTGACTTTGATGTCCTTGTCGGCGTCAATGCGATCCAAGCCAAACGACACCACCTCGCGCGTCGTGCGGTGTAATTCCGCTGCCAACTCCACGCCCGTGGCGCCTGCGCCGATGATGGCCACATGCAATTGTCGTTTGTGGATAACCCCAGCCTGGTTGTGCGCACGGATACAGGCATTGACCATCCTGGAGTGAAATGACTTGGCATCATGCTGCGTTTCCAGCTTCTGCGCATACTCTTTAACGCCCTGTGTGCCAAAGTCGTTGCTCAAGCTGCCTATGCAAATCACCAGTGTGTCGTAGTGGATGTACTGCGTGGGCGTCACATCTCGCCCTTGCTCATCCACATAGGGTGCGAGCTCGATGGTTTTGTTGGCGCGGTCAAGTCCCTTGAGTTCACCGATTCGAAAGGTGAAATGGTTCCAATGGGCCTGCGCCATGTAATCCACTTCGTGGTCGCCCAGGTCCATGCTGCCCGAGGCGATTTCATGCAGCTTGGGTTTCCAAATATGGGTGCGGTTTTTGTCGACCAGCGTGATGAGCGCTCGCTGGCGTCGGCCATAGGTATTTCCAAGTCGGGTCGCCAGTTCCAGACCGCCAGCGCCGCCCCCCACGATGACGATTTTGTGTTGTGTGCTCATGTTCACGCTCGCGATCAGATCGACAAATTCATAGGGCAAATTAAGCGCCGTGAAACGCTATTCACTAAGGACGTCCTATAGGGTTGAGTCTGTATAAATTGGCGCGACTACGCAATGCGAACACCCTATCTGCAACCCCTGGCTGTCGGCCTGCCAGCCAGCTCCAGGCCCTCCGCGATCACATCGTCCGCATCGCCCACAGACAAGTAATTTTTTAGTACTCTTTATCCGACCGAGTTGTTGCGCTAAGGCAGCAGAATCTTTGGTCCTGCGAAAAACCTACATCACCCACGCTAGGCACCGTGCCCTTTGATATAGGTTTCAAGAAATCCGATTTGTTGGCCCATTTGGCGGATGCTGTCCTTGACGACATCACCAATCGAAATCACGCCGACGACAACACCTGCTTCAACGACCGGCAGATGGCGAAAGTTGCGGGTCGCCATCAAACCCGTGCATGCTTCGATGGGATCTTCAAGCTTGACCGTCACAGGATTGATCGTCATCGCTTGTTTGACCTCGACTTGCTTGGCATCAAGGCCGGGTAACAGGACTTTGATGGCGCAGTCGCCCTGCGTGAGGATACCCACCAACTTACCATCGTCAATGACCAAGATCGCGCGCACGCGCTTGTCGCGCATCAGTTGCAGCGCTACCACTACTTTGTCATCGGACCTCACACTGATGGTGGCTGCGGGTTGCGGTTTTTGCGCTAAGCATGATTTGACGCTGGTCATAGGGGTATTGGAATAGCTACAACTGAATTAATTTTGACATGCGCTCAAAATTTTTCGGGCGTTGGCCGAAACAATGAGTGCTTCCACCCACTATGGTATCGCAATTGGAGGGGGCCGCCGGCGTCGACGGTGGTAGTGCAAACGCCGTTGATTCCAAAACTTGAATGAACGCTTACTGCTTAAAACGGGCATTCAGATCGTGCAAGGCATGCTGAAGCAACCATTCCAGCGGAAAGTACAGAAAAGTGCCCCCCATCGAGCGGAAATGGGCCAACTGATCCCAGTTGGCAGGCATGCCAAACGGCTTTGACCGGCTGCGACACTGGGCTGCAACATCTTGCACGGCTGCCAGCAGCTCGGGGGGCTGCGACCCACGCTGTCCCGTCATGTCGTAGGCCAAATCGTTGGGGCCAATGAGATAAGCATCGACACCGGGCACGTCAAGGATCTCGGCTAAATTCTTAACCGCTGACACCGTCTCGATCTGGACAATCAGGGTCTTTTCAGCCACCTGAGCGCCACTGGCATAACGCACCAGTTCAACGGCTTCGCGCACATCCTGCGCGGTGGTGATATGCGGGACGATCAGCCCGCTGGCTTGCCGATCCAGGTAGCGCACCATGACCGCAGGATCCTTGGACCAGCTCCGAACCATGGGGCATATGCCCGCAACATGCGCTGCACGAATGAGCTCGGTGGCGGCATCCAATCCCAACCCGGTTCGCTCGCAATCGATAAAAGCGACGTCGGCACCAAACTGGGCTAGCGGTCGCATCACATCGGGATTACGCCCCGCCAGATTGACCGCGATCACGGGTTGACCCGCGCGCAGCCGTTGTTGAGCGTCGTAAAGTGCCATATCAGAATCCGTAAAGTTCGGAGGGATGCGCCACCAGAATGTCATGAATCAAGTCACGTCCACCCAACCAGCGCAGAAACAGATTCAACAAGTCCCCATCATTGGGCATGGGACTCTTGATGAACACATGGGGCCAATCACTGCCCCAAACGAGTCGGTTGGGAGCCTCCCGCAACAGGAGGTCCGCGCACGACGCGGTGCTGCTGTAGGGAAAAGGCTCTCTGGTTAATCGATAGGGCGCCGTTAATTTGATCCAGGCTTTATCCGCATGCGCCAACTCCAACAGCCCATGAAAACCCGGGGTGGATCCCAGCTCGGCCGGGACATACCCCAGATGCCCGAACACCAACGGAACGCCCAAATCGCCCAACTGCCTGTCCAGATCATCGAATTCATTCACATGCATCAGAAATTCGATGTGCCAGCCCAAGGGCCGTATGGTGTGGGCGAGCTGACGCAACCCGTCAAGCGGGAGTCGGCCCTTGCCATCCTTGAGATCGACAATATTGCACCGTACGCCACGAACGCCCTGTGCATGCAGGGTCTTCGCATCGTCGGCCGAGATATCGAAAGGCACGACCGCTACACCTCGCAAACGGATGGGGTCTTGTTGCAATGCATCTAACATCGCTCGGTTATCAGTACCATACACGCTGGGTTGCACCAACACCGCGCGTTCGATCCCAAGCGTATCGAGCATGTGCCGATACTCCTCCAAAGAAGCTACTGGTGGGTTATACAAACGGTTAGCCACCAGGGGATAGATCGACTGAGGGCCACAGACATGTGCGTGCGTGTCGCAAGCACCAGGCGGTAACTTGATCAGAGGTGAGAGAGGATGTGGATCGTGCGGTTCACACTCGACGTACTGGAAATGAGAAGATTCAGTCAATTTGTGCTCCGGTCGATTTCACCACACGCCCCCATTTGGACACCTCGTCCCGAATGAGTTGGGCATACTGGGCAGGGGTGGTGAGGTAGGGATCTGCTCCCTGGTCGCTCAAGTATTGAGCAACGCTGGGTTCTTGCACAATGCGATTCACAGTGGCGTGTATCTTGTTCACGATCGCAACAGGCAGGTTGGCAGGCCCCACCAGTCCAAAATATCCACTGGCCTCATAGCCGGGCAAGCCTGATTCGGCGATGGTGGGTACATCCGGTAAGGCGGGGATGCGTTTCAACGTACTGACACCCAAAGCTCTGACTTTCCCGGTCTTGACGTTTTGTACGGCTGATGGTGCAGTGGCCAGTGATACCAAAACATGACCCGCTATCAGATCGGTCATTGCCTGTGGTCCGCCCTTGTAGGGAACATGAACCATGTTGGTGCCGCTCATCGACTTGAATAGCTCCGTCGAAAGATGGGGCTGACTCCCATTGCCGGCCGAGCTGTAACTGACCGCATTGGGACGCGACTTGAGAAATTCGATCAATTCACGGGTGTTAGTAGCTGCAACGGAAGGATGCACGACCAGTACCTGAGCGGTTTCAGCCACCACGGTAATCGGGGTGAAGTCCTTCACCGGATCGTAGTTGAGCTTGGGATACAGCGTCGCGTTGATGCTATGGGCCGTGGATGCCATGAGCAAGGTGTAGCCATCGGCAGCGGAGCGAACAGCAAACTCGGCACCGATATTGGCACCGCCCCCAGGCCGGTTGTCAACAATGACGGGTTGCTTCCATTCTTCCTGCATTTTCTGAGCCAACGTACGAGCGATGATGTCGGTGGTGCCGCCAGCGGGAAAGGGCACAACGATTCGAACGGGTTTGCTGGGATAGTCCTGCGCAAACACTCCCCCCGCACAACTTAACAAGCACGACAGCAGCAAAGCTAGAGATTTCATTGAATGCATCCTTCAATCAACCGATGAATATTGAAAAATTTTTCCTGCACGGGGAACCCTGTCAGCAACGCCTATTCGCCTGAGCGTGCCCCAGAAGGCTGCTTGGTTGCTGGTGATGACAGGCAACCCCGTCTCGTGTTCCAGTTGCTCGATGATCTCCAAAGTTCTGAAATTTGAGCAACTGATAAAGATGGCCTGCGAATCGGGACGAACCACCGAACGCGCCAATGCCAACACCGATTGCGTGGAGATGCTGCCGTGCGATTGCGTTCCCAGCCCCGAGATGGCTGCGATTTCAAATCCAGCCTGTTTCAAATGTTGGGCCACGCGTTCGTTGAGCCAAGCTTCATACGGTGAAGCGACGCTGATCGTCTTAGCGCCCAACACTCGCAGCGCCTTGACGATACTGGCTGAAGAAGTGACACAGGGAATCCCTGTGACTTGCTCGACCTCTGCAGCCAAAGCAAGATCTTCGTCGGGAGTTTTCAAGAAACCGCTCGCCGTGCATCCATGGCAAATAGCCCGCACCTTAGCGTGGGAAAGCAGGGTAGCCGCACCGACCGCTTGCGTGCTGAGCCAATTAAGACTTGCTTCTGAGTCATCGGTGTGCTTGATTCGCTGGGCATGAACAGAGATGGACGCATCGGCCAGGCGCTGAAATTCATACTCCATGACGGTGTTCCAAGAGGGCACTACGATGCCCAGCTTGACTTTCCAGGGGTCTTCGATCTGTGTCATCAATCCACCTTGATCCCTTTGTCTCGAATCAGCGCCGACCAGCGCTGCAAATCGTCCCTGATCACTTGCATGAATGCCGCCGGAGAACTTCCCACAGCCTCCACCCCCATGGAGGCAAAACTCTTGCGCACCGACTCATCCTTCAGCGCCTCAACCGCCGCCTTGGACAAGAGGGCCACGATTTCGGGGGGTGTACCTGCTGGCGCGACCAAGCCCGTGAAGTTCTGAATCACAAAACCGCTGACCCCGGACTCACCGAAGGTGGGCACCGTGGCGAGCGAGGGCCATCGCTGAACCGATGAGACGGCCAGCGGAGTCAATTTGCCTTGCTCGATGAAAGAAGACGATGAGCTGACTTGGTCGAACAACAAATCCACTCGACCCGCCATGACATCTTGTAACGCCGGGCCAGCCCCTTTGTAGGGGACATGCAGCAACTGCGTGCCGGTCAACGCCTGGAAAAACTCGCCCACCAAATGGTTCGAGGTACCGTTGCCCGCAGACGCCATGGTCAAACCACCTGGCTTTTGTCGAGCCAAGGCGATGAGTTCCTGAAGTGACCGAGGACCTAAATTAGGGCGGGTTACCAATACAAAAGGCACCGAGGCCAGATTCGTTACAGGGATGACCCCTTGCAGTGGGTCATACGGCCAATCCTTGTAAATATTTGGGGCTACACTCAAAGAACTGTTGGAGCCCATCATCAGCGTGTATCCATCGGGGGGTGACTTCATCGCAGCTTCAGCGCCCACCTTGCCCCCCGCGCCGACTCGATTCTCAATGACCAGGGGCTGCCCCAACACTTTGGTCATCGCCGCCCCCACCACTCGAGCTGTCACGTCCACGTTCCCTCCCGGAGCAAATGGAACAATGACACGAATTGGTTTCTGAGGATACGGCTGCGCCCAGCTAAGAGCAGCACTCGCCCCCAAAACACAGGCCACCCCCACACGACGCAAGTACGCCCCAACGGTCCAATTCATAGCCGGCACCTCTTGTGAACAAAGAACACACTGTCGCAGTGAATTCGCTATCGATGGACTAGGGAATACGCTCTGCTCTGTCTAGGGAGTGACACCTTCACGGCTCAAATCCGAACATAAGGATATTGTTGGACCCATAGAACCGTCCAGGCAGCGAGCGTGTTGCGTGGAATAACTTCCGCTGGGGATAGACCGATCTGCCCACAGCCAATACGATTAGCTGGCTCGATCCTATCCGGTGATATAGCTTTGCAATTGCTCAATCATTGATTTTTGATAGGCGATCATTTCTCGAACCACATCCCCAATGGAGATCAATCCGATCACGTTGTCACCATTCATGATGGGTAAGTGCCTGATATGGTGATCGGTCATGATTTGCATGCACTGATCGACAGTGTGGTTCGCGTCAATGGTGATGACCTTCGAGGTCATGATTTCACTCACCTTCAGATCACTGCTGCTCTTGCCTTTGAGTGTCACTTTGCGCGCATAGTCTCGCTCAGAAAATATACCCGCCAATGCAGAACCCTCTAGCACCAACAAGGCGCCGATATTGTGCTGGGCCATGATTTCCAGGGCTTCTCTGACGGTGGCGTTAGGGCCGACCGAGTACACAGAGCGATGACTGTGATCCAAAAATTGGCGGATGGTTTTCATGGCTCAATCCCGTGCGAGTGGTTGACCTCAGATCAATGTAGGGAAATTTAGAGATTCAGAAACCATGGGAATTCCCTAATGAGGAGCTTCTCCTTTGTCCTGCAGACTCGAAAAATCACTGCAAAGTTCTAATGGCGATGCTTTTGCGGCTTGAGTCCTGGAACTTGAGCCTTGAATCTTTGGGGAAGATTTCCCCCTGATGTTGGTTTTCTTCTTAAGAACTTTGACGCCGTCTACCAAGTGGGATTGAATAAACTCGCTTTTTCTTCAGACAGGGGGTGATGCATGTGCAGATGGGTCGCTTATGCAGGTCCCGAGATTTATCTCGAGGACATCCTTTTCCACCAAACCAACTCCATCGTGAGCCAGAGTCTTTCCGCCAAAGAGTCTGTATTCACAACCAATGGTGATGGCTTTGGCGTGGCTTGGTATACGGCGAGAACACAAGCGGGGCTTTTCAAGGACGTGTTGCCGGCCTGGAATGATGCCAATTTACGATCTCTCGCGGGACATATTCGTACTCGCCTTTTCTTTGCGCATGTTCGAGCCACCACTGGCACCTCGGTGAACAGAGCCAACTGTCACCCATTCATCTGGCGCAATTGGACCTTCATGCATAACGGCCAAATTGGTAACTGGGCAAGATGCCGCAAGTCATTCGAATCACACATCCACGCAGATATTTACCCTCACCGCGAAGGCACCACGGACAGTGAAGCCTTGTTTTTGTTGGCCATCAGTCTTGGACTGGAACAGCATCCTGTCAAGGCAATCAATCAAACGCTCAAAATTGCCTTGCGAACCATGCAAGACCATGAAGCTGAGGAACCTCTAAGAGCTACGTTGGCCATCTCCAATGGACAGGATATCTGGGCGCTTCGCTGTGCCAGCGATGCCCGCTCGCCTTCCCTGTACTATGGCTCACCTCAAACTCGCGCAAACGAGAGGGGCGCGAATCCATTCAACACGATCGCGTCAGAACCCATGGATGGCGAGGCTGACCATTGGCATCGCGTGGATGCGGGCACAGGTATCCACTGGACACCCAACAAGTTGAGCACGTTCGAATTGGACCTATGACGTAGGATTCGTCTCAGGCTTGAAGATCCACATGGTTTCGATCGAGGCTGATGGGCTTCTTGGCGTCAGGCATTTTAAAAACAGGCCTCTTGAACCAAGACACCAACGTCTTGCCTCTAAGTTCTTGGACAAAATGCTCAGCGGCATGCACATTGTTTTCTTCGAGTGCACGCCCCAGTTTCAGAAACAGGGGGTCCGAGCGCAGCATAGGCTCCAAATTGAATAACATCTGCAGGAGTTGTCTGGCCAGGCTCAGGTTCGCCGAGCCAATGGCGTCCACCAATGCGTGGAATTTCTGTCGCTTTTGATGCTGACGGCTCTCAAAGCTCTGGCTGTTTCTGCCATAACCTTGGCCACCCTTCTCTACACGGAAATAGCTTGTGGCTTCCATGGACACCTCCTACAGACCGTTATTTCATTGCCAACTACCTCTCAAGAAAAGATTCGTTGATTGGCTGAAATCTCTAGACCAGTAAGCTATATATCAATAAAGATTGAATGTCGGGAAATCAGCCAATCGCCATTCAATAAGCATAAGGCGTGCCAAAACAGATGGCAATTTCTCGCCACCTGGTTCAAAAAAACAACTTGGGCGGCCCGGACACCCCGTAACTGGGGCCAATGCCAGAAGAGGGGTTGATCGGGCATTGGGTACTCATGCTGGCCTCTACATATTTTGACGGGCCATTTCCACTCAATATCTCCATACAGGCAAATCCTGTGATCTTGTTGTAGCCGGTCGTCGCGACGTTATCGAATACCGCGACGGTCACATAACGACAGGTTTGCTTGGCCGTAGCTGCCGCAGCACTGCAATTGTTGACAGCGGTATAAAGCGGATTGCTGAAATTACCTGAATTCACGAATATCTGGTCCCCAATCGACATCGACTGTCCAATGCGTGTAGTCACCAGCGTGGTCAAACTACTTGAACTGATATCGGCGCTTGTCGCCGCTGCCCAAGCGCCTGCAGGAAAGCTCGTACCCTTGATATTGCAGCCCGCATAGGTTTTAGACCCCAGTTGGAAAACATACGATTTTTTGGTGCTCGGGTCGATCTTGGGACCCGGTGGTGTGCTAGAGGCATTCCAGTAGTTGTCATACATACACTGCGGGATCGCCAAGGGGAACAAGACATTGGCCCCCATGGTGGAAGGGCCGGCTCGCGCGGCAACGGCCGTCACCGCAACCGGCAAACTCGCGATGCCCAAGAAATTTGCAAAAAAGGTGTTGATCTCCCCAGTGTTTTGACCGATTGAGCGTGAGATAGAGACACGGATGGCTGGCACATCCGTTTTAGTCGGTGTCATGGGCAGCAGCTGAAGGCCCAATTGATTCCCTGAGGTATCCCAATACCCGGTCTGTATCGATGCTTGTGTGATGACCTTGCCATCCACCAGATTGCTGGCCAGCATGGCCTGCGCCTGGGCGGTTGCTGTGGTCCAGTTAGGCGTTCCGCCTTCGCCCAGATAACGACCACCAGCCATGGCGGCGGCGTCTGCGGTGGTTTGCATTTGAGCCCGAGTCACCCACAGGTAGGGGTAGTCAACGGCGAGCGCGCCAAACCCCAGCAGTAACGGCAACAACAACGCAAACAGGATGCTCACGACTCCTCGCTCGCCGTGCTGCGCAGAGCCCCGCCGCCAGTGGCTCGAAAGCGTTGACATGTCAGGAGTTATTGCTTAGAAATTTACTTTTTATTGTGTCGCTCTTTCATCTCATCCTTACGTTCTTTTTTTTCGTCCTCTCTGAGCTTGGCCTTGTCTGACTTGAGATTGGCTTTATCTTTTGCGATGGCGGCTTTGTCAGCGGCGACTTTGTCTTTATCGGCCGCTACAGCACTCTGTGTGCCAGATCCAGTGGCGGCTGGTGCGTTGGTTGTTTGCGCGAACGTTGACACCGGGGTGGCGGCGACAATGGCCGCCGCTGCAATCGGTGAGAACCAAGACACGGTCGGTAAAAACTTCACGAAGAACTCCTGGAATGAGTGGCAATACGCCAGCGTCATCCTAAGTAGCACGCCCGCTATGGATTGGTTCGACAGAACACGTAACTGGAGACCGTGTGTCCAATTCTGAGATTAAAGGATGGAGACCTTGCATGGATGACACCGCAGATTGCCTAGTCTCTAGAGACGAAGCGTTGTGGTCAAAGCACCTTGAACGCCAACGCCGCGATGACGGTAGGCGGCAGTGCCGCCACGAGCAACTTGCCCGCATTGATAACGCCTTCGTCAAACTTGTCCTTGAGGATGGCTACCCCAGCAGGGTTCGGCGCGTTAGCAATCACGGTAAGACCTCCCCCGGTCACCGCACCTGCCACGATCGCCACCTTGAACTCAGGATCCAACCCAGGCACCTGCGAGGCCAGATAGGTCAGTGCGGCGTTGTCCGTGATGGCTGTCAGTACCGTCGCCCCATAGAAAACCGCATCAGCACTGAGGCCCATGAGGAGCGGTTGGAGCCACCAAGCTTGCTGCCCGCCCAGAACCACCAGACCCGCAAGAAAAAAAGCAACCAGCAAGGCTTCGCGAAGGATCAGACGGTCCTGATGCATCACATAGGCATTGGCATAGCCGATGAAAAACAGCAGCAGGCCCATGAACACCACGGGGTGATGCGCGAAAAGAACAACGCCAAGGAGGAACCCCAAGTGAATCACGACCACGATGAAAGGAACCGTCATGCGGGCAACGACGGGCTTGCCTAGGTCGCGCAGTTCGCGCTTCATGATGAGGCTCAAAAGGGCAGCGTTAAAAAACACCGCAAGGCCTGCCTTCCAGCCAAAGGTCTGGAGCATGAAGGACAGGTCCCACTGCCAGGTGTCGGCCACCATGAGCACAGGCGGTGCCGCAAAGTGGGTCAGCGTGCCACCAATGGAGACATTGACAAACAACACCCCCAAGGTGGCGTACTTCAGGCGCTCACTCACCCGTTCAGAGAAAACAGAATCGCGCAGCAAGAGGGCTGCCAGTGTCATGGCCGCAGGTTCGGTGATCAACGATCCGAGCAACGGCACCACCGACAGCAGCAGAAAGTAATTCACCATCGCCGTCGGCAGCGGTGTTCGGCTTGCAAGTTGGTGGACCAGTTGGCTGCAAAGCTGCAGTATGGGCCGGGTGCCAGCCACCACCATGATGGCAAACACGAAAAGTGGTTCCGTGAAGTCGCGGGATTCGAGGTATTCGAGGGTAGGCACACTGCCAGCCATGGCAAACATGGCGATGGCCAGTACCATGGCCCACAGGCCAAATACCACCTCAACCTCGCCCAGAAGGTGCCAGATACCGGCGTGGCGCGGGTGCGTGTGCGCCAGGTGTTCAAAGTACTTGGTGCTGAATGTGTGCAGCACGGCTAAGGTAAAGATGCCGGCTGCGATCCACGGCAGGTATGGGTGGTTCATGAACAGGATTCCCACGGCGATAGCCATGCGGTGAGGCGGCCCGACCTTCACCAATCCTGATGCATGACCATCCATGCAGCACCCAGTCAAATGCTATCACTAGTGAAGGGACTTGGCGCCTACCTATGATGGATATGCCACCGCAGAGAGGGTTTTTACCGGCTGTTATGCCCGCCCTATGGTGCTGACTGCTTCTCTAAATATTGAGTCATTTTGGGCACCATGCGTGGAAATATCGACAGCACCACCAAACAGGCACACGGATAACCCAAGCCCAACCTTTTGAGCCACTCAGACCACCCGCCCGACATATCCCAACCTGATATGAGCATGGAGCCCGAGACGCCGGCGACAGAGGTCAAGAAACATCCAACCAGTCCCACCAGGATAATGGTCTTGGTCGAGGGCATATTCAATGAGTGGGCCATGATGTGAAAGGATTGATAGATGACTTGCGTGTCATTGTCCCGCATTCATGGCGCCGGCCTGGGCAATATGGGTCGATTGAAGTGCAAAGTTCCGGCGCCCTGCTCAGGACCATCCTCCATCAGTCGTAACAGGATGAAGACGTCATGGAAGCATATTGGTGGTGTGTCAGCGGACGGGGCGCTAATTTCGCTACTTGATCCTGGGCCGAGATAACAAATCAGCAGCAATAGCCTTGCCGATGTTGGGCAAATCAGTCAGCCTGGACGGCATTTTTATCTTAGGGGCCATGCCCAGCGAAGCATGTGACCCCAGTGAATGACGTGCAAAGCAACCCGCCGCCCAATACTCAATCAATTTTGTAGTCTGCAGGGAATGTGAATCCGGCCTTCTTCAAGTTGGAAATATAGGCTTTGAACACTTGAGAACCCGGCTCCCCTCGCTTATTGGCATCCTTTGCCATGTCGTTTGGCAAATCAGCAATAGAGACAGCCCATTTGGCTTTCTCGGATGGAGCAAGCTTGGTCACAATCACGCCGTTTTCTTTTAGTTTTTGCAATCCTTCGATATCCGCTTTTTGCTGCATTTGCGCATTCACCACGTCATATTCACGTCCGACTGCAACCATGACATCCTGAACAGGTTTAGGCAATTTTTTCCAGGTATCCAGGTTGATAGTCAGCGCGATGGCGGCTGGGGCACCAAGACCGGCATCCAGGTAGTATTTGCCGACTTCATGGAGTTTGAAACCAAAGTAAGGGCCAGGGAAAATCACAAAACCCTGATATACCCCTGTTTGCATGGCGTTATAGCCCTCATTCAAATTGGACTGAACCCCCACTACACCAGTATTTCTGAACCAATTCAGATTGGGGCCTGCTGCTCCAATCTTGTTGCCCTTGAGATCTTCAAATTTTTTGATTTCGAAACGAGCTCCAATTCCATAGTCTCCATTCTGGCCTATCCCCAGGTGTTTTTGGTTGTATCTTTTTTCAAAGACCTCATACAGCCACTTGACCTCGTCGTAGGTCGCCCGCACGGCCTTGACAGCCTGCACATGATCGGACGGCTGAAACGGGAAGAAGAATGGGAAATTATTGGTGAACAACGTTGCGCTGTGAAAGGGAATGTTGATCACACCCACATCCAGCAGTCCCGATTTAGTCGCCTCTAAGGTTTCAGGCAGTTTGGCAATAGAGCCACCCCAGGCCGCAGTCCATTCAATTTTGTGCCCCAATGGCTCCAGGCGCTTGTTGACTTCAGGCATGAAAAAGTCTTGTACAGCCGTTACATGGGCAATGCCTTGGACAGGATGTCCCGCACCAATTCTCAATTTGAACGTTTCCGCACCGGCACTCGTTGCAAAGAGTGCTCCCGCCACCGCAGCCAGTACGGTACGCCGCTTGAAAAGAAAATTAGCATTTCTGACAATGGTCATCATGGTCTCCTGGTTGAAAATAGTTTAGAAATTTTGAGGCAAATATGTCGCAATGATTGGGAAAAAATAAATCAGAAAGGCTTCGCCCACGAGGAAAACCCAGTACGGCATGCTTCCAATAAAAATTTGTCCCAAGGTGACATCTTTATCAGGCACGCAGGCTTTCACTGTGTAGACCGCCAAACCAAAGGGCGGGGTCAGAATACCCGCCTCAATAGCCAAGATGCCAATGATTGCAAATGCGATGGGGTCCAGTCCAAGCTTGATAGCCAAGGGGGCAAAGATGGGAACCGTCAACAAGATGATGGACACCGAGTCAATGAACATACCCAAGATAAACCAGACCAGCACCATGAAGGCAATGATGGCAAGTGGCCCCAAGCCTAGGCCTAGAATAAATTCCTGCATGCTGTTCACCACCCCGCCCATGGCGAGCAGGCGAGAGTACATTTGAGCGCAGATGAGTAGGAACAGCAGAGGTGCTGACGTGCGACCGGTTTCCGATATGGCGTCGACGATGTCGTCCCACTTAAGGCCTTTAACCAACGCCAGTGACAATGCCAGCAGAGCCCCGATGCCAGATGCCTCGGTCGGCGTGAAATATCCCGTCCAGATACCGCCCAACACAATCACAACCAACAACAAAGTACCCACTGTGCCCAATACAGTTTGCAAGTCGATGGCGGGTTCAACAGGCTTACCCCGACTATGCATGGCTGCGGCGATGGCAGCCTTCCCAGCACCAAACAACTCGGGCTTGAGTAATGCCAGCACTACGCAGTAAATTGCATAAAAACCTGCCAACAGGAATCCGGGCAAAAAACCTGCCAAAAATAATTTTCCAATTGACAGTTCCGTCAACACGCCCCACACAATCATCAGCACTGATGGCGGTATCAGCATGCCCAAGGAGGAACTTCCTGCGATGCAACCCAATGCAACGGTTTTATCGTAGTTCAAGGCTCGCATTTGCGGATAGGCGATCCTGGAAAAAGTGGCTGCTGAAGCGATAGAGACCCCCACAACCGCGGCAAACACAGCGTTGCCAATCACAGTAGCCACCGCCAGTCGACCCGGTAAAAAAAACAGAACTCGGTTGACTACCTGAAACAGATCTTTTGCGGCACCACTCCTGGCAATCAGCTCCCCCATCAGAATAAACATAGGAATGACTGCAAATATGTAATCCCGCAGTACCTCGAATGCAGTGGTGGACAAAATGGAGAGCGCTACGGAAGTTTTCCCAGCCAAAATTCCAACACCCAAAACGCTCGCAGTGGCCAGGGCAACGTTGATGTGTATGCCCGCAGCGATCATGACAATCAAAACCACAATCATGAGGCCTGCAAATGAAGTTGAGTCCATGATCACACCCTCCCTTCCGCGTCTGAACTCTCAGGTATCAAAATTTCAGACTCACCGCGAAGACCTTCCAGGAACAAATACACATATCCCACAGCGGAGAGCAGGCTGGTCAGCACAATGATGATTCGCACGGGATAGGTGGGCACTCGAAGCGCGCCGTCGCCCTGGTATTCATTGATCTCAATCGCTTGAATCATCGGATCCCAGGAGGCGTAAGCCAATGCCAAAAACAAGCCAATGCCCAAGATATACCCCATCATGGAAAAAGCACGCATCAGCCAGGCTGGCAAGTAAGCGTCAAGAAATTCAGCTCGCAGCATCCCTCGCATACGGATCGAGTGAGAGAGTTGCAAAAAAGCAATGGCGACAATTGAGTTCGAGACCAACTCGGCTGTGCCTTGTATGGGGGAGTTAAATAGGCCACGGGCGAGCACATCGGCCAAGATTAAAAATGCCAGCGCGAAAAGCCAAATGGCTGCGAGCATGTGCAAAGAGCGAACCAATCGCTTGTGCCAGTCCGGATTCTGTAGTTGCATGGTGAGTGCGTTCCTTTTGTCGTTCACAGATCGCTGTCCAGCAGTCAAGGTTCTTTGGCAGTTGATGGGGTGCATAACTTTTTAGGCACCCCAAGTGATTGCCCGAACCGGCGTGCGATTCATACTAGCGGTCAGATGGGTTTTGATATTCAGGGGCAACCCTTGTATGATGAAGCGAACCACAAGGAACTGTCACATGAGCGTCTTACACCTGGTAGCGCGGACTTCTAGTAAGCCGCCGCCGACTCTGACAGCCAGCCTTGCCCTAGACAAGGCGCGCCATTTAGCCCCTCGTTTTGCAGAAAGGGCTCTAGCCTGCGAAGCGCTACGGCATTGTCCCGACGAATCGATTCAAGATCTTTTTGATTCGGGCTTGATGCGAATGATGCAGCCCAAGATGTTCGGTGGATCTGAACTTGGGATGAGCGAGTGTTTGGACGTGGTTCTCGAAATCGCCAAAGTGTGCCCATCGACTGCCTGGGTCTTCACCAATCTGGCCTCACATGCCTGGACGATTGGTCAACTAGAATTGCAGGCCCAACAAGATGTTTGGGGCTCTGATCCGCGTGCTCTAGCAGCTACCGGACTCGCCTTTCCTTGCGGCAAGGCGACCTATGAGCGCGGTGGGTATCGAGTTAGCGGCCGATGGCCATTTGCCAGCGGTGTCGATGCGTCATCTTGGATGATCGTTGGATGCATGACAGATGCTGGTGATGCTTCAGCACCTCATCGTCGTTTTTTTCTTGTTCCCAAATCTGACTTCAAAAGTCTTGATAACTGGTATGCCTATGGATTAACAGGCAGTGGCAGTCATGATGTGGAAGTTGTCGACGCATTTGTACCAGAGCACCTAAGTGTGTCTGCTGAGATATTCGCTGCTGGCAAAGATTTGCCTGGCGGGAAAATCCACTCACATCCCATGTACTCAATGCCGACCTTTGTTTCGTTTGCGTATTTTTTGTGCATTGTTCCCTTAGGCGCTGCTAAGGGAGCCATCGAACAATTTGTAACGAGCATGCGTCACCGTGCGGGCACCTACACTGGTGCAAGAGTGTCAGAGCTTGCATCGGTACAAGCTCGCATCGCCGAGTCGTCAGCCTGCGTAGATTTTGCTGAAACCGTTTTGCGTCGAGATTGGCTGGAACTGGAAATGTCGACGGCAAGAGGAGAGTACCCTAGCCTGGAAACGAAATTGAAGTGGAAGCGCAACGTTGCCTTCGCTTCAGGTTTGATCGTCAAAAGCATTGATACGCTGATGCCCGCTGCAGGCGCTGCCGGGCTTTCTTCAAAACTACCTTTGCAGAGACTGTTTCGTGATATTCACGCAGCTTCCGCTCACATAGCCCTAACCTGGGATATCCAAGCGACTGCCTATGGTCAGAGCGCTCTCAGCATTCCCCCCCAATCAGGGCTTCTCTTGTGATTCTCTGAACGGCACTCTTTTGTCAACAGCCAGCGTTAAACTCTTATGAATCGTCAAGCTCTACTAGATTCCTGGGTTCATCACACCGCTGATTCCGCACCTTGCTCTGTGGCCGAAATGAATAGCCGGTTAGCGCGATTTGAGGAAATTCCTAGTAGCCCAAAGGCTTTTGCCGACACGTATATCCCGGGTCATCAGCGAGTCTTGTACAGCGTCATCGGCTCTGGTGTCACTGACGACCCCAATTTCCATCCCAAAATCCGAGCCGCTGAAAATTTTCACATTGACTACATTGTGGCTCCTCGAGGATGTGGCGCTGCACTGCATTGGCATGAGAGCGAGGAAGTTTTTGTAGTTCAAGCGGGCCGATGGGAAGTGGATTGGGTGGACGGCGAAACTCAACAGTTGCATACCGTAGTTCTAAAAGAGCGTGACACCATCAGCGTACCGCCCTTTGTCCACCGCGCATTCAGAAGCCTGGACGGTGAAACTGGCTTGCTGCTATCCATTCTGGGCGGAAAGAACCCTGCGCCCGTGAAATGGCATCCCGATGTTGCCAAACGCGCTCAGGAACATGGTGTTGGATTTGACGCTGACGGCGTTGCTCATCAGTGTCTTGATTAAATTTGAAACTGAGATGCCTAATGGTGCAAAGACACTTTGCTAAGCAGACCTCATAAAAGACGAAAACAAGCCCCAGAAAGAGGCTGTTGGCGAGGCAAAAGAGATTGTTTATCTCACTCGCTCAGTTTTCAACTGCCCTGTTTTTGGTGGCGTCCTTAATTCGAACCACCAGTGCCCACGCATTTGCTTGAGGTGATGACCGGCTGTCAGCACTGCCCCGTCGGTTGCTATTCAGCTGAGATGCCTTCTCTTTGGGGCGACAAGTTCGAAGTAACGTCCCTTTTTCTCCATAGCTTTCTAATGCGATTCTCGAGCCCGTTGCGAGGTGTGGCATGTTGCTTGCATTCATCTTGGATACAAGTTTGGATGCACCAAAATGAAACACACCCCCAAACCACCCGACACCAGCAAAGCAGTACCAGTTGGCTGGATCACCAAACTGGGTTCGCCCCTTCGAGCATCGCCTGCTGATCAGAGTGAAATCGGCACGCTCAAAGGCTTGACTTTTGCGGTCAAGGACAACATTGATGTAGCAGGTCTGCCTACCACCGCCGCCTGCCCAGACTTTGCATACACGCCCCAGAAACACGCCTCGGTGGTGCACCGCCTGCTTCAGTCTGGTGCATCGCTGATCGGCAAAACGAATCTGGATCAGTTTGCCTGCGGTCTGAATGGGACACGCTCTCCCTATGGTGCAGTGCCCAATTCTTTTAACCCTTTGTATGTCAGCGGGGGCAGTAGCAGTGGGTCGGCCTATGTGGTGGCCACGGGTGAGGTGGACTTCTCATTGGGTACCGACACGGCAGGCTCTGGGCGAGTACCAGCGGGACTGAACAATATCGTTGGATTCAAACCCACCCGGGGTCGCATCAGCGCGGCAGGGGTTTTGCCGGCGGCACAAAGTGTGGATGTGGTATCGATCTTTGCTCGCAGCGTGCCTTTGGCTTGGCGGGTTCTTATGGCGGCTGCATCGCATGACCCGCTCGACCCGTATTCGCGCTCAGCCACTGATTTACCTTGGCGGGCTCAGCCCTTCCCCGCTGAACCTCGCATAGGAATACCTGATGTCCTAGAGTTTTACGGCGATGAAGCATCGCGTCTGGCATTTGAAACGGCCTTGGCGCGGTTGCGTCAGATGGGAGCCCAGTTGGTGCAAATTCCATATGCACCCTTGGCGCGCGCTGCGGATTTGCTGTATGGCAGTGCCTTGGTAGCCGAGCGGCATGCGGCGATCAGATCGTTTTTTGACGCAAATGAATTGAGTGTGATTGAACCGGTGCGCAGCATCATTGCCCAATCGCGACGGTTCAGCGCCACCGATGTGTTTGAGGCGCAATTGACCTTGCGCCAGATCGATCAAGAAGTCCGCCCGATGTGGAACGACATCGATTTCATGGTGGTTCCTACTGCGCCCACCCATGTTCGCATCGATGACTTGCAAAGAGACCCCGTGGAACTCAATCGTCGACTGGGGTACTACACCAACTTCGTAAATTTGCTGGATTACGCCGCATTGTCGGTGCCATCGGGCCTGCGGTCCGATGGTTTGCCATTTGGCGTGACCTTGATCGGGCAGGCCGGGCATGACTGGCCTCTGGCCGAATGGGGCACACGCTACCACGCAGCGGTTCAGTGCGAACCTCATGCTCGATGGGGTGCGACCGGGCAGACTATGAAACCGTCTGACTTAACCGTCCCTGCGCCGCCGGATTCCGCCCTGTCCTTGGAGCCCGAAATCCGTGTCGCGGTGGTGGGAGCTCACCTGAGCGGCATGCCGTTGAATTTTCAGTTGACCGAGCGTGGCGCCAGGTTGATCCAAACCACTCAGACCGCACCGCATTACAAGCTCTACGCATTGGCCGACACGCAACCTCCGAAACCCGGTCTGATCCGGGTAGGCGCTGCAGAGGGCAAATCGGTACAAGTCGAAATTTGGTCCTTGCCTTTGTCCCAATATGGTTCGTTTGTCGCCGGTATTCCAGCGCCCCTGGGCATCGGCACGCTGACCTTGCAGGACGGCAGCCATGTCCAGGGCTTTTTGTGTGAAGCCCATGCGTTGGTCAATGCAACCGACATCAGCCACCACGGTGGTTGGCGGTCGTACATGCAGTCTCAAAACCCCCTTTCCCAACCCGTTTGAATCTTTCATTTTTAACAAGGAGTACACCATGCAGCGTTCTTCCAACACCACGCGAAACAGCACGAAGGCTCAGGCCATGCAGCCCGCACGCAGGCGCTTGTTAAAAGCCGGCGGCGTCACACTGGCTACTCTGAGTGCCCCGGCACTGGTCATGGGTCAAACCAGCCCCAAGATTCGGGTCGGGTTTTGGCCTGTCGCCTCTGGCATTCCATTTTTTGCAGCAGTCGAAAAAGGCTATTTCAAGGAAGCCGGCCTGGATGTCGAGCCCCTCAAACTTGCCAGCCCGCAACAGGTGGCCGAAGCCATGATTGCCGGACGGGCCGAGGGTAGTTCGAATGGCACCGGCTCTGCAGCACTTGGCATTGCCGAGATTGCGCAACCCGGTTTGTTGCAAATTTTCTGCACCAATCCAACCAACCAAAAATTTGTGCTGGACGAGTTTATCGTCGCCAAAGATAGCCCCATCAAATCGATCAATGAACTCAGTGGCAAACGGGTGGCCTGCGGCCCTGGTGTGCAAAACGTCATCTTAGCCCGGACGGTACTGGAGCGCGCTGGCGCAAAGAATTTCACTGTGGTTGAACTACCGATTGGGCAGCACATCGCGGCCATCGCCGCGGCCCAAGTCGACGCCTGTTACACCTTGGAGCCCACGGGCACGGTCGGCCGCATGAACGGCACCACCCGTAACCTCGAGGTCGGGGTGATCGCCAAATATGTGTTGGGCGATCCGATGGCACCATGGCACGGCGGTTCGGCCAGTTTGACGACCGAGTTCATCAAAAAATACCCCGAAGTCACGCGCCGCTACATTGCCGCTTATAAAAGAGGCGTCGATTTGGTGAAAAACAACCCGGCGGAAGCACGGCCCTTCCTGAAAGGCTACACCGCCATCGAAGGCGCTTTGACCAACGAGGTGCCCATGGCGGACTACATGATGTCAAACGAATTCAAGCCATCGGACATCGCCTACTTCCAGAAATTCTTCGATTTGTTCACCGAGCGCGGCATTTTCAACCGCAAGGTAGACGTGGGCGCCATGTTGTACAAAGGCTGAGCGATATGACCCCGGAAACCTCATCGGCAGATACGACTGCCCAAGCACCATGGCAATCGAACGACACTGCTGCGTATGCACCAACGCAGCAGCGGTTCGATTGGGGCAAGGCCCTGCCTTTGGTTGGGCCCGTGGTTTTACTGCTGATTTGGGACCTGGTGGTGCGTTTTGGGCTGATCAAGCCCATCTTGCTCCCGGCCCCCATCGACACCTTGCTCACCCTGATCAACGGGATGGCTGGGCCGGTGTTGTTGCCGCATTTTTGGGTGACCCTGGAGCGCACCTTGTACGCCTTTGCCATCGCCACTGCGGTGGGCATGCCTTTGGGCATCGCCTTGGGCAGCAACGAGCGGGCCTATCGCAGCGTCGAATTCGTGATCGATTTTTTTCGATCCACACCGGCTTCAGCACTCATCCCGCTTTTTTTGTTGATTTTTGGCATCAACAACATCAATAAAGTGGCTATAGCCGCATTTGGTGCTTTTCTGATCGTTATCTTTAATTGCGCCTACGGGGTCATCAACGCCCGCAAGCAACGGGTTGCGGCGGCCAAGGTGATGGGGGCATCACGGTGGCAAATCTTCAAGGACGTGCTGTTTTGGGAAAGTTTGCAACCGACCTTCGTTGGGTTGCGATCAGCCGTGTCCATGGCCTTAGTGATCGTGGTGGTGGCAGAAATGTTCATCGGTTCCGAGAACGGGCTGGGCCACAAAATCATCGATGCGCAGCAGGTGATGAATGTTCGGGTGATGTATGCCGCCATCATGGCTGCTGGAATTTTGGGCTATGCCCTGAACGTGTTGTTTTTGGCGCTGGAAAAGCGCGTCGTGCATTGGAGCGGAAGATGAACTCAGTGATCAATGGGCCCGTCTATGCCGACATTCCCAAACCCGCCTTTCAGCCCGGGCCTGCCGGAACTCACATCACTATTCGAGGCCTGACCAAATATTTCGCAGGTTGGCCCCTGTACGAAAACTTTGATCTGGACATTCCCAAAGGCAAGATCGTGTCGATTTTCGGTCCTAACGGTTGCGGAAAATCGACCTTGATCAACATGATCTCGGGGCTGGTCCCGATCGACAAAGGTGAAATACTGTTTGACGGCAAATCGCTCAAAGACACCAAGATCGGTTATGTGTTCCAAAATTACCGCGAAGCCCTGTTCCCCTGGATGCGCACCATCGACAACATTGCCTACCCTTTGAAACTGGAAGGGAAAAGCAAAAACGAAGTGGATCGGCGCATGGAAGAGTTGGTGGCCTCTTTTGACGTCAAATTCGACCTGAATCGCTACCCCTATGAATTGTCGGGGGGCCAACAGCAGACTGCCTCGATCATGCGGGCATTAGCGCCCAAACCCGAAGTCCTTTTCCTGGATGAACCGTTTTCTGCATTGGACTTCGAAATGACTTTGTTCATCCGGGAAAAATTGCAAGAGGTATTCATCCAGACTGGCACGACCATGATGCTTGTCTCTCATGATCTGGAGGAGGCCGTCTACCTGGCTGACCAGGTCTTGCTACTGACCAAGCGTCCCACCTCGATCGCTGAAATTTTGCACTACAACGACCCACGCCCCAGGACGGTCGCCACCCTGAGCGAGGCCAATTTTGTGGCCACCAAAAAACGAAGTCTGGAGGTTTTTCAACGCGAGGTGCGCAGATGATCGAGTGCTTTGGTCACGCGCTTTTGATTGCGATAATTACTGTATGAGTACACAACAAATTAACCGGGTTTCTCTGGCCGACGAGGTCTATTTGCGACTGAAGCAGGACCTGGCTGATTTTTATTGGGTACCTGGCGATCGGTTTACTGAGAATGATGTTTCTGAGCGCCTTCAGGTTTCACGAACGCCTGTCCGACAAGCGCTGTTGCGCCTACAACAAGAAGGTCAGGTCGAGGTGCTGTTTCGAAACGGCTGGCGTGTTCTGCCATTCGATTTCGAGCGATTCGATCAACTCTACGACCTACGGGTGCTGATTGAAACCGAGGCGGTACAGAGGTTGTGTGAAGGAAAGACACGGGGTGATCCGCAACGCTGCACTGACATTCTTGAAGAACTGGGTAGACGGTGGCTTGTACCCAAGATTCGGCGCAACATTGACCCTCACGAAGTATGCGTTTGGGACGAGCAATTCCACCTCTCTTTGGTGAAAGCTACCGGAAACGCCGAAATGCTCAGGGCGCATCAAGATATAACCGACCGCATACGAGTTATACGGCGACTTGATTTCACACAGCGCCCCCGTATTGACGCTACTTTCGATGAGCACGGAAAGATTCTCGAAGCCATTCAAAAACAGCGCAGCGATCAAAGTCGCATGCTGCTGAAAATGCACATTGAAAGCAGTCAACTCGAGGTGCGAAAAATAACCTTACACCAATTGCATCAGGCTCGAAAATCTTAAAATTTAAGTTGAATACAAATACTTTCAATATTTCAAACGACATCCGCATCCGGGGTCTGTCCCTCGTTCTCGCTGGGGATGCCCAACCCATTGTTGAGGGCGTCTCTCAGTTGAGGCAACACCCTCGCGTAGTACCACGGCGAAAAGTCAGAGGTCTATAGTCAAAATCCCAGCGTGATGCTGGGGTCTGAGCGCCTGACAAATCGACTGAGCGCGTTAGAGGGACTTTTTCTAACGGGCCAGAAGAGATTGAATAAATGACTTGCTCAGGTCATGAAGCATCATTTTTGGGTAGGGACGAGGATTCGAACTCTTGATGCCGATGGCTTCATTTGAAACCTTTCAGCCTGGTGCTAGTTGATGTCACGGCGTGAGCCGACGCCGGCGCTGTCGCTGCTGGGAATGATCAGCGGGAAAGCGTGGGGCTGGGCATTTCGCCCACTTCAATGACTTTTTGGGAGGGGCCTTGCTGCCGGCACCAAGCTGCTTTCATGTCGATTTCCTTTCGTCGTCGCATCGGCGCATGACGAGTGTTTAAGACCCAATGAATCAGGGTTTACTTTCGTGGGCACATCGGTTCAAATGGCGCCGAGTTGATAGTCATTTGATCATCAACAGTCGCTCGCGCTTACCATGAATTACCCTCACCTGTTTTCCCCTTACACCCTAGGTTCCTTGGGCCTAAAAAACCGCACGGTGGTGTCATCGCTGACCCGCGCCAGTGCCAGCGACGAGGGCCTGGTGACCCCTGCCATGGTTCAATACTACGAGTCTTTCGCTCAAGGCGGGTGGGGCTTGATTGCCACCGAAGCCACCTATGTCGACTTGCAATACAGCCAGGGCTATTTGAACCAGCCCGGCATCGCCTCACAGGCCCAAGCCGAAAGTTGGCGCGAAGTGGTGCGCGCCGTGCACGCCCACGGCACCCCCATCTACATGCAGCTTTTTCACGGCGGTGCGGTGAACCAGGGCAACCATTGGGTTCAGGGTTCCATCGCACCCTCGGCCATCGCCCCCAAAGGCACACAGATCAGCCGATATCGGGGCAATGGTGGCCCATTCCAAACCCCGCGCGAGATCACCCCAAAAGAGATTCATGCCGTTATCGACAGCTTTGCTCTTGCGGCGCAGCGGGCCATCGAGGCTGGCTTCGATGGGGTCGAGATCCACGGAGCCAACGGCTATTTGCCCGACCAGTTCTTGACCACTTATACCAACCAACGTCACGACCTTTACAACGGTGATGTCCGTCACCGCCTGCGCTTTCATTTGCAGTTGTTGCAGGCCGTGCGCGCGGCGATTCCTGGCCAGTTATTGGGGGTGCGACTGTCACAAACCAAGGTCAATGACCTGGAGTATGTCTGGCCAGGGCAGATGGAAGACGCGCGGGTGATTTTTTCTGAAATCGCTCAGACGGGCGTGGACTTCATCCATGTGGCGGCACACCAAGGCCTTGCCCCGGTGTTTGGGAGCACCCAAAGCCTATCCGGACTGGCCAAAACCTTCAGCGGTTTGCCGGTGATCGCCAATGGCAAACTGCAAGATCCGGCCTTGGCCAATCAAGCCTTGGTCGATGGCGAGGGCGATTTGGTATCGATCGGCAAAGGGGCACTGGCCGACGCACATTGGGCGGCCAAGGTACAGGCTGGCTTGGCTCCGATCGAATTTCACCTCGACATGATCAGTCCCTATGCCACGCTGGAGAACCGTGCTCAATGGATGAAGCCGCAAGGATAAAGCCCTGAGATAGATGGGTCTAACCGTGTGCCGCTGTTTTAGAGGGCACAAGCGTCAAAGCTGCTGCAAGCGACCCAACCATGTGACCACTTCCTTCGCCACCTGTTCCTCACAGCCGTTGTAAAAATGATCGCACATCGGCATGACCCGAACCTCGCAAGGCCCAGCGCAAGCCGCCTGAAATTCCTCAGCCGGGTAGCGCGTGCGGTCCTCCTGGTCACCACGCAAGGCCAAGACCGGACAGCGGATCTGCTGGGCCAACGCCAAGGTATCGGGTACGTGTTGTAAACGATCCAAGAAACTACGCGCACTGATCACCCACCACCACCCAGGCAACGACAACAATGCATCGCCTTGGCCGGCAGCCACCAGCGCCTTGGCCTGATCGGTCAACTCCTGGGTGCGGTCCATGGCAAAGAGATTCTCACGCCCACCAGAGACATTTTCTTGGCCACCGCGACCTGCTGAGAGCAAAACCAGCGCCGGGGTATTGGGATGATCAACCACATGCCGAGTAGCGAGCATGCCGCCATAGCTGTGACCGATGATCACAGGGTTTGAGTGACCCTGTTGGGCCAACCAATTCGCCGCATAGCGATTGTCTGCCACAGATTCGGCGACGGTTTGGAAAGCACCCCCTTCGGCAGCACGACTGGCACGGGTCGTCAAGATGTCGTGTCCACGGCGATTAAAGGCCAAGAAAGCCCACCCCATGGCGGTCAGTGCTGGGGCCAGAAAGCGGGCAGCGCCGGTGTAAAAGTTCATGGTGTTGCCATGAAAATACAACGCACTGCCTTTGATTTGCCCATCGGGTAGATGCAAAGCACCGTCTAAGGGGACACCATCGGTGGGAATACTGATCAGTTCGGTGCGCATGGCGTCGGCGGTCCGGCCTTATGTCGAAGCGGGGATGATCGGCAGCAACAGATGGGCTTGTCGCGAGGGTCCGGCATGCAAAGTGACGTCGCCTCCAAACACATCGGCTGGCCGGTCGCGTGGGTCGTTGTGAACGAATGGTCCACAACCATGCCATTGGGTCCCCAGGGTTTCCAGTCCTTTGCTGGGCCCACCTGGGTACTCATAGTCTTTGCCCCGAACGGTCAATGCCAGCCTGTAGCCTTTGGGTAGCACGATGCATGTCGGCCAGACCTCTACATCGACCTCGTAGACGACACCCGCCTGCATGGGTTGCTCCTCATCGTGGGTGTGATAAGGACGATAGTGCAGACTCAGCGCTGGATCCAATTTTCGGTGCGAGACCCGCAGCCACCCTTGGGCGATGGGGGTGTTGGGATCGAGCGCGCCCTGAAACACCACCTCTTTCATATTTGGATCGAAAGCCCGCACGATCAGGAACAAATCCGCATCGCGTGTCGATGAAGACACCCACAATTTGGCCGCGATGGGACCGGTGATTTCGGTCGACCGCTGCAGCGGAGGGGTCATCAGGGTCACCCCTTGCCCCAAACCGGCATACGTCAGTGTGGCATCAGCGGTTTGGGGTTGAGTCCCCAAAGTTTGCTCGTTGAGGTGCAAGTAATGCTTGGTCCACTGGGTACGGGCCAAAGGCCATTCGCTCTCGGCGCGTTCGACAAATTTTTCGCCTGGATGCCTGACTTGCAAGAGGACTTTGGGTTGCTCATCCCAACCTGTCTTTTCACCCTTGAGGAAGTGGCCCATGAATTTTTTCTGTAAAGCCAGACCATAGTTGGTGTAAAAGTGCGTCCAATGCTCGATGCCGTGCACCTCCAACCATTTCTGACTGCCGCCCGCTCGGGTGAAGGCCTCAAAATTACCTCGGGGGTGCAAGCCCTGCCCCCCCCAGTTGGCGGCCGATAAAAAGGGCGTTTTGACTTTGGACCAATCGGGCATGCGCGATTGCCAGAATTCGTCGGTATCGAGTTTGCGGCTGATGCAGTCCTGATAGAAGTCGCGTCGATTAGCGCCCAGTTCCTCATCGCTCAAGGTCTCTGGCCCCGACACCCAGTCGCCAGTCAAGCGACTGCGGAACCCCCGGGTCCCACGGCCATTTTGGACCGAGTAGACCTGCGATTTAGACCAGTCTTGAACAAAACCTCGGTTAAAGATGCCTCCATGGTGCGCCATGTCGCGATAGAAATCGGCCGCGGCCTCCCAGGGAATCATGGCCGCCAGGTGTTTGGGCTGCAGCGCCGCGCACTGCCATTGGTTTTGACCAAAATACGAGATGCCGTTAAGCCCTACCTTGCCGTTGGACCATGGCTGCACACCTGCCCAGTCCACACAGATGGCCAAATCCTTGGCCTCGCGCAGCGACCAGATGTCAATCACACCCTGGGAGCGTCCTGCCCCTCTGCTGTCCACTCGCACCACCACATATCCGTCGGGCACCCATTTTTCGGGGTCGACGACTTCCCAAACTTGGTACTTGTTGGTTGAATCGGTCGGCACCTCTGGGTGTGTCTGGCACATGGTTCTCCATTGAGCGCCATAGAGGTCTTCAAAGTGCAGCCATTTGCCATACGGGCCCATGGTCAAAATGACCGGGTACTTGCTCTCGGTGGTCGGGCGAAAAATATCGCAACGCAAAACCACGCCATCGTCCATGGTGATGGGCATGTCCCAATCCACCCGCATCCCATCGCGCACCTCGCTGATTTCTCGGTAATTCATGACGCTCCCTTTCTGAAGAACATTGGACTCTTCTTGGCAAATCATCTGTTGATCGAGCAATTATTGAGCCGAGAAAATGGTTTGTATCTAGGGTTAATTCCGATTAATGGCGCTTCAGCATGACTCACAATGAAAAAATAAAACAGCACTTGATCAATAAGATTGCCACATGACAAAGGCAACCTCATTGTTTTGAACCATCCAAGGAGACCCACATGCCCTATACCCAAAAATCGGAAGTGCTCGACGGCATGCATATCGACTGGAACATCCCCATCCGTACACGAGATGGTTCTTGCCTCTATGCGGATGTCTATCGCCCAGCCAAGGCGGGCAAATACCCTGTCATCTTGAGCCATGGCCCCTACGGCAAGGGACTGGCCTTTCAAGACGGTTACCGAACGGCCTGGGACATCATGGCTGAGAAGCACCCTGATGTTACTGCGGGCTCCACCAACAAGTATCAAAATTGGGAAGTTGTTGACCCCGAAAAATGGGTTCCTCACGATTACGCTGTGGTGCGGGTCGACTCACGTGGCGCCGGCGCCTCACCAGGTTTCATGGCCTTGTGGAGCCCCCAAGAGACGCGTGACATGTACGACTGCATCGAATGGGCTGGGCAGCAAGGTTGGTCCAACGGCAAGGTAGGGCTCAACGGCATCTCCTATTACGGCATGAACCAATGGCAGGTGGCCGCGCAGCAACCCCCGCACCTGGCTGCCATTTGCATTTGGGAAGGGGCCTCGGACTTTTATCGCGATCTCAGCCACCATGGCGGCATCTTGTGCGACTTCATCAAAAATTGGTACGACATGCAGGTCAAGTCGGTACAGCATGGCTTAGGGAAAAATGGCCCAATCAGCCGAGTGACCGGAGAGCCAGTCTGTGGAACCGAGGTACTCAGCGAAGCGCAATTGCTTAAAAATCGAGAGAACCTCAGCGCCGAGGTGGCCAAACACGCGCTCGATGATGCCTATTGGAAGGCGCGTACGCCAGACTTCAGCAAAATCACCGTGCCCTTGCTTTCTGCTGCCAACTGGGGCGGGCAAGGCTTACACCCCAGGGGGAACTTCGAGGGTTATCTGCGTTCGGCCAGCGCCCACAAATGGCTAGAAGTGCACGGCATTGAACATTGGACGGAGTTTTATACCGACTACGGGCGCAAGATCCAGCTCAAGTTTTTTGATCATTTTCTACACGGTAAAAACAACGGTTGGGACCGGCAACCCAAAGTACAGCTTCAGATTCGCCACCCCGGCGAGAAATTCGTCCAACGCAACGAGACCCAATGGCCATTGGCAGGCACCCAGTGGACTTCTCTTTATCTCAACGCCGATGACCTGACGCTGCAAGCCCGCAAACCCGAGCGCCTGGCCAAGCGTCAATACCGAGGCTACTCCGATGGCCTCACCTTTATGTTGCCACCGAGCGAGCAAGATACCGAGATCACAGGCCCAATCGCCCTCAAACTCTTTGCCGCCTCCTCCACGCGGGACGCCGACTTCTTTGCCGTCTTCAGGATTTTCAGTCCTGACATGAAGGAGGTGGTTTTCATCGGCGCTCTGGACCCCCATACCCCAGTGGGCCAAGGTTGGCTGCGGGCCTCCCACCGCAAGCTCGACCCGAAACTCTCGTTGCCTTATCGCCCCTACCACCCACACGATGAAGTCCAGCCACTGACACCTGGCAAAGTCTACGAATTTGACATTGAAATCGTCCCAACTTGCATCGTCATACCTGCGGGCCATCGACTTGCGGTGACGGTGCGCGGTAAAGACTATGAATACCCTGGGCCAGCCGCCCATCTCTCGAACATGAAATACCCCATGACGGGGTGTGGTCCATTCACGCACACCGACCCCAAGGATCGACCGCCCAAAGTCTTTGACGGCAACATCACAATCTACACCGGAGGATCCAGGGCCTCTCGCCTGTTGGTGCCGGTGATACCCGCCAAGCGCAAATCGACTTCGGCCTCAACATCTGGTCGCAAAAAGAATTAAAAGTATCGTCAAGCACGGAGCAGTTAAAAAACTCATTTGATCCGCATCAACCCACAGGAGACAGACATGAAGCGTGATTTTCTAAAAATGATGGGCGGTCTGACTGCCGCATCCATCGTCGGCACACCCAGTGTGCTGGCTCAGTCGACAACCACTTGGAAGATGGCCATACCAGTGGCTGAAAAATCTTGGTTCGGGGAGATGCACAAATGGTGGGGGTCTGAAGTTGAAAAACGCTCAGGAGGACGCATCAAGGTCATGTATTTCTGGAGCGACTCATTGGTCAAATGGGCCGATGCCTTGCCCGGCATCAAATCTGGAATTGCCGACTTGGCCTGGGTAAGCAGCACCTATTTCCCCGCCCAGTTTCCCTACTACATGACCCTGGATCAAATCTTCAATTTCGGCGACGACTATGTGGCTGGCATGAAAGCCGCCATTGACACCCTTGAAAATCAACCCGACTTAAAAGCCGAAATTTCACGTGAAGACATCGTCATCCTGATGCCACACATCAGCGGGCATGCGCCGGTGGGAACCAAGCAGCAATTGGGATCTGTGCGGGAAATCAAGGGCAAAACTTTGCGCACCTATGGAGGGGCGCGGATCGAGTTCTACAAGGCGCTCGATGCCAACCCCGTGTTCATGCCCTTTGGCGACATGTATGCCGCGATCGACCGTGGCACCATCGATGCCCTGGGCGACATGGCCATTTTGCTCAGCAATGCCTTCAAACTCAACGAAGTCATCAAGCACGTTCACTTCTTCAACACCGCAGGCGTTAAAGGCAATGGCGGCGCTGTGGCTTCTGGGTTTTTCATGACAGGCTCAAAATACCGCGCGCTGCCAGCAGAGATTCAGAGCATGCTGATGCAACTGCGCTCCGAATACACTGAGCGCTATGGGAAGTCGCTGATGGAATTGGAGAGCAACATCATGGATGATTGGAAAAAACGCAGTCGCATTGTGTTTCACACCTCATCGCCAGAGGATGAGAAATTCATGCAAGAACGTGGCAATGCGGCCAATGAATTGCTCTTCAAGCGCCAGGAAGCAGCTGGACACAAAAATGTCCGTGCTGTGTGGGCCCACTTTCAGGAAGCCCGCAAAAAATATGAAATGAAGCGCTGACACCCACCCTCTGCGCACCTAGCGTGTGCCCCAGCCCCTGCACAGCGAAGGGGATTTCTTTGTAGAACGTTGAAATCATGGAACTTAAATCTCTCGGAAAAAACGGCCCCTTGGCATCGGCACAAGGCTTGGGGTGCATGGGCATGTCGATTTTTTATGGGCAACCTGACGATGCCGCATCGATCGCGACGATACACAGCGCCATCGATCAGGGCGTTAACCTGATCGTTACATCAGATGCCTACGGCAATGGTGCCAACGAAAGCCTGCTGGGTCGGGCATTGGTCGGTCGGCGCGAGAAGGCCCTCGTCTGTACCAAATTCGGCAACCTGGCCTTGGCTGGCGGTGGCGACACTGGGTACACCGGGGGAGACCCGCGGCACGTGGCGATTGCCTGCGAGCGTTCGCTCAAGCGCCTGGGTGTGGATGTCATCGATTTGTACGCCTTGCACCGGGTCGATCCGACCGTGCCCATCGAGGACACTGTGGGGGCCATGAAACGCCTGGTTGAGCAAGGCAAGGTGCGTTACTTGGGCTTGTCTGAGGCAGGTCCCGAAACCATCGAGCGGGCCTATAAGGTTCACCCCCTGGCCTCATTGGAAACCGAGTACTCGCTCTGGAGCCGTGACATCGAGGGCGACATCCTTCACACCTGTCGCCAATTGGGCATGGCCATCATGGCTTACTCGCCCTTGGGCAGGGGCTTTTTGACTGGAACGATCAAGTCGCTGGACGCGCTAGGCGAAAAGGATGGGCGCCGCAACATGCCCAGATTCAAGCCAGAAAACATCGGCAAAAATGCGCTGTTGATCGCGCAAATGGAAGACATGGCCCGAAGCAAAGGGATCTCATCGGCGCAACTGGCATTGGCCTGGGTTCATGCGCAAGGGGCTGATGTGTTCCCGATCCCTGGAACCAAACAAGTCAAATACCTCGAACAAAATTTGGCCGCAATTCGTGTCAAACTGACTGCAAGCGAGCTGACCGCCCTCAACGAACTGTTCCCTGCCCACGCGGCAGCGGGAACCCGCTATCCAGAGCCGGCCATGAAGGGGCTGGGAATCTAAGGCGGTTAGAAAGCCGGGTTCTCACCCTCCCATACCGCCATAAAAAAGCCCACTTTCGTGGGCCTTTGACTGGCAGGCCCGATTAGATCGTTTAAATAATTTACTCGGGTCACGAAGCATCGTTTTTTGGTGGCGTTGGGGATTCGAACCACTCCGCCGTTCGTCCGCTCACTCCTTTCCCACGCCCCAGTAAAGCCGAAGCGGGTTAATGCGGTTAACCGCCTCCAGATGCGCAGGCTCCAACCACTGTGACAGTGTGGCGTGCAGCGCCGGATAGTCTGCCCAGTTCTCAAAGTTCGTACACGGCCAGTCGCTTCCCCAAAGCAGCGCGGAACAACCAAGCTCGTCCAAAAGTGAATGGGCTGTTTCACGGGGGTCAACCTCACCGAGACGATAACCACCACTGAGTTTCACACTCACACGACCAGGGCCCAGGCGACCGAGCAACCTCAGGGTCGGATCGCTTGGACGGGGGTTGAGCGGCTTGGCCATATGGTCCACCACCACATGGAGGCTCGAAGGCAGTTGGGGGATCACATCCGGCAAGCGCCCGGGGTCGGTATGAACCTCCACATGCCAGCCCATGGAAAGAAGGCGGTCCCAGTAGGCGTGCTCACGCGTCCAATCCGGCAAATCATGGCTACGACCCGAGAGGTTCAAGCGCACACCGCGTACCCCCAAAGCGTGCATGGCAGCAAGCTCATGTGGAGATGTCTTGGGGGAAACGACAGCCACGCCTATCAGTCGGTTGGAGTGAGCGGCCAGGGTCGATAGCAGCAGCCGATTGTCTTCCCCCAGAAAGCTGGGCTGAACCAGTACGCCATGGCTCACCCCTACCCTACCGGCCTGCTCCCACCACTGCTTGATCGTGGCCGCATACGCAGGCACATAGCGAGCCTGAGCGACGGCCCGCCCGGCTTCAAAGACATGAAAGTGGCAGTCCACTCGGACGCTTGAGGTCGTGAGATCCATCTGCTACATTCTAGTCATCTAGATGACCAGAAAAAATATGGCGGTACAAATTTCTCCTCTCTTGGGTCAAAGTCGCTATGGAACGTTGGCAACAGCTTTACGTCAGCGGGTTCTCGATGGGGAATGGAAGCCCGGGGACATGATTCCATCGGAAGCCTACTTGGCCAGCAACTATGGCGTTGCATTGGGAACTCTGCGTCAAGCGTTGGCTCTGTTGGTCGAAGACGGCATTGTGAGGCGAGAGCACGGTAGAGGAACATTTGTCAGCAGAGGACTCGACAGCGCATCCATGATGCGGTTTTTTCGCTTCCAATCGGACAACTCCAACGCCGCGGCGCCGCAATCGAATATTCTCCAGAGGCGTTTTCGCCACCCCTCGCTGGCCGAAGCCAAAGCCTTTTCCTTGGAAGCCTCGGGGCAGGTGATGCAACTTGAGCGCTTGCGCAGCATCGAGGGACACCCCTGCTTACTCGAGAGCATTGTGCTGCCCCTGCCGATGTTTGGAGCGCTGGCCGACTCGAACACGGCCGATTGGGACGATCTGCTCTACCCGATGTACCAAAGGCGATGTGGGCTTGTGGTCCAACATGCGCAGGACGAACTGCGTTTCTCGCACCTCAGCGCCCGGCAAGCCAGTCGACTGCGTCTGGAGTCTGGTCACCCATGCGTGTTGGTTGAACGCCAGGCCTTTGACATAGCCGGTCGCTGTGTCGAACGACGTACAACGCGCGGTGATGCCTATTCATTTACCTACACGGCACATGTCAAATAAAGGAGCTCTCCCATGAGATATCTGATGACTCAGTTGAAACTCGGGCAACTGGCTCTTTTGAGCCTAGGCCTGTCGCTTAGCCCCTTGCTGGCCCTCTCTCAGACCGATTCGAACTTTCCCAGCAAACCCATCACACTGATCGTGACCTACCCGCCCGGTGGTGGTGCGGACTCAATGGCGCGGCTGATCGCGCCCAAAATGGCTGAGGCACTAGGGCAATCCGTGGTCGTCGAAAACAGGCCCGGTGCAAGTGGCCAGATTGGTGCCGCAGTTGTTGCGAAGGCAGCGGCAGACGGTTACACGCTGATGCTCGATGCCTCCTCTTTCGCAGTCAACCCTGCGCTCTATCCCAGACTGCCTTACGACAGCCTGAAGGCGTTCAAACCCATTGGAGTCGTCGCACTCTTCCCCAATGTCGTCCTGGTCAACTCAGCCTTCGCGCCTCAGAACGTTGCCGACCTGATCACGATGGCCAAGAAGGGAAAGGATTCAGTCTCATACGCTTCCTCAGGCAATGGCTCGGCTCAGCATCTGGCGGGCGCTCTGTTCGAGTCTGCTACCGGCGTCGACATGGTTCACATCCCTTACAAAGGGGGCGGCCCCGCCCTCAACGATGTGATCGGGGGCCAAGTCCCACTCTTTTTTGGAAATCTGGCCTCGACGCTGCAACATGTTCAAAGCGGAAGGCTTCGCGCCCTGGCAGTAACCTCTGCTAAGCGCTCTCCCATCCTTCCTGCTGTTCCGTCCCTGGCGGAGGCTGGCGTCAAAGGTGCTGAAATTTACGAATGGAATGCGGTGTTTGTCCCCTCTGCAACCCCTCAGGCCGTTATCAATCGGTTGGCAACGGCATTTCAGCGAGCTCTCGATACACCAGAAGTTCGCCAACGCGTCGCCCAACTCGGGGGTGAGATGCAGCGTACGACGCCCGAACAGGCCCAGGCATTCATAGAACAACAAGTTGCGTTGTGGGGAGGAGTGGTCAAGGAGCGAAAAATCAGCGTCGAATGATGCCGATGCCGCTTCTGACACAAAACCAATCTAAACCACGAAGTTTCATTCGCCAAAGTTCTCAGCCCGATTTGCGCAGTAAAAACGACTCAAAAAGAAAAAACTCATTGATATCAATGGGTTAGCTGGAGGAAACGGAGTCTGTAGCACCATCAGTATTCATGCGGGTTACGGTGGCTTTTTTTGAATGAGCACGCAGGGCTCATGGTTTGTCTATTTCTACCTGCCGTTTGCGCTTGGCCAGAATCCAAGCTGAGTTGAGACCTGTCAGAACCATCAAGGGCCAGAGGAAGGTACAGACCATAACCCACAACACGCGGCTAGACAAACTGGGGGCACCTTGTGGGGGCTCGACCTTGTTCAGCCCCTCGCTGAATAAATGACGCTGAGGGTAGGAAAAGAGGCCAAATACAGCGCCGATAGCTAAGAACAGATAGATGTATAAGTTCAAGGCAACCTCCTATGTGATGTGAAACAGGACCGCCGCGGCATTTAGAAACTGGCTTGACAGCACCTAATTTCAAAAAGCTACACAACATTGATTTCGCGCAGAGGGCGTCCTTCTATCACGCGCGCCCAACCTAAAGCACCCAGTTGAAGGGTGCGAAATTCTCCAAACGTCACCAGCTCTGACAGTGCCCGACCTATAGCCGGAGACTGCTGCAGTCCGTGACCACTGAATCCATTGGCGAACAAAAAATTATCAACATCAGGGTGTGCGCCCACAATCGCGTTGTGATCCAGCAGGTTCATGTCATAGTGGCCGGCCCAGCTACGCTGAAGCCGCAGCGCCTCAAAGCCAGGAACGCGGGCCGCCAAAATAGGCCACAGCACTTCTTCAAAAAGGCTGTGCTGCACTTCAAAATCATGACACGCTGTGTCTTGCTCGGGACTTGGCGCAATGCCGCAGAGATAACCCTCACCCTCAGGGCGGAAATAGGCGCCTGTGGGGTCAATAACCATAGGACAGGTCGGCAAACGCGCGCTGCTGGTGAAGTAAAAAATACTGCGTTTGCGCGCTTGCACCGGCAACTCAATTCCTGCGGATTGGGCCAAGGCGGTAGCACCTGTTCCAGCGGCGTTGATCACGGTGCCACAAGTCACCAACTCTCCAGTGGACAACCGCGCTGAGGTCACGAGTCGCCCTTGCCGGGACAGCGCTTCCACGCGGGCTTGACAGTATTGCACGCCAAGCGAAAGCGCTTTGCGTCGGAAACCTTGCATCAGTGCGTAGGCATCGAGCCAGCCCTCGCCCGTGTTGCCCAAAGATCCGGCAGATAAATCATCCACGTTCAGCCAAGGAAAGCGAGATTGCAATTGCGCTGGCGTCAACAAGCTGACGTCAACATTTTCAGCGCATTGGGTGAGGTGATTGGATTGCAAAATACCCAACCCCTGGGCCGTTGCCAGAAAAAGATAGCCACGTTCCTGGAAACCAATAGCGGGCGCCTCGCCATCCACACTCAGGTGCTCGCCAACAGACTTTAAAAAGCTGCTCCCAAACTGGGAAAGGCGAATATTTTCAGGGGTGGAAAATTGGTGTCGGATGGATGCTGCTGACAAGGCCGTCGCCGATCTGGCGTAAGTGAGGTCTTGTTCGACAACAAGAATGCTGCCCTTGAAGCTTGGTTGCGAGGCCAGAAAATAAGCTGTCGCACTGCCGACGGCTGCTCCGCCAACGATCAAGACATCAGTTTGCATAAGGTGTGCGCTGTTGCATGAAAATCTATACTACATGAAACGCTTCAAGTCAGGCCATGCAACACTTTGATTCAAAGGCTATCGAAAAGGCTTTGCCCTATCCCTTATTGGTCAAAGCGCTGGCGCATGGTTTGCAGCTAGCCATTGAAGCGCCGCCTCGGAGCCACTTGAACCCCAACCATGATGCAAGCTGTGTGCTGATCATGCCGGCCTGGAGGCCGCATCAGTTGATGGGTGTGAAGCTGGTGTCAGTCTGGCCAGGCAATAACGTCAAGGGTGAATCGGCAGTTTCGGGGGTTTACGTGCTGATCTCTTGCGAAAACGGTCATCCGGTCGCGGTGTTGGATGGCACAACCCTCACCTTGCGCCGCACGGCAGCAGCGGCCGCTTTGGCGGCACGCAAGTTGGCACGTCAGGACAGCACCACGTTGGCGGTGCTGGGTACAGGAGCCCTGAGTGTGCCGCTGGTTCAAGCGCACCTGGATGTCATGCCATTTCAAAACGTATTGGTCTGGGGGCGCCAAGCCAGCAAAGCGCAAACGGTGGTCGCGCAGTTGCAGCAACAAGGCATCGCCGCATCGCTTGCGACAGACATCGAGCAAACATTGGCACAAGCCGATGTCGTGGCAGTCGCCACCACTGCCACAGAGCCTTTCATTCGCACGGGCTGGGTTCGGCCTGGAACGCATGTAGGCTTGATCGGTGCATTCACTGCCCAGATGGCAGAGGCAGAGCCATCCTTGATGTCCCTGGCAAAGGTCTTTGCCGATAGCCGCGATGCGGTACTTGAAAAGGGGGGCGAAGTGTTTCAGGCGATTCAGCAGGGGATCATCACCCCCGCTGCTATTCAGGCGGACTTGGCGGAACTGGCAGCGCAACCCGAGAGCCATGTTTGGCGCAAAGCACAGGACATCACGGTGTACAAGTCGGTGGGCTTCGCCTCGCTTGATTTGATTGCTGCAGAGCTTGTGTACAACACCACAGCTTGAGGTCTGACGAGGCTTTACACCGACACCGTGTAGTTCAAAGCCATTCGCCCACCATCCACTGTGATGACTTCACCCGTGATGTAGCTCGCGGCATCACTGGCCAAAAAGGCGACCACCTGGGCGACTTCAGCGGGGTCTCCGAGCCGTTTCAGCGGCGTACGGCTGAGAATCTTTTGTCGAGAAGCCTCATTGGTCAGCACCGCTTGACGCGCCAGTTCAGTCGCAATTGTGCCGGGTGCAACTGCGTTGACACGAATGCCATCGTCGGCCAGGGCCAGGGCCATGGCGCGCGTCAGTTGATTCAATCCGCCTTTGCTGATGTTGTAAGTGGCTATTTCTGGAATGGCCACCACCGCATTCACCGAGCTCATGTGCACGATGGCGCCACCGCCAGTGGCTTTCATGGTGCGGGCCACAGCTTGACCGATCAGAAAGGCACCGCGCAAATTGACACGAAGAACGGCATCAAAATCGTCCTCCGAAATGTCCAAAAAGGGGGAGGCCCTGAAGATACCGGCATTGCTGACCAAGACATCCACCCGCTGGAAGGTGGAAGTTACTTGGCGAATGAGTTCATCCACTTCTTTTTTATGGCCGATGTCACAGACATAGAAATGGGCGTGCTGGCCCTTTTCTCGCAGCTCTGCGGCCAGACGTTCGCCCGTCGCTTGCTGCACGTCAACCAGGACGACATGAGCACCCTCGTTGGCAAACAAGCGGGCACAGGCTTCGCCAATGCCTTGAGCAGCACCCGTGATCACACAAACTTTGCCTTGAAGACCGTAGGAAATAGTGGACATGAATACAACCATTTGAAAATGATGAGTATCGTATTTTCGATCAAAGAATGCACAAGTTATGACAGGTCTCAGGCGGGGTGTCTCGCCTGCGGATAACTGGCGTTTTAGCCTTAGCAGGTGCTACTGCGCAAACCCACCAAGACAAGCGTAACACTTAGCAAATTTCACCTTGGTCTTCTTTCCATCAGAAGTCAGCGCTGTATCTCGTTCAATAGTCAGTCCAATGAACGACTGGGCCTAGTTTGCTGTGGGCTAAAAAAACCGCTTCCCGCAAGCTCAGTGCACTGCCCCCATCGTGCCAACTCTCATGTGAGCCGGGAGGGTGATAGCGCACGTAGTAGCAGTCGGTCTTTTTATCAAACGAAATTTCTGGCGGATCAGATGGATCGTTTGTGCCAAAAAGAGTGTGGTGCTTCACTATGCGCACCGGGCAGATGGTAAGACCTGCGTAAAACCAATAGCCCTCCTTGATTGCAGGCATAAGATCTACTTTCTCCATAGCTTGCCCTCCTCATCAAAGGAACACTTGTTGATACTAGTCAAGAGCTCATTCACAGACATAAAGAAAAACCCTGAGGCGTTTACTCTGCTTCAAACTTTCAGCCTGTGTTGTCAGCCAGGAACGAATCCAAATTAAGGGTAAACACTAGTCCAATAGCCTTGTTCAATAAAGCCTATTGAAAAATGCAATGAACCCTTAATTTATTTTGGCTATGGTGTATAGGCCTTTGACAAATCGGTCAAAGCATTTTTTCACTAGGAGATAAACATGGCAGCACTCAAAGGCTCGCGCACGGAACAATGCTTAAAAGACGCCTTCGCAGGCGAGTCTCAAGCCAACCGTCGCTATTTGTATTTTGCAAACAAGGCTGACGTGGAAGGTCAGAACGATGTTGCAGCTTTGTTCCGCTCTACCGCTGAAGGCGAAACCGGTCACGCGCACGGCCACCTCGAGTTTCTCGAGCAGTCTGGCGATCCGGCTACAGGTTTGCCGATTGGCACCACACGGCAAAACCTCGCATCAGCTGTGGCCGGGGAAACTCACGAGTACACCGACATGTACCCAGGGATGGCCAAGACCGCACGAGACGAAGGTTTTGATGAGATCGCCAACTGGTTTGAAACCTTGGCGAAGGCCGAGCGCTCGCACGCCAACCGCTATCAAAAGGCCTTGAACGAATTGGCAGATTAATTTCTGCTCACCAAAATTGCTGCACCATTTAAAAGTGCAGCGATTTCGCAAATAGCTCCCACCCTTGCTGACTATTTGCGAAATCGAATCACAAAAAATATTTCTTATGGCTACAGAAGGCAATTTGCAAGCCCCCACCAGGCACCCCTTGGATTGGCAAGGAGAAGACTTCTACAACGAAGAATCTTGCTTCAAGGAGCTTGAGCGAATTTTTGACATCTGCCACGGCTGTCGCCGCTGTGTCAGTCTTTGCGGCTCATTTCCCACTTTGTTCGATTTGGTCGACGAAAGTGAGTCGATGGAAGTCGATGGTGTCGATAAAAAAGATTACTGGAAGGTGGTAGATCAGTGTTTCATGTGTGACTTGTGCTACATGACCAAATGCCCCTACACACCACCCCATGAATGGAACCTGGATTTTCCACACACCATGTTGCGGGCCAAGGCCATCAAATTCAAAAAAGGCGGTGTGGGCAGCGCCGAAAAATTCTTAGCGTCTACCGACTCACACGGATCACTGGCTGGCATTCCGATTGTCGTTCAAACTGTAAATGCCGTCGCCAAAACTAAAGTGGCACGCAGTCTCATGGAGCCTACCCTAGGCATTGATCAAAATGCTTGGCTTCCATCTTTGGCCAATCGAAAATTTCGTTCAAAAGCTGAAGAAGCTCAATCTGTCAACGTCGTCGATGGTGATAAAACACCGGGTAAAGTGGCAATTTTTTCAACTTGCTATATCAATTACAACGAACCTAGCATTGGGCACGACTTGCTCAAAATTCTTAACCACAACGACATTCCCTATGTCATTGTGGAGAAAGAAAAGTGTTGTGGTATGCCTAAACTCGAATTGGGTGATCTCGATTCGGTCAAGCAATCCAAAGACGCCAATATTCCGGTATTGGCCAAGTATGCCCAAGATGGTTTTGCCATCTTAGCTGCGGTTCCAAGTTGTGCGCTGATGTTCAAACAAGAATTACCCTTGATGTTTCCTGACTGCACCGATACACAATTGGTGAAAGAGCACATGTGGGATCCCTTCGAATATCTCATGGCACGTAAGCGCGATGGTCTTTTGAAAACCGAGTTTCCGGAAAAATTAGGCAACGTTAGCTATCAAATTCCTTGTCATGGTCGCGTGCAAAATATTGGGCGAAAAACTGAAGAAATGCTCCAGATGATTCCGGGCACAGTGGTCAACACAATAGAGCGATGCTCTGGGCATGCAGGTACTTATGGCGTCAAAAAGGGCTCACACGAAATGGCCATGAAAATCGGAAAACCCGTCTTCAAAGCCATGGCGACCATGAAAGATGGAAGTACCCCCGACTACATTAGCTCAGATTGTCCTTTAGGAGGACATCATATTGCCCAAGGATTTGAGGTAAACGGTTTAGGAGCTCCCGAACTGAATCACCCACTGACCTTGGTACGCAAAGCTTACGGCTTAAAATAAGACACGGAGTCACATATGCAATTGTCAGGGCATATCACACGCGAAAGTTTGATGACGCTTGAGGCCTATAGCAAATGGCGAAAAGTTCACGTGCCTGAAATCATTGCCCATCGCAAATTGCGAAGTGTCCGGTTGGGCGATCATGTCAACGTGCAATTTGAAAGTGAGACCACCATTCGTTACCAAATACAAGAAATGCTTCGCATTGAAAAAATCTTTGAGGAAGAAGGTATTCAAGATGAGATAGAAGCTTATGCTCCCTTGGTACCCGATGGAAAAAACTGGAAAGCCACGATGTTGTTGGAGTACGTTGAAATCAATGAACGCAAACGTGAACTGGCTCGACTTATTGGAATTGAAGATCGAATGTTTGTAGAGGTTGAGGGCCATCCTCGTGTATATGCTATTGCCGATGAAGATCTTGACAGAGAAAACGGCGAAAAGACATCAGCTGTTCATTTTTTGCGTTTTGAATTCACTGATGTCATATGTGCATCCATCAAAGCTGGTGCAAGTGCGAAGCTTGGATGTGATCACACAAACTATCCATCACATGTAGAAATTTGTTCTGATACGCTTGCGAGCTTGGCAGGTGACATAAGTTGACTGCATTGACTAAATTTTTTAATAACCAAATCAAGCATTCGTTTTTATTGGTATGTTTTTGGGTATGTACAAAACAAAAACGCGCCTGAAGGCGCGTCGTTTCTTGTGCTTTGGCGGCCCCAAAGGGATTGTTTAACTGACTCGCTCAGTTTTCAGCCCCTTGTTTTTAGTGGGGTCAGGGATTCGAACTCATGATCAAGAAGCACCCTCTTTGCTGCGCATGGCGCCACACGATACCATTCGCGCAAGATCCAAAGCTTCAGCCACAAAGGCGTTGAGCGCTTCTTCAAATCCGGCTCACGCGCCGGGATACAAGCGGCTCATGCCCCGCACCTAGCTCGGCAACTTTCTGCGCTAGACGCCGCCACAAGGCCCGAAGACATGAATCGTCCTGGGTGGGACTGGTATCCCCTCAAGGGTGACCTCTCGGGCCATTGGTCAGTCAGCGTGAACGGCAACTGGCGTCTGACTTTTGCATTTTTAAACGGCGATGCCATCCTGGTGGACTACCAGGACAACCACTGAGGTGACCATGAGTTCAATGTTCACCCCCCCACACCCCGGCCTCACTTTGAGGGACGACATCCTGCCCGCCCTCAATCTGCAGGTCGGCGAAGCAGCTGCCCAGTTGGGCGTTGACCGCACCACCTTATCCAAGGTGCTCAATGGACGGGCGGCGATCAGCCCTTCAATGGCACTGCGTATTGAGCGTTGGCTTGGGCGCGACCATGGCGGGGCGGCTGAGGTGTGGCTGGCTCAGCAGGCCGCCTACGATCTTTGGCAGGCGCGGGCTGCGGCGAAGGCCAGCAAGACCCTTTCGGGCATCAAGGCACTGAGGCTTCAAACGGCGTGAAGATAGCGTACGACCCAGCCGATGCAACGGGGATTCGAACCCTTGCTCGTCAAGCATCCAACTCAGTGATTCGAAGCACTTGCCCTCTTGACTCATCGTATCTACAATGTAGACACATAAGGAGTCTTCAGCCATGGAAACCGTCATTCGAAAATGGGGTAACAGTCCCGCCCTGCGTGTGCCCACAGCAGTCCTGAAAGAAGCTGGGTATCAACTGGAGCAAAAGGTGGATCTTGTGGTCTCGCGCGGCCGGATCATCATCCAACCATCAAAGAGAATTGAATACGACCTTGATGCGTTGGTGAACGGCATCCATGCCGGCAATACCCATGATGAAGTTAGCTTCGGGCGACCCGTTGGGAACGAGGCACTTTGATGCCACGGCGTGCGTATGTGCCCGATGCCAGCGACGTCGTGTGGCTGGAATTCGATCCGCAGGCGGGGCATGAACAGGCGGGGCACCGTCCTGCCTTAGTCATTAGTCCAGCCAACTACAACGGCAAGACAGGCTTGATGGTCTGTTGCCCAATGTCCACCAAGATCAAGGGGCACCCATTCGAAGTGCTCGCCCAGGTCGACGGCATGGATTGCGTGATCCTGTCGGACCAAATCAAGTCTCTCGATTGGAAAATCCGCCGCGCGAAAAAGAAGGCCACCGTCAGCGCTGATGTCATGCTGCATGTCAGGGCCAAGATGAGGGCGCTTTTGCAAATTCCATGATGGAAAGTTGCGCGCAAGAGCGACAGACTGTCGCGATCGTTTGCCAATGAGTCAGCCAGGGCGCACGCAAAAAGCCTCGCGAGGTGCGGGGCTCTGAGCGACTTGCAGCTCGACTGAGCGAGTTGGAAGGTCTTGTTTTGGCGGTTACGCCAAATGGTTCGCTGGTCTGCGAGACCGAGTCGCTCGCGCCCGCATTGACATCCGCATCCGGCGCCTGTCCCTTGGGAACGCTGGGGATACCAAGCCCGTTGGCGAGGGCGTCTCGGAGTTGAGAGTCGATCACGGGCCCGGATACCGGATCTATTTCATCCAGCGCGGCGAAGTCGTGATTGTCTTGCTGGCTGGAGGCGACAAGTCCACTCAGGACAAGGACATCCGCAACGCCAAGGCGTTGGCAAACGATCTGAAGGAGTTTTGATCATGCCGAAAACCAAGACCCGAGTCTGGGACCCCGCCGAGCATCTCGTTACCGAAGACGACATGGCGGCTTATCTGGAAGCAGCACTTCAAGAAGGCGACTCTGCACTGATCGCCGCTGCGCTCGGCGATATTGCGCGCGCCAAGGGTATGACTCAGATTGCCCGCGACGCTGGGCTAGGGCGCGAAAGCCTCTACAAGGCCCTATCTGCCGAGGGCAACCCCGAATTTGCGACCATCATGAAGGTCATCGCGGCACTCGGGTTGCAGTTACATGCGTCTCCATCAAGAACTGCCGCATGACGACTACGAACACCCAAGGTTCACCATGAAGAGTTACTACGAGCGAATCAAACCCCACTGGGAGCTCGAGGTTGCTGCTGCCACCCGAGCCGAGTCCAACGGAGACCCATACCTTGCGTTTAGGCACTTGGAGCGTGCTCACATCCTCGGGCAAAACTCAACCTGGCTACACATACAAACACACATCCTGATGATGCGCTGGGGGTGGCGCCAGTCGAGCAGCAGGGAGGTCACTGGGCAACTCTTTCGTATCTTCGGAGCTGCCACAAAAACCGCATTCGGCTTGATTCCCGCGGGCAATACTGGGGGGTCCAACGTCAGCCCGTTCCGAAGAATGCCTGTTCCTCGCGACCTCCAGACGCTCATGAGCGCTGCCCGATCTGCCGATTAGCGCTCTGTCTGATCGGTACGGATCAAAAATCGACTTTCGAACTCGCTCGGTCAATTGGCTCTGAGCAGATCGCCGTCTCAATCTGAGGGAAGTCCCGCTGACGGGGTACTTTCTTCAAAACCACACCGCGATCAGATTAAAAAACACCAATCAGATCAATGAGTTACAAGCAGGGGTTTGAAGGATTGAAGATTTGAAAGAATCTTCTGGCGGCCCAAAAGGGACTGTATAAATAACT
>RFTK01000002.1 GCA_009923505.1 Betaproteobacteria bacterium
GCCACTCTTGCGCTGTCGGTAACGGCGCTGATGCCGGTCGCCGCGCTGGCCCAGGCGGCAAAGTATCCGAGCAAACCGATCAGGATCATCGTGCCGGTGCCGCCCGGCGGCGGGGTCGATCTGCTGGCGCGCAGCATCGGCGGCAAAATGTCCGAGCGTCTTGGCGTGCCGGTGCTGATCGAGAACCGGCCCGGTGCCAGCGCGGCCATCGGCACCGAGGCGCTGGCTAAGTCGGCGCCCGATGGCTACACCATCATGATGGGTTATACCGTGCACGCCACCAACGCGCTGTTCAATCCCAGGCTGCCCTATGACACGCTGAAGGATTTCCAGCCCATCGCCTATGTCTGCTACATCCCCTTGGTGCTGGTGACGCCGCCCGCGCTTGCCGCCAACTCGGTCAAGGAACTCATCGCGCTGGCCAAGGCCAAACCGGGTGGCTTGTCGTATGCCTCGGGCGGCGCCGGCGCCGGCGCCCACCTGTCTGGCGAATTGTTCCGCTTTCTTGCCGGCGTGGATGTGACCCACGTGCCTTACAAGGGCAACGGACCGGCCATCACCGACCTGCTGGGCGGACAGGTGAGCATGCTGTTCGATACCATCACCACATCCATCCCGCATATCCGCGCCGGCAAGATGAAGGCGCTGGCGGTCACTTCGCGCGAGCGCATGCCGCAGCTGCCCAACGTGCCCACCATGATCGAAAGCGGGATGGCTGACTTTGATGTGACGTCCTGGCAGGCTGTGGTGGCCCCGAAGGGCACACCGCGTGACATCGTGAACAAATTGCAGGCTGATATCGCACGTGGCCTGCGCGCCCCCGACGTGTCTCAGCGGTTCAAGGACCAGGGCTTTGACATTGTGGGGAACACACCCGAGCAGGCTTCGGCGTTTTTCAAGGCTGAGATTGATCGCTGGGCGGTGGTGGTGAAAGCTTCCGGCGCCACCGTCGATTGAAGTCTCAAACCATCAGCGCATCATCAAAGATCGCCACGGCACGCGTCCAGCCTGCCGAGGCCCCGCGGATCTTGTGTGGAAAACAGCTGATGTAGAACCCGCTGGGTGGCAGGGCTTCGAGGTTGTGCAGTTTCTCCAGGTGGCAGTAACCGATGTCACGACCCGCTTTGTGTCCTTCCCAAATCAGCGAGGCGTCCTGGCTGGCCTGGTACTTCTGCGCGGTGTGCACAAAGGGCGCGTCCCAACTCCAGGCATCCGTGCCGGTCAATCGCACCCCGCGGTCCAGCAGGTAGCGGGTGGCTTCGTAGCCCATGCCACACCCACTGGCCACATAGTCCGGCTGTCCGTAGCGTGAACCGGCGCGTGTGTTCACCACCACAATCTCCAGGGGAGAGAGGGTGTGTCCGATACGCAGGAGTTCCTGCTCCACCTCGGCGGCCGTCACCACATGGCCGTCGGACAGGTGCCTGAAATCGAGTTTGACCCCGGGCTGAAAGCACCACTCCAGCGGAACTTCGTCGATGGTGATGGCCGGTTTGGCCTGTCCCAGTGCCTTGTCCATGGTGGAGTGAAAGTGAAAGGGCGCATCCAGGTGCGTGCCGTTGTGGGTGGACAGGGTCACGGTCTCCACCGCCCAGCCTTCGCCATCCGGCAAATCCTCTTTTTTCAACCCAGGAAAAAAGGGTTCGATTTGCTGGTAGGTGTTCTCATGGGTGAAGTACTGGATCTTGGGCGCAAAGGCGGGCGGATCGCTCATCACATCGTTTTCCAGGTAGATGGACAAGTCGACAAATTTTCTGGTCATTGCAGTCTCCTCAGGCAGGGGGCAAGGTTTGAGCGGATGATAGCGGCCTCGTGTCACGTGTGGTGCATGTCTGGTTCGTTCCCTTCACTCGAGCGTGATAGCCTCGCCCCTATTGCAGGAGATTTGTGTGGCAGCCATTCCCTATACTTCGCTCGGCCATAGCGGCCTCAAAACGCCGCCCTTGTGGTTGGGCACGATGATGTTTGGGGATCAGACCCCGATGGATGAAGCCCGCCGGATGATCGAATCCTGCCGCGAGGCGGGCATATACGCCGTGGACACCGCGGACAATTACGCGGGCGGAGCCTCCGAGCGCATGCTGGGGCAATTGATTGCCGCTGATCGTGAGCGCTGGATCGTGGCCACCAAGGTGGCCAACGCCATGGGCGATCAGGCCAACGATCGGGGCTTGTCGCGGCGCTGGGTCATGCGTGAGGTGGACAACAGCCTGCGACGACTGAACACCGACTGGATCGACGTGTACTACATGCACCGGGATGACGAAAGCACACCCATCGAGGAAGTGCTCTCTACCTTTGCCCGTCTCATCGAGATGGGCAAGATCCGCTACTACGGCTTGTCCAATTTCCGTGGCTGGCGTGTGGCCCGTCTGGTTGAAACTGCTCGCCGCATGGGGGTGCCAGCCCCCATTGTGTGCCAGCCCCCCTACAGCGCGGCCACTCGACTCATCGAGACCGAGTTGCTGCCATGTTGTCACCATTACGGCGTGGGGGTGGTGGCCTACAGCCCGCTGGCCCGAGGTGTGTTGACGGGGAAATACAAGCCAGGGCAGGCGCCCGCCGCGGACAGCCGTGCCGCCCGCGGTGACAAGCGAATTTTGCAGACCGAGTTTCGACCCGAATCGCTGGCGATGTCGCAAGCCTTCGAAGCCCACGCGCGTGCCCGCGGGATGAGCGCCACCCAGTTGGCCATTGCCTGGGTGCTCAACAACCGGTTGGTGCATGGTGTGATAGGTGGCCCCAAGACATTCACCCAGTGGCAAGACTACCTGTCAGCCTGGCAATGCCGCCTGACCGCTGAGGACGAGGCCGCCATCGATGCCCTGGTGCCGCCGGGCTACGCCTCGACGCATGGCTACAACGACCCCCAATACCCTTTAACTGGACGAGTACCACGATGAGTTCCTCTCTTTCTTCCCAAACGGTGGGCCTGGTGGGCCTGGGCATCATGGGCAGCGCCATGGCGCCCAACTTGCTGGCAGCAGGTTTTCAAGTGGTCGGCTTTGATGTGTCGCCCGAACGCATGAAGGCCTTTGTGGCGGCCGGGGGCACTCCCGCCGCATCGCCCCAAGCTGTAGCCGAAGCGGCGCCCATTGTGATCACCTCCTTGCCGAGTGTGGCGGCTTTGAATGCCGTGGTGCTGGGCCCGCAAGGCTTGATGGCAGCGCAGGTTCCAGGGCGTATCCTGGTCGAAACCAGCACGCTGCCGATCGAAGACAAGCAGGCCGTGCATGACCAGGCTAAGGGATGGCACATGCTGGACTGCCCCCTCAGTGGCACGGGGGCCCAAGCGGCGAAAAAAGATTTGCTGGTGTACGCCAGTGGCAACTCGCAGGCCATTGCCGCGTGTTCGCACGTGTTCAACGGTTTTGCCAAGGCGCACCACGATGTCGGTGCATTTGGCAATGGCTCGCGCATGAAATTCGTGGCGAACTTGCTGGTGGCCATTCACAACGTGGCTGCGGCGGAGGCCTTTGCGCTGGGCATGAAGGCGGGCTTGGACGCTGAGACCATTTACAAGGTGATTGCCGATGGGGCAGGGGGCTCGCGCATGTTCACGGTACGAGGCCCGCAGATGGTGGCCAACCACTACGAGCCGGCCACCATGAAGGTCGAGACCTGGCAAAAGGACATGAAAATCATTGCCGAGTTTGCGGCCGAGGTGGGTGCGCCCACGCCTTTGTTCCATGCCTCAGCGCCCATCTACAGCACGGCGATGGCGCAGGGGCTAGGCTCGCAGGACACGGCGGCTGTGTTTGCCGTGCTGGCCGACATGGCTCGCCTGAAATTACCCAACCCTCAGTAATATCCCCCTTCATCGAGACAAGGAGACCCTATGTTCGAATTACAAGCAGTGTTTCGCGGGTCAGCCCGTTGGGTGAGCTGTGCGCTGGTGGCGCTCTGCAGCCTGCAGGCCCAGGCGCAGGACTATCCCACCAAGCCCATCACCCTGGTGATGCCCTACGCGGCGGGCGGGCCGGGCGATGTCATCACGCGCATTTATGCAACAGCCATGCAAAAGGCGCTCGGTCAGCAAGTGATCGTGGAAAACCCGGCAGGGGCAGCCGGATCTATCGGCACAGCCAAAGTCGCGCGCAGCAAGCCCGACGGCTATACCCTGTTGATGATTCATGTGAGCCATGCCACCAACCCCTTCATGTTCAAGAACCTGAGTTACAGCCCGGTGGACGATTTCGAGCCCATCGGCATGGCCACCGAAGGACCCATGGTGCTGGTGGCTCGCAAGGACTTTCCGGCCAAGGATGCCCGTGAATTTCTGGACTATGTTCGCAACAACGCCGCCAAGCTCAGCATGGGACACGCCGGTCCGGGCTCCGCATCACATCTGTGTAACCTCAAATTCATGCAGGCCTTGAAGGTCAACATCACCCAGGTCCCTTACAAAGGCGCAGCCCCTGCCCTGAATGACCTCATGGGGGGTCAACTGGATTTCATGTGTGACCAAACCAGCAACAACCTGCCCAGCGTGCAAAGTGGCCGGGTGAAAGCCTATGCGGTGGCCGGGTCGCAACGCCTGACTCAACTGCCCGAGGTGCCCTCGTTGCAGGAAGCCGGTTTGAGTGGCTTTGAGATCAGCATCTTCTTTGGCCTGTATGCCCCCAAAGGCACGCCTCGTCCGGTGCTGGACCGCCTTACGGTCGCTTTGCAGCAGTCGGTGCGTGACCCTGATGTCAAGGCGCGCCTGGCTGCGCTGGCCACCATACCCGTCCCCCCCGAAAAAGCCAGGCCCGAGGTCCTGCGTGCCCACCTGAAAAACGAAATGGACACCTTGGGATCGCTGTTACAGGCCGCCGGTGTGAAGCCCGAGTGAAACGAAACGCGATGGCATGACGTGCTTCAAGTCGCGTACGGCATGATCGGGCCGATGTGATGGCATACGACTGAACTGACCATGCCCTTCAGTCCTGCCGAACTCGCCTCTCGACGCAGCGCATTTCGTGAGGGAATGCGAACCGCCGTGGGTGCGCCGGCCGCCGTGTTGTTCTCCGGCATGGTGGGGTTTGGTGCCTTGGGGTATGCCAGCCAGATGGACCCGTGGTTGCTGGCCACCGGGAGCTTGACGGTGCTCGCCTTGCCGGGGCAGATCGTGATGATCGAGATGCTCTCGCATGGGGCGCCCTGGCTGGCCATCACCCTGGCGGTGACGCTGACCTCGAGTCGATTTGTGGTGATGGTGGTGACGTTGTTTTCACAATTGGATGACCGCGATCGCCAGCCCTGGCTGTATGCCGCGGTGCATCTGCTGGCCATGACCGCCTGGGCGCTGTCCATGCGTGACTTTCACACCATTCCACGAGAGCGCCGCGCGCCTTTTTTTCTGGGGCTGGCCTTGGTCTGCGGACTCGTCACCCTGCCGGGTACCTTGCTGGGGTATTGGTTGGCGGGCAGTGTGCACCCGGCAGTCACACTGGCGATGGTACTCATCAATCCCCTGTTCTTTCTGCTCACCTTCACCGAGGTCAGGCCCTGGGCCAATCGCCTGGCCATTGTGATGGGGTGCGTACTGGGGCCGTTGACCTATTGGTTCGATGCTGACAGCAGTCTCCTGGTGACAGGGTTGGTGGCGGGAAGCCTGGGCTACTGGGTGGACCGTCGTTGGTTGCGCAAGCCGCAGATCGCATCGGGGGTGCGTTGATGGATTGGCAGGGACATGCCCCGTGGCTGGCTTTGGTGGGTGCCAGCGTCGGCACCTACCTGTGTCGTGCGGTCGGCGTGTTGATGGCGGGTCGCCTCAACCCGGAGAGTGAAGTGTTTCGGTGGCTCTCGGCCGTCACTTACGCCATGGTGGCGTCGCTGTCGGTGCGGCTGGTGGTGTTGCCGCAAGGCCCCTTGGCCACGGTGCCGCTGTGGGTTCGCATCGGCGTGTGTGCGCTCAGTGTGGCCGTGATGATGTCGCGCCCCGAACGACGGTTGGTACCAGCTTTGTTGACGGGCACCTTGCTGATGTTGGGCTACGGCATGCTCACTTGACGCGAGGCGCCACCGACAGGCCCCGTATGCCGTGTTGCTCAATCAGGCGAGCGACCAGACCCGAGTCGATGGCCTCATTCACAAACTGTTGCAAGAAAGCGGCGGCTTGAGTGTTGCGCTTGTGCGTGCCAATCGATTGCTGCACGGTGGTGAACTGTCCGGGCAGGATGCGTGAGCCAGGCAGCTTCTCGGCATCGGTCAGCAAGCGAGGCCGCAGGCAGGCCATGGCGTCCAGGCCGTCTCGCTGGAACATCTCAAAGGTGGCATCAAAACCCTCGGCGTGCACCAGGGTGGCGTGCTGGATGTGACGCTTGAGCCACAAGTCGTAGGCACTGCGCGCTGCCACTGCGATGCGCACGCCGGGCCGATCCACTTGTTCCAGTGACTGGATGGCTGAGCCGGGTGGCACCAGGTAGGTGGCTTCGATTTCAACGTAAGCGCTGGTGAACGTGATGCGCTCAGCGCGCGCGGGCTCGGCGCCGATCAGGCCGATATCCCACACATGGTCCGCGGCAGCATCAGCGAGCTCGCCAGGCGTCTCATAGGGAACCAGTTGCAAGCCCACGCCGAGCCGATCCGCAATCGCGCGTGCCATGTCCGGTCCCACGCCTTGGGGTTCGCCGGCAGGCCCCCGGCTGCTGACGAGCAGAAAATTGAGCAGGTTGACAGCGGCACGTAAGGTGCCTTGGGGTGCCAGTTCCTGGGCGATGGCGGAGGTGTTCATGAAGCTTCTCGGTGCATTGGGGCAAGCGTATGAGTCTAGCGCGCTTGCATGGCTGACAAACAGCCGCTGTCGCGGGTTGGACGGTATGCACATCGAAGCGTGAAGCTCTGAATTGACAAGGGCAGGGGGCCTCCCTACAGTGGGCTCGACTGTAGACAACCAGGCTTTGCTCCATGTTCCGTGCTCCCACCACCCTCGCGCCCGTCTCAGACGCGACGCGCGATTTGCCCGAATATCTGACGCTGCATGAAATCGTCAAGCGCGCCCGCCAACGCCTCAGCCATGATGACTGGGATTACATCATCGGCGGAACCGAAACCGAGGTGGGCGTCAAACGCAACCGGCTGGCTTTGGATTCGTTGGGGTTTCGTCCCCGCATCCTGCGAGATGTGAGTCGCATCGACCCAGGGACCGATTTCCTCGGTCGCCGATTGCGTCTGCCGGTGGTGCTGGCGCCGGTGGGAAGCCTGGAGCTGTTCAGTCCCGAAGGCGCTGCGGCGTCGGCCCGCGCTGCGCATACCTTTGGCGTGGCGCACATGCTGAGTTCGGTGTGCCAGCCGGGGATTGAGGGGTTGGCGCAGGCGGCCCCGGATGCGCTGCGCACCTACCAGCTGTATGTGCATGGTGATGCCGGCTGGATTGACGATCGGATCGAGCGCTGCATCGCCGCAGGCTATTCAGCGTTTTGTTTCACCGTGGACTCTGCGGTGTACAGTCGCCGCGAACGCGATCAGGCCAAGCGCAACATTCGGCGCAATGTGGTGCCAGGTCGTGAGATGCAGGTGTTCTTCAGCTGGAAGGACATCGAGCGCATCCGTGCCAAGTACTCGATCCCCATGGCGCTCAAGGGCGTGGACACGGCTGCCGATGCCCAGTTGGCGCTGGACCACGGCATGGACATGATTTATGTGTCCAACCACGGAGGACGCCAACTCGACCATTGCCTGGGCTCGATGGCGGTGTTGCCTGAGATTGTGGACGTGGTCAAGAAGCGCATTCCGATCATCGTCGATGGCGGCATCAACCGCGGCTCGGATGTCGTCAAGGCCATGGCTGCAGGCGCCGACATGGTTGGTTTGGGACGCATGCAATGCCTCGCCTTGGCCGCTGGTGGGGAAGCAGGCGTGGTGCGCATGCTGGAAATTCTGGAACACGAAGTGGTGACCTGCATGGGCCTGTTGGGTGTGAACCACTGGTCTGAGTTGGATCGCTCTTACATCACCGCTGCGCCGGCCATTGATACGCCGCACACGCTGAGTGCCTTCCCGCTCTTGTCGCTGGAGGACCAGTCGTTCTACTGACCCGATCCTGTTTCCGCGCGCTCAGCGCCCCTGCACAACATCCATTCAAGGAGTCGATCATGCATTTTCGTACCGTGTTTTCCGGGTGCCTGGCGGCACTGTTCACCTGCAGCCCCCTGACGGCTGCGGCACAGCCGGCATTCCCCAACAAGCCTGTTCGCATGATCGTGCCCTTTCCGGCGGGACAGGCCACGGACATGGTGGCGCGGATGCTGGCCGAAGGCTTGAGCCGATCCTGGGGTCACCAGGTCGTGGTGGAAAACCGTCCGGGTGTACCGGGCATGATGGCTGGCAAGGAAGCCTTGCCGGATGGCTATACGCTCACCTTCGGCACCAGTGGCACGCTGGCGGTCAACCCGGCGGTCTATTCCAAGCTGACCTACGATACACAACGCGACTTCGCCATGATCCATGGTGGGGGAGTCATCCCCATGGTGATCGTGGCCAGCGCCACTTCCCCCTTCCAGAGTCTGAAAGACCTGGTCGATGCCGCGCGCAAGGAACCAGGCAAATACAACATCGGCTATGGCGGCGTGAACAACACGCAGCACCTCACCGGAGAGTTGTTCAAGTCCTACGCCAAGGTCGACCTGGTGGGGGTGACCTACAAGGGCAGTGCCGCTGCCGTGACCGATTTGCTGGGCGGTCAGGTGTCCCTCCTGGTGGACAGCCTGGCCGCCACCATGCCGCACATCAAGTCCGGCAAGATCCGGCCCCTGGCCATTTCCACCTTGCAACGGGTGCCCCAGATGCCCGACCTGCCCACCGTGGCCGAGACATTCCCGGGCTTTGAAGGCGTGGGCTGGGCCGGTCTGGTGGCCCCCAAAGGCACGCCTCAGGCGGTGATCGACAAGATCAGCGAGGACACGCGAAAGGTGCTGAGTGATCCCAAAATGCGAGACATGATCATGGACCGGGGCATGGTGGCCGATATGCGTGGCGCCCGCGAGTGGGGCGAATTTGTCAATGCCGAGGTGGTCAAATGGGCCGAGGCAGCGCGCAAAGCCAACCTCAAGGCCGACTGACCTGCACCCGCCATTCGCGCAAGACTGACAAAGCCGCCATGGAGGGGGGATTCAGGGCTGGTTTGCGGCCAGCGGTGAAGACCGATATGATCCTTGACCCGCCTAGGCCACGTCGGCCGGGCCTGCGTCATGCGTTCGCAACAGGAGAAAAGACATGGCTGGACTCGTTCCTCATATCGACCCGGATGGCCTGCTGGAGTTTTCGGTGGTGTATACCGACCGGTCGCTCAACCACATGTCCCAGCGTTTTCAAGGCGTGATGAAGGACATCTCCGGCATTCTCAAAGAGGTGTACCACGCGCATGCCGCCGTCCTGGTGCCCGGCAGTGGCACCTTCGGGATGGAGTCGGTCGCGCGACAATTTGTCACGGGTCGACGTGCGCTGGTGATTCGCAATGGTTGGTTCAGTTACCGCTGGACCCAGATTTTCGAGATGGGGAACATCCCCGCCGAAAGCATGGTGATGAAGGCACGTCGCGAGGGCACCCATGCACAAGCCGCCTGGGCGCCGTGTCCCGTGGGTGAGGTGGTGCAAGCCATTCGTCAACACAAACCCGACGTGGTGTTTGCGCCTCATGTGGAAACCGCCGCCGGCATGATCTTGCCCGACGACTACCTGCGTGCGGTCTCTGACGCCGTGCACGAGGTCGGCGGACTGATGGTGCTGGATTGCATCGCCTCGGGCGCGGCCTGGGTCGACATGGTGGCCACCGGTGTCGATGTTCTCATCAGCGCGCCACAAAAGGGCTGGAGCGGTTCGCCCTGTTGCGCCATGGTCATGCTGAGCGAGCGGGCGCGCACGGCGATCGAGTCCACGCAAAGCACGAGCTTTGCATGCGACCTGAAAAAGTGGCTCAACATCATGGAAACCTATGAAAAGGGTGGCCACGCCTATCACACCACCATGCCCACCGATGCCTTGACCCGTCTGCGTGACGTGATGATGGAAACCCGCGCCTATGGGTTTGACAAGGTCAAGCAGGAGCAATTCGAGATTGGTCGACAGGTGCGTGCCTTGCTCGAGTCGCGAGGCTTCAAGAGCGTGGCAGCCGAAGGCTTTAAAGCACCCGGCGTGGTGGTGAGTTACACCACTGACACCGACATCCACAACAGCAAGAAATTTCTCGCATTGGGTCTGCAAACGGCTGCGGGTGTGCCCCTGCAGTGCGACGAACCCGCCGACTTCATGACTTTCCGCATTGGCCTGTTTGGTCTGGAGAAGTTGCACAACGTGACGCGCAGTGTCCAGCATCTCGCGCAAGCGCTCGACAGCATGGGCATCCAGGCCCCCGAGGCTGTGCCCGCCTGAGCGGGGATCCAACAGTCACGTGTGACCGGTGGCCTACAACTGTGCTACCCGAACACTGACCGGGGCTTAGACGGTGGCGATGGGCGTGGCGGGTGAGCCCACCGCGCCGGGTAGCCGCAACGGCGGTGCGGTCAACAAGAAGCGTGATCGCTGGTGCTCGCGCAACCAGTGGGCCAGGGGCGAAAGATGCCAGATCTCGCCCAGGTGCACGCCCAGCTTGAAAAGGCAATGCTGGTGCAAGGGCAGGAAAGCGCAGGGGCCTTCCTGCGCGGTGGGCGGGTGTGCTTCCACTGCGTAGTTGTCGGCAATCAGCGCCACCAGGCCAGTCTCCGTGATCCATTGCAGCAGCTTGGTGTCTCGGCCTTCCAGCACCGCGCAGCTGCGTAAGAGCAAGTCTCCATCGGGCTCGCGGTTCATCTCCAGCAACATGTCGGCAAAGCCGGTGTGCAGGCACACCATGTCACCACTTTCGACCGTCACGTTGTCTTGACGCAGGATCTCCATCAGGTGGTCGTAATCGATATTCACCCGTTGGCGACCCACGTGCGCGTGCAGGTCGATCATCACGCCACGTCCCTGCACACAGCGCTCGGACATGTTTTCAATGCCGAGTTTCTTGACCTGCGTGGTGGAGGTGCGGGGAATACCCGGAAAATCGAAAATACCAGCGCCCCCGGGGTGCGACGGGCCGATCACATCCTGCCCGGCACGGAAACCGTTGTAGTAGACTGGCTCGGGAATGCCATCGCCATCGGCGTCGAACAAGCTGCCCACGTGCGCCAGGCTGTCCCATTGTGAGCTGTACTGCAAGTGCATGATCACCAGGTCGTCGCACAACACGTCGGTGCAACTGGGGTCGTGGGAGCGCAACTGGTAGTTGAGCATGGGCGTGCCTTCGCGAGCCGTGGGGCGCAACACTGGCGGCATGCGGCGCGGGTTGAGCACATTGCCTCCGGGGAAGTCCAGAGGCAGGCTCAGGTTGAAAGTCTGCCCGGTGCGTACCTCAGCTACGGCTTGCAAGACCTTGTCCGGCGTCAACAGATTCATCCGGCCGGCCTGGTCGTCTGGACCGAAGTCTCCCCAGGTCGATCCGGGGGGGCGTTGCTTCCAGCGAGGTGATGCACTCATCAAGTATCTCCGGGGGTGATGTGACGATGCCATGATAGGGGATGGCTTGCATTCGCACATCGTCTGCGCGCGCCGTGACCACCAGCTCGTCGCCAAGGTGACCTGAGCCATCGCCTGGCCTGTGAATACCCCTGCAACTTGATCCTGGGTGATTGTGCAAGCCGTGCATAGAGGCTAGACTTTTGGTGTTCAATTCCGGGAGCGACGAGATGACCATTCACCAGCTTGCACCACGCAAAACCACGATCACCCCGTCACCCACACTGACCTCCGCACAAGCCCGGCAGGCTGCCGCCGAGATGGTGCCTCGCCTGGCTGCCCGGGCTGCGGAGACTGAAAGCTTGCGCCATGTTCACCCTGATACCATGGCCGAGTTGCACCGCAGTGGTCTCATGCGCCTGATGCAACCCGCGCGTTTCGGGGGGTCCGAATTGGGGCTGGATGACCTGATGAATGTGGTCTTTGAATTGGCCCGGGGCTGCGCCTCCACCGCCTGGGTGTATTCCAACCTGGCTTCGCATGCCTGGAATCTGGGGCAATTCGAATTGCAAGCTCAGGAGGACATCTGGGGCGAGGATCCGAATGCCCTGGCTGCCACAGGCCTGGCATTTCCCTGCGGCAAGGCCACTCCGGTCGAAGGAGGCTATCAGCTCAGTGGTTTGTGGCCCTTTGGCAGCGGTGTCGACGCGTCCACCTGGATGCTGGTCGGCGCCATGACTGAACGACCTGGCGGAGCCCCAGAGCGGCGGTTTTTCCTGGTGCCACAATCGGATTTCAAGAGTCAGGACAACTGGAGTGCCTACGGCCTGACCGGCACCGGTAGCCACGATGTGAAGATTCAAGACGCTTTTGTGCCTGAGCACCGCACCGTGTCTGCCGAGATATTTGCCGCGGGGCAGAACCTTCCAGGCGCACAGCTGTACACCAATCCCCTGTTCTCCATGCCGACCTTCGCGGCCTTTGCCTACATTCTTTCCAGCGTTCCGGTGGCAACGGCCAAGGCTGCGGTGGAGCAGTTCACCGGCACCATGCGCGCTCGTGCCAGCACCTACACCGGATCACGTGTGGCCGAGTTGTCATCTGTGCAGGCCCGAATCGCCGAGGCAGCCTCCTGCGTCGAGTTTGCCGAGACCGTGATCCGGCGCGACTGGCAAACCCTGGAAGCCAATGTGATCGCTGGCGAATTTCCCAGTATGGAGACCAAACTGCGCTGGAAACGAAACGTCGCTTTCGCGACAGGCCTGGCCGTGCGGGCCATCGATGCCTTGATGCCTGCCGCTGGCGCTGGCGGACTCAAATTGGACCTTCCCCTGCAAAGGCAATTTCGCGATATTCATGCGGCTTCTTCCCACATTGCCCTGACCTGGGATGTTCACGCGGCAGCCTACGGACAAAGCGCATTGGGCCTACAACCCCAGGGGGGATTGTTGCTGTGACGGGATCGTATTTGTCCTAATATCGTCTTGAACAAAACCGGTTATGGTCTGGACACTCGATTGGAGTGGGACCCCCTACAAAGGAGATCAGCATGAATAAAACACGTCGTGAAATTTTGGGCACCGCTGGCGTTGCCATTTTTGCCGCCAACCTACCCACAACGGCCTTGGCCCAGGGAGCTCCCGTCAAGATCGGTATGAGCATGCCGCAAACCGGTGGGCTGGGTGCCGGTGGACAAGCTGCACTGCTGGCCCTGCGCATGTGGGTGGATGACGTCAACGCCAAAGGTGGTTTGCTGGGCCGCAAGGTGGAACTGATTGCCTACGACGACCAGAGTAACGGTGCCAATACCCCGGGCATCTACACCAAGCTGATCGATGTTGACAAGGTCGATCTATTGATCGCCCCCTACGCCACCAACGTGACCGCACCCATCATGCCCCTGGTCAAGGAGCGTGGTCTGATGCTGATGGGCAACTTCTCCTTCCAGGTCAACGCCAAGGTCCAGCATGACATGTGGTTCAACAACGCGCCCTGGAACGATGCGCGCGGTTGGTCCGAAGGTTTCCTCGATTTGGGCAAGATGGCAGGAGCCAAGTCGATTGCTATTTTTGCGGCCGATGCCGAATTCCAGCAAAACTTGGCGAACGGTGCGCGCGATCTGATCAAGAAAACCGGCTGGAACGTGGTCTACGACCAGAACTACCCGCCCAACAACACCGACTTCTCCTCCATCATTCGCGCGGTTCGTGCCGCCAGACCCGAGGCGGTATTTGTGGCCTGTTACCCCAACGAAGCCGTGGCCATCATGCGTTCGGTCAACGAAATCGGGTTGGGATCGCAAGTACAGATTTTCGGCGGCGGTATGGTCGGTCTGCAATTCACGCCCATCATGCAAAGCCTGGGCAGTCTCCTGAACGGCGTGGTCAACTACAACTCCTATGTGCCTGGCATGAAGTTCCCCGGCATCGACGACTTCTTCAAGCGCTACAGCGTTCGTGCTGCCGCTGCCAAAGTCGATCCGCTGGGTTTTTATCTGCCGCCGTTCAACTACGCCACCGGACAGATGCTGGAGCAGGCGGTCAATGCCACCAAGACCCTCGACCACAAGAAGCTCGCCGACTACATTCGCAAGACCGAGTTCCAGACCATTGTCGGCCCCATCGGCTTTGACAAGTCGGGCGAGCGTGCCAAGCCACGCATGGTTCAGGCTCAGTTCCGAAACATTCAGGACAACAACGTCGACCAGTTCAAGAACCCGGGTAAACAGGTGGTGCTGTGGCCGGAGTCGGACAAGCAGGGAGATTTCGTGTTCCCGTTTGACAAGGCTCGCAAAGCCACCTGATAACTTCGATTGACTTGAAGCGGGCGGCTTCGGCCGCCCCTGCTGGATTGCACATTCATGTTTTCTCTTGAACTGTTGTTCGAGGCAGCCCTCTTTGGGGTGCTTCTGGGTTGCTTTTATGCAGCGGTGAGCTTGGGGCTATCGGTTGCCTTCGGTTTGCTGGATGTGCCCTATGTGGCGCATCCGGCCTTGCTGGTCATGGGCTCTTACGCCACCTACCTGGTCAGCTCGATGGGGATTGACCCGTTGCTATCGGGTCTGTTGCTCATGCCCATCTTCTTCTTGCTCGGCATGGGCTTGTACCGCTTCTATTACGAAACCTTTGAAAAGCGCGGCAGTGATGCTGGTGTTCGTGGGCTGGGTTTCTTTTTCGGGATCGCCTTCATCGTCGAAGTGGCGTTGATTCTGATTTTTGGTGTGGACCAGCGCAGCGTGCGAGCAGGCTACATCGGCAGCAGCCTGGAAATTGGCGACTTCCGCTTCCCGTATCGCATGTTGGTGGCATTTGCGGTGGCCCTACTTCTCACCCTGGTGTTGACGGTCTATTTCTCTAAAACCTTCAACGGGCGCGCCATCAAGGCCGTGGGGCAGGACGAATCGGCCTTGAGGCTCATGGGCGCCAACCCCGTCAAGATCAAGCAACTGGCCTTCGGCATTGCCACCGCAGTCAACGCCCTGGCGGGTGCCATGTTGATCATTGTCGGGCCGGTCGAACCGGCGATGGATCGTATCTATATTGGGCGAACTTTTTGCGTGGTGGTGCTCGCCGGACTGGGCAGCATGAGTGGCACGCTGGTGGCTGGACTCATCCTGGGCGTGGTCGAGTCGGTGGTGCTGATGACCTTTGGGGCTTCCTGGGCGCCAGCCGTGTCTTTCGGCTTGTTGCTCGTGATGCTGGGCGTACGTCCGCAAGGCCTGTTCGGAAGGTAAGCCAACCATGAAATTCTGGATCATTTGTGCAGCCCTGGTGTTGGGCTTTCTCGGGCTGAGCCTCTCGGGCATCAACGAGTACGTGTTCTTTGCCGGCTTTGTCATTCTCCAGTTCGTGGTGCTGGCCACGGCCTGGAATATCCTGGGCGGCTATGCCGGCTACGTTAACTTCGGCGTGCCCGCATTTGTGGCCGTCGGGGCGTATACCGCCGTGGTCTTGTTCAAAGCCTATCAGGCCCCCATCCTGGTGCAAATCCTGGGCGGCGGCATTTTGGCTGGTTTGCTGGGGTTGGCGGTTGGCCTGCTCACCCTGAAGCTGCGTGGCATTTTCTTCTCCATTGCCACCGTGGCCGTGGTCTTCATCCTGGAGACCGTGGTCATGAACTGGCGCTATGTGGGCGGTGCCTCTGGCTTGCAGTTGACCCGTCCGGCGGATTTGATGTTTTTCGACTCTTACACCCGCATGCTGTTCTTTGTCATGGCTGTGATGGCGATCGGGTCAGTCGCGGTGGCACGCTACATCCAGAACTCTTTCCTGGGACGTGGTCTGCGGGCGGTGCGAGATTCTGAAGAAGCGGCCGAGTGTTCTGGCGTACCCACCTTGCGCATCAAGCTGATCGCCTGTGTGGTCTCGGGTGCCCTGATGGGTGTGGCAGGCGCACCCATGCCCATGTACCTGAGCTATATCGAGCCGACGTCGACCTTCAACCTCAGCTACTCCATTTCCGCGCTGGGCATGCCCATCATCGGTGGCACGTCTCACTGGATGGGTCCGGTGATTGGTGCGGTGCTCTTGGGAACCTTGCAGCAAATCGTCACCGTCACGGTGTCGAGTGAACTCAACGTGCTGGTGGTTGGATTGCTGCTGGTGTTCTTTGTCGTGGCAGCGCCTGATGGTGTGCTCGGACTGGTGAAAAAATGGAAGCAATCCTCGAAGTAAACAACGTCAGCAAGCACTTTGGCGGCTTCACGGCCCTCAATGGGGTGAACTTGCATGTGCAGCGCGGTGAACGCCTGGGTCTGATTGGGCCCAACGGGTCGGGCAAGACCACCATGATCAACTGCATCTCGGGTGCCCTGATCAACGACAGCGGCGATATTCGGTTTGATGGTCGCCACATTCATACCCTGCCAGCCTACCAACGCACCAAGCTGGGCATTGCGCGCAGTTTCCAGATTCCGCGTCCGTTTGGCAGCATGACGGTGCTGGAAAACCTCCTGGTGCCGTTTGCCTATGTGGGGGGCGCCGATGGTCCCAAAGAGCGTCGCGAGGCGATGGATATTCTCGAGCGCATGGGGCTGGCTGCCAAAGCTGAAGTGTCCTCCAAGCAGCTGTCCCAAGTGGAGTTGCGCAAGATGGAGCTGGCACGGGCGATGGCGGCCAAACCCCAGTTGCTCATTTCTGACGAAGCCATGGCCGGGCTGGCCGGCGCCGAGATTGACGAGGTGTTGCAGATCCTGTTTGATCTGAATGCCATGGGCATCACCATCATCATGATCGAACACATCATGCAGGCCGTCATGAAGTTTTCACAGCGTGTGGTGTGCCTGGATGCCGGCAAGATCATCTGCGAAGGCACGCCTGAAAGCATTTTCAAAAACCCGGACGTACAGAGAGCATACCTTGGCGATGAAGCTTGAAATTCGTGATCTGCACGCAGGCTACGGCGCAGTCCGGGCCTTGATGGGCGTGTCCCTGGACCTGAACCAGGGTCAGACCGTGGCGCTGTTGGGCACCAACGGTAACGGCAAAAGCACCCTGATGAAATGCATCATGGGCATGGTGAAGCCGGACCAAGGCAGCATCCACCTCGAGATCGATGGGCAGCGTCACGACCTGACCCAGATGTCCACCGAAGACATCGTCAACCTGGGCGTGGCGCTGGTGCCCGAGGGGCGTCGACTGTTTCCCAAGCTCACCGTGGAAGAAAACCTGCTGCTGGGCGCGTTTCGGCAAACGGCTCGCCCTCAGATTGCCAGCAATCTGGAGTTTTGTTACGAAGCGTTTCCCTTGCTGCTGGAGCGTCAAAAGCAACTCGCGGGCTCCATGTCGGGGGGGCAGCAGCAAATGCTGGCCATTGCGCGTGCTTTGATGTCCTCGCCCAAGGTCTTGTTGGTCGATGAGCCCTCGGTCGGCCTGTCACCCTTGCTGGTCTCACACACCATCACGAAAATCCGCGAACTCAAAGAGAAGTACCAACTCACGGTGCTGATGGCCGAGCAAAACTTCAACCAGGCCATCCGCATTGCTGACCACGGCTACATCATCGTGCACGGTGAGATCGTCTTCCAAGGCGATGTGGACACGGTCAAAAACAACGAATTGGTCAAGAGTTTCTACCTGGGCGTGGCGGCCTGACCTGCACGTCCTGATCCAGCGTTGATTGTTACGGGCTTTGCGATGCCCGTTTGAGGAAGGTGTCAGCAATGAAATCTGCTGCATTTGAATACCACCGAGCCACGACCCTGGACGAGGCGTTTGCCTGCATGGCGCGCTATGACGGACAGGCCCAGTGGCTGGCGGGGGGGCAAAGTCTGTTGGCCATGATGAACCTGCGTCTGGCCAACCCGCCGGCACTGATTGATATCCGTGCCATTGCCGGCTTGTCAGACATCCAGCAAGTGGGTTCAGTGGTTCGACTCGGGGCCTTATGCACCCACCACCAGATCCTGACCTCGCCGATCATCCAGACGGCGGTGCCCTTGCTGTCTCAGGCCGTGCCGCATGTGGCACACCTGGCCATTCGCCATGTGGGCACCATCGGGGGCAGCTTGGCGTTAGCGGATCCGGCCGCTGAGTACCCCACCGTGGTGCAAGCGCTTCAAGGCACCTTGATTGCGAAAGGGCCCAGTGGAGAGCGACGCATCCCGGTGGACGACTACTTTGTGGGGTTGTACCAAACGGCTCTGCAACCCGGCGAATTGCTCACCGCCATCGAACTACCGGTCGCACAAGCGCATCAGCGCTTCCATTTCGACGAACTGTCACGCCGCCGTGGCGACTACGGCATGGTGGGGCTGGCAGCGGCAGCCCAAGTCCAAGCCGGCGCCTGTTCGGGGGTGCGACTGAGCTTTCTGGCCGTTGGTGATGGCCCCGTGCTGGCGCGCCAGGCCATGGCGGCCTTGGAGGGCCGCCAGCTCGACGACAGCACCGTCCGTCAAGCGCAGCAAGCCCTTGATCAGGACCTGCATCCCGCGGGAGATTTGCAGGCCAATGCCGCGACGAAATTGCATTGTGCTCGGGTCTTGCTCGGGCGCGCCTTGGCTGCCTGGAGAACTGCACCATGAGTGAATTCACCGTCAAGACCACGTTCACACTCAACGGTGTGAAGGTCGAACAAGACATTGCTGCCCGCCAGCACCTGGTTGACTTCCTTCGCGATGGTCATGATCTCACCGGCTCGCACCTGGGCTGCGAGCACGGCGTCTGCGGTGCCTGCCAGGTCATGGTGGACGGGCAGGTGGTACGCGGTTGTCTGACGCTGGCCGTGCAGATGCAAGGACGCAGCGTGGACACGATCGAAGGCCTGTCCGAGCGGGGCGACCTGGCCCGTTTGCAACAAGCCTTTTTGCAGCACAACGCCTTCCAGTGTGGTTTCTGCTCATCGGGCATGTTGATCACAGCACTCGACATCGTGCGTCACCATCCTCAAGCCAGCCGCGATGAAATTCGAGACCTCATCTCCGGCAACTATTGCCGTTGCACCGGTTACCAGGCCATTGTCGATGCCATCGAGTCGGTGCTCCTGGAACAACGTGTCATGCCGCCCCAAGGAGCCACGTCATGAATGCACGCAACGAACTGCCGGTGAGCGACCAGATCGCTCAGAGCGCCAATCCTATTGGTCAGAGCACCCCACGCACAGGTGCCCGCAAATTGTTGCAGGGCCGCGGCATGTACCTGGATGACATGCGCGTGCCGCGCTTGGCGCACGTGGTGTTCTTTCGAAGCCCCCACGCGCATGCTCGCATCAAGCACCTCGACTTGACCGCTGCGCGCCAACAACCCGGCGTCATTGCCGCGGTGGATGGACGTGCCATTGCCGAGTTTTGTACCCCCTGGGTGGGCGTGCTCACACACCTGAAAGGTCTCAAGTCCGCGCCGCAGCATGCCGTGGCCATCGACCGTGTGTGTTGGCAGGGCGAGGCAGTTGCGGCCATCGTCGCGCAAACTCGACGTCAGGCCGAGGACGCACTGGACCACGTGGTGGTTGAATGGGAGGTGCTGCCTGCGGTGACCGACATGCGCGACTCGCTTTCCAATCGCCAGGTCATCCACCCCGAGTTGGGTGACAACATTTGTTTTTCCCGCGAGATGGTCACCGAGGGTTTCGAGGAAGCCTTTGCCAAGGCGGATGTGGTGGTTGAAAAAACCTACGACTTCAGCCGACACACCGGGGTGACGAACGAGCCGCGTGGCCTCCTGGCCGACTACAACCCGGCGGATCACACGTTGGTGGTGTACCACGGCACGCAAGCGCCTCACATGATGCAGGACATCTTCTCGCGGCATCTGAACATTCCGGAATCGAATGTGCGTGTGGTGTGCAAGGATGTGGGGGGCTCATTTGGCATCAAGGTGCACGTGTATGCCGACGAAATGGCCACTGCAGCACTGTCGGTCATGTTGCGTCGCCCGGTCAAGTTTTTGGCCGATCGCCTCGAGTCCTTCTTGACCGACATCCATGCGCGCGAGCACACGGTGACGGTGCGTATGGCGTGCAACCGCACGGGCGAGATTGTCGGCTTTGACTTGCGTGACCTCACCGGCATCGGTCCGTATTCGGTGTATCCTCGCACCAGTGGCATTGAAGGTAATCAGGTGGTCAACCTCACCGGAGGGCCTTACAAGCACAAGCATTACCGGGCTCGGCTCGACGTGGTGTTCACCAACAAGAACGTCACCTGCCAGTACCGCGCGGTGGGACATCCCATTGCGGTGGCCATCACCGAAGGCATTGTGGATGAAGGGGCCCGTGCCATTGGCATGGATGCGGCTGAATTCCGCCGTCGCAACCTGATTGCCGACGACGCCTATCCCTATACCTTCCCCTCGGGCATCAAGTTCGAGAAGCTGTCGCACCACCAGTGCCTGGATCAGTTGTTGAAGCTCATGGACTACGACGGCTTGCGTCGTGACCAAGCCGAGTGCCGCCAACGTGGTGTGTACCGCGGCATTGGGCTGGCTGCCATGATCGAGGTGACCAACCCGTCTCCTGCGTTTTATGGCGTGGGCGGCGCGCGCATCTCGGCCCAGGACGGTGCTACCGTGCGTCTCGACCCGGGCGGCATGGTGCACGTGTTGGTCAGCGTAACCGAGCAAGGGCAGGGTACCGAAGCGGTGTTTGCCCAAGTGGCGGCCAGCGCCGTGGGTGTCGGGGTTGATCGTGTGCGCGTCATCACGGGTGACACCGCTGTCACGCCCTACGGTGGGGGTACCTGGGCGTCGCGTGGCGCGGGTATTGGGGGCGAGGCTGTGTTGCAGGCCGGCAAGGCCTTGCGCTCCAACATCCTCGATGTGGCTGCGGCGATCCTGCAAGTGGACAAATCCACCCTCGATGTGCGCAACAACGGCGTGGTGGACCGATTGACCGGCCAGGAGCGTCTGCCTTTGAACGAAATTGGCCGCGTGGGGTATTTCCGCCCCGACACCTTGCCCATGAACTTCCAGTCGGAGCTCACGGTCACGCGCCATTTCACGCCGCGTGAATACGGCTTCACCTTCACCAACGGTATCCAGGCCTCTTACGTCGAGGTCGATGTCGAGACCGGATTTGTCAAGCTGCTCAAGCACTGGTGCGTGGAAGACTGCGGCACCGTCATCAACCCCATGCTGGTGGACGAGCAGATTCGCGGTGGTGTGGTGCAAGGCATTGGCGGTGCCTTGTTTGAGGAATGCCTCTACAGCGAGGACGGCCAGTTGCTCAATGGCTCGATGGCCGACTACCTGGTGCCCATGGCAGCCGAGATGCCCGACATCGTGGTGGGCCACGTGCAGACGCCCACCAAGACATCGGAGCTGGGCGCCAAAGGCGCCGGCGAGGCCGGGACGGCGGGGGCACCAGGCGCCATCATGAACGCCATCAACGACGCCATTGGCGTCTTGGGTGCTTCGGTCGCGGTGCAACCCTTCACGCCGCAGCGGGTGCTGCAGGCGTTGGGCAAAGTCTGACGCGTCAGACGCTGGCGGGCGCGGGTACCTGAGCGCGGTACCAATCCGCGACCTCTTCACCGGTCATCACGGCCACTTCGGTTTTGGCTTGTACGGCATCGAGCAGGCGCTCAAACGCGTCAATGCGGTGGGGCACGCCGGTGATGTAGGGGTGCACGCTGATGGCCATCACGCGTGGCTGTGTGAGACTTTCTTTCCACAACCGATCCAGTTGTTGAACACCACGCACATACATTTCATCGCTGCGGTGGTGCTGGATGGCCATGAGCGGGATGTCGTTGAGTTCGACGGTGTAGGGCACGGACAGCACCGGCTTGGGGTGTGCCTGAATCCAGGTGGGCAGGTCGTCAATCACCCAGTCGGCCACATACTCAATGCCGTTGGCGCTGAGGTAATCCAGGGTGTCGTCGGTCTCGGTGAGGCCGGGGCTTTCCCAGCCTCGGGGAGCCTTGCCGGTGAACTGTTTGATCGTCTCTACAGTATCCCGGATAGCACTCATCTGGTCTTCCACCTTGTGCATCGGGCCTTGAACATAGCCGTGTCCCATGAATTCCCAGCCCGCATCAAGAGCAGCTTGTGCCACGCGAGGGTACGACTTGCACACAATCCCGTTGGTGGCCAGCGTTGGTGTGATGCCGCGCGAGCGAAGTGCTTCAAACAGTCGCCAGAAGCCGGCGCGCATGCCGTATTCGTGCCACGACCAGTTGGCCAGATCAGGCAACAAGGGTTGCCCCATGGGTGGCGGCAGCACCGTGCGGGGCATGGCCCGCTCGATCGACCAGTGCTCAATGTTGACAATGACCCAAACGACCATGCGGTTGCCGTTGGGCAATTTCACAGTAGGGCGGTCGGGAAAAGCCTGGTAAGGCACGCGGTCACTCAGCAATTGGAAGGCGCTCATGGATAGTCAGTCTCCGTGGTCATGAAACGAGAACAGGTCCCTCGTGAGAATTGTGCGCAATCGACAGCATCTTGTCGATGCCTGCGCTGGCAGCTAGGGTCTGAACCTACATGCTACCAATCTCCTGTGCGACTGGTGATAACCCTGGCGCAAAGACCGTATCCGCCATAATGAACTCAACCCCTCTCCGCTGCTGAATGAGGATTTCATCATGGCTTATCCGCTTCCCCTCGCGTCCCTCGAATCTGCTCCTTTGCGCCCTGGCGCGCTCGATCCTTTGCTGGCCTTGATCGAACAGCACATAGCCGAGAAGCGTTACCCGGGTTGTCAACTGGCGTTGGCCCACCAGGGGCGATTGGTGTTCAACCAAAGTTTCGGTCAGGCCCGCTTGGGGCATGGCGACCCCGCCGATACGCAAGCCATGGCCGCGCAAAACGACACCTTGTGGCTGCTGTATTCCAACACCAAGGTGATCACCGCCACCGCCTTGTGGAAACTGCATGAACAAGGTCGCTTGCGATTCACCGACACGGTGGCCGACCATCTGCCCGAATTTGCCCAGCATGACAAAGGTGCCATCACCTTGTTTCAAGTCATCACCCACCAGGGTGGATTTCCAGATGCCGAAGTGCCGCTGGAGTTGACGGGGGATCATGCGCGGGTGCGCGAGCGGGTGTGCGATTTCAAACTCCAATGGGAGCCTGGTTCACGGGTCCATTACCACGGCTTGAGTGCACACTGGGTGCTGGGCATGGTGATCGAGGCCATCACCGGGCAGGATTTCCGCCAGGCCATCACCGACCTGGTCATTCGTCCGCTGGGCCTGGAGAACGATTTGTTTGTGGGCTTGCCCCGCAGCGAACTGTCCCGCATGTCCTTTCTCTATCAACCCGGCAGCACGGCGGGCTCGTATGCCATGCGCTTTGAGAGCACCAGCGAGGCCTGGCAACAGTGTGGCGCACCGGGTGGTGGAGGCTATGGCACGGCGCGCGGCATGGTGGCGCTCTACCAGATGATGTTGCAGGGGGGGCGACTCAATGGGGTGCAACTGCTCTCGCCCCGCACCTTGGCCTACGCCATTCGCAATTACACCGACGAGCGGGTGGACGAATTCATGGGTATGGCCATGCACCGGGGGCTGGGCCCGCATGTGCGCGGCCACACGGTGGGCATGCGTGGTCTGGGGTCACTGGCGTCACCGCGCGCGTATGGCCATGGCGGTGTCGGCACCAGCTACTGCTGGGCGGATCCGGACAGCGGTCTGTCGTTTGCCTACATCACCAACTCGCGCGTCCCCGACCCCTGGCACTCGGTGCGGCTTGATCAGTTGAGCAATCTGGTGCACGCAGCCATCCAGACCTGACCTGACCCGGATCACTGGCCGAAGCCGTCGGCCATCATGATCTCGATCAGCTGGGGTCGACCGCTGGCCAGCGCGCGCTGCAGTGCTGGCGTGATGTCGTCGGCCTCGGTGATGCGGTGCGCCTCGATCCCCATCGATCCGGCCAATTGGCAGAAGTCAATCGCTGGGTCGCGCATGTCCATCCCGATGAAGGTGTCGCACTGCTGCATGGACACCAAGCGCTCCTTGATGATGCGGTAGCTGCGGTTGTTGGTGATGACGTAGGTGATGGGCAGCTTGAGGTGGGCTGCCGTCCACAAGCCCTGGATGCTGTACATCGCGCTGCCGTCGCCCACCACGGCCAGCACGGGACGTCCCGGCTTGGCCAGGCTGATCCCCACGGCCCCGGGGATGGCAAAGCCCAGACCACCACTGGCCAGTCCAAAGAAACTGTCGGGATCTTGTCGTTGCAAATAATGCGGCAGGGCATGCGTGGACGTCAAGGCTTCTTCCACCACGATGACCTCGCGCGGCAATTCGCGTGTGAGATGCCACAGCATGGTGGGGGCCGTCAGCGGTCGCTGCGCGGCCTGGGATTGCGCCATCGCCACCCGTTGTGGATAACGCTGCGTCCAGTTGTCGGTGGTCAGTGCCTGGTTACGCTGCTGCGCAGCAGCCCGATCGTCCGCCTTGGCGTGGTTGTGCAGTACCGGCAACAAGGCACGCAGGGTCTCGCGCACATTGGCGGCGATGGCGGCCTCGGTGTTGTAGTTCTTGCCGAGTTCCCAGGGCCGCTCGCTCAGGTGCAACACACGCGCATGGGCGGGCAGGGGCTCCACCGGGCTGTACACCGACATGCGCAGCAAGTCGGCTCCCAGGCAGAGGATCAGGTCATAGGGTTCGAGCGTGGCACGCACATTCTCTTGTGATCGTGTGAGCATGCCCTGGTAACTGGGATGATCGGTGGGGAACGAAGCGTTGTAGGGCACGGGCTCTTGAAACACCGCGGCCCCCAAGGTGGTCGCCAGTTCGCTGGCCAGACCAAAAGCGTCGTGAATGGCCAATTCCTGCCCCGCAATGATGCAGGGACGCTTGGCGCTCAGCAGCAACTGGGCCCACTGCGCCAGCACCTCGTCACTGGGTCGCACGCGCGGGTCAATGCGCATGGACTGCATCATGTCCAGATCACCCTCGGCATTGAGGATGTCACCCGGCAGGCTGATGAACACCGGCCCCATCGGATAGGTGCATGCCACTTTGGCCGCGCGCCGCATGATGCGCGGCAGGTCTTGCAACTGCGTGACTTCCACCGACCACTTCACCAGCGGCGCAGCCAAGGCGGGCAGGGGGTCGTACAGCAGGGGTTCCAGCAAACCATGCCCTTGCTCCTGCTGGCCGGCAGTCAGGATGAGGGGTGAGCCGGAAAACTTGGCGTTGTAGAGCGCCCCCATGGCATTGCCCAGACCCGGCGCCACATGAACGTTGGCAGCCGTCAGTTGATGCGAAGCGCGGGCAAATCCGTCGGCCATGGCCACCACCACCGACTCCTGCAGACCCAGGATAAAACGCAGGTCCGGGTAATCGGGTAATGCCTGCATGATGGGCAGTTCGGTCGTGCCGGGGTTGCCAAAGAGATGGGTGATGCCCTCGTCGATCATCAACTCGACAAAGGCCTGGCGGCCAAATAGGTGTTTCATGGGCGTTAGCTTATCGAAAGTGCAACCTAGGGTTGTCCCTGGCATGCTTGACAGGTTCTATAGTTGGCCCATGATCACCAGCCTTTGATCGATGGTCCAACCCATGCACCCCTTTGTTTTCAAGCCAGTCACGCTGCCTGCAGGAACCGAGGCACTGCGCCAACACATTCGGCAATTCCTCAAAGCCGAAATTGACGCAGGAACCTTCGTGCCCAGCCGCAATACCTGGTCCAACACGAATACTGCCTTCAGCCGTAAATGCGGTCAAGCCGGCTTCATCGGCATGGTGTGGCCTAAGCAGTATGGCGGCCACGAGCGCTCGGCGCTGGAGCGCTATGTGATGACCGAAGAAATGCTGGCGGCGGGCGCGCCGGTAGGGGCCCACTGGGTGGCGGATCGACAAAGTGGACACCAAATCCTGCGGCACGGTAGCGAGCGCGCACGCCAAACCATCCTGCCCCGCATTGCGGCGGGTGAATGCTATTTCGCTATTGGGATGAGTGAGCCCGATTCGGGCTCTGACCTGGCGGCGGTGCGCACCCGCGCCGTGGCCTGTGAAGGTGGCTGGAAGATTTCCGGCACCAAGGTCTGGACCAGTTATGCCCACCATTGCCACTACCTGATTGCCCTGGCCCGGACGGCCCCCAAAGAAGAGGATCGACACGCGGGTATGACCCAGTTCATTGTGGATCTCTCGCAACCGGGCGTCACCTTGCGCCCCATCTACAACATTTTTGGTGCTCACGACTGGAATGAGGTGGTGTTTGACGAGTATTTTGTGCCCGATGACATGGTGATGGGACAGGTGGGCAGCGGCTGGGACATGGTGACCGGCGAGCTGGCCTTCGAGCGCTCTGGCCCGGACCGCTTTCTGAGCACTTACCAGCTACTCATCGAGTCCATTCGACAGCTGGGTGACCAACCCGGCGAGCGAGCGCTCAACGAGGTGGGTCGCATGGTGGCTCACTTGGCCACCCTGCGCTGCATGTCCACCTCGGTGGCTGGCATGCTCGATGCGGGGGCAAAACCGGTCCTCGAAGCGGCGTTGGTGAAAGACGTGGGCACGACGCTGGAGCGTGAAATTCCCGAGGTGTTTCGCCATCTCTTGCCCGGCGAACCCATCATGGATGATGAGTCCTCGGATTACCAGGCCTTGTTGGGCATGGGCACACTGAAGTCGCCCGGTTTCACCTTGCGAGGGGGCACTCGAGAAATCTTGCGCGGCATGATTGCCAAGGGATTGGGGCTGCGATGAGCGACATGCACGCCGAACTTGAAACGCTGATTGACCGCATCAGTGCCGACCTCACCGATCAAGCGCTTTACCTGGACATGGAACGAGGCGCTTGGCCAGCGGCCTTGTGGGAGGCCTTGGCGCAAGCGGGTGTGCCTCGGGCATGTGTGCCCGCAGATCAAGGCGGTGCCGAGCTGCCGTTTGCTGACGCCATGGTGGCCTTGCGCCGCAGCGCCTACCAGGGCTTGCCGGTGCCGCTGGCCGAGTCCCTGCTGGCCACGCGGTTGTTGCTGGCCGCCGGACTGTCTGTGCCGACTGGCGTGCTGACGGTCACCGCCTGTCATGCGCAGGATGACTTGCAAGTGCAGGGTGACGGCCAGCATCTGTGGCTGCAAGGTCAAGCGCACCGCGTGCCCTGGCTCTCCCATGCCGAGTATTGGGTGGTGGTGGCGCGACACCAAGGCCGCGAATGTGTGGCCGTGCTCGAGCGTGCCGCCTGGGCTGACGCTAGCGTCTCCACTCGACACAACCTCGCCGGCGAGCCCCGGACTCACATTGAAGTGCAGCGTGCCCCCGTGATGGCCATGGCGCCGTTGAACGACGCGGCCGAGCGCCTGTTGCTGGAGGGGGCACTGATGCGGTCGGTGCAGATGGCGGGTGCCTTGCAACGTGCGCTCGACCATTCGATTCACTACGCGAACGAGCGCGTGCAGTTTGGTCGGCCCATCGGCAAGTTTCAAGCCGTGCAACACATGCTGGCGGTGCTGGCCGGTCACGTGGCCGCCAGCAGTGCCTCGGTGGACGCCGTGGTGGGTGCGTCGGAGCACGCGCCACACACGCTGCTCACGGCGGTGGCCAAAGCCCGCGTGGGCGAGGCCGCCAGCAAGGGCACCGAAATTGCGCACCAGGTGCATGGGGCGATGGGATTCACCCGCGAACATCCCCTGCACCACGTGACCCGTCGCCTGTGGGCCTGGCGCGATGAATTCGGCAACGAAACGCTGTGGCAAACCCGACTGGGTCGCCTGGTGACCCAGCAAGGCGCCGATCAGCTCTGGCCTCTGTTGACCTCTTTGTGAAATATTCTCCTTCAAGGCTTTCATGAGCACCTCGACCGATTTGCAGATCACCCCGCACGGCCATGTCACCCAGGTGGACATGTGCCGCCCGCCGCACAACTTCTTTGACCACGCCCTGATCTGTCAGCTGGCCGATACATTTGAGCAACTCGATGCCAACCCCGCCTGTCGCGCCATCGTCCTGGCCGCACAAGGCTCGTCCTTTTGCGCCGGGGCCAATTTCAACGATCCCCATGAGACGGTGAGTCGCGATGCCGGGGGCACCATGAACCCCATCTACCATGAGGCCTTGCGCATTTTTGCTTGCCGCAAACCCATTGTGGTTGCAGTGCATGGCCCTGCCATCGGGGGTGGGCTGGGCGTGGCGCTGGTTGGCGACTTTCGTATTGCGTGTGAGCAAGCCCGCTTTTCGGCCAACTTCACCCGCCTGGGCTTTCATCCGGGCTTTGGTTTGTCGGTGACCTTGCCCCGGCTGGTGGGTCTGCAAGCTGCACAACGGTTGTTTTACAAGGGCGAGCGCATCCAAGGTCGGCAGGCGCTGGAGATGGGCCTGGTGGACGAACTGGTGAGCCAGGATCAAGTGCTGCCACGGGCACTCGAGTGGGCTCAGGACATTGCCTTGTCAGCGCCAATCGCCCTGGAATCGGTACGCGCCACCCTGCGACAGGGATTGGTCGAACAATTGCGCGCAGCGGTGATCCGTGAAAGCGCCGAACAATACCAACAGTTCAAGACCGAGGATTTCAAAGAGGGTGTGCGCGCCATGACGGAGCGTCGCCCGCCCAACTTCCAGCGGCGCTGAACTCGGGCGGTGCGACAATGCCCCCTTGATTATCCAAGGAGAGGTTATGCAATTGGGCATGGTGGGCTTGGGTCGCATGGGCGCCAATTTGGTCCGACGTTTGCTGCCCCGTGGGCATGCGTGTGTGGTATTTGACGCGCAGTCCGAGGCCGTGCAGACACTCGCGGCTGAGGGCGCGAAACCCGCCCGCGATTTACGCGACCTGGTGCATCAACTGGCCGCTCCGCGCGCCATCTGGGTCATGCTACCCGCCGGCGACAGCACCGAATCCACCTTGCAGGAACTGGCCGGTTTGCTCTCTGCGGGCGACATTCTGATTGACGGTGGCAACACCCACTACGTGGATGATGTGCGCCGCGCGCAATCGTTCCAGCAGCAGGGCCTGCGCTACTTGGATGTGGGAACAAGCGGTGGCGTGTGGGGCCTGGCGCGTGGGTATTGCCTCATGATTGGTGGTGACGCGTCGGCATTTGAGCACCTCGATCCCATTTTTCGCGACCTTGCCCCGGGCCGTGGGACGCTGGAGCCCACACCGGGTCGTGAGGGTCGTACCTCCACGGCGGATCAGGGGTATCTCTACACCGGGCCTGCCGGGTCGGGCCACTTTGTGAAGATGATTCACAACGGCATTGAGTACGGGATGATGCAGGCCTTTGCAGAAGGCTTTGATATTCTGAAAGGTGCGGGCCAGTCGTTCATACCTGCCGAGCGCCGCTACAACCTGGATCTGGCGGACATTACCGAGTTGTGGCGACGCGGCAGCGTGGTCTCGTCATGGTTGCTGGATTTAAGCGCCATGGCCCTGGCGCAGGATCCCGACCTCAGCAGCTATTCGGGTCATGTCGAAGATTCGGGCGAGGGCCGCTGGACCTTGCTGGCCGCGATTGAAGAGGCCGTTCCTGCCGAGGTCTTGTCAGCAGCCTTGTATGCGCGCTTTCGCTCGCGTCAGGACCACACCTTTGCCGAAAAGACCTTGTCGGCCCTGCGCAAGCAATTTGGGGGACACCAAGAGCCCAAGAAACCGACGGCCTGAGTTGTTCTCCTAGAACTGGCCTGGTGTCCTTCAGGGTCACTTCACCCGCAGCAGGAATTCCTTCAAGACGGTATCGAAGGCTGCAGGTTGCTCGGTATTGACCAGGTGCGCCGCGTTCGGGATGAGGTGCATGACGGACCCTGGAATGTGTTCGTGAATGATGCGGGACATCTCGGGTGGCGTGCCCGTGTCCTCGGTGCCCACCACCACCAGCGTCGGGCACCGGATGCTGCCCAGCCGGTCGGTCAGATCAAGGCCGGAGATGGCTTCGCAACACGATGCGTAGCCTTCGGGCGGCGTGTTCAGAATACTTTGGGTGATACGCTCAATGACGGGCAGTTGGGCGTCGCGACTGGGTGCGGTGTACCAACGAGCCAGGGTGGGCTCCAAGAGCGAGGCCATGCCTTGCGTGCGGGCGATGCGCGCCCGATCGGCCCACATGGCGGGCGCTGCAGGCATGCCGCGACTGGTGGTGGCGGCCAATCCCAGGCTTTTCACCATTTGCGGGTACTTGAGCGTGAAGGTCTGACCAATCATGCCGCCCAGTGAGAGGCCCAACCAATGGGTCTGCTGGATGCCCAGATGTTGCATCAGATGGTAGGCGTCATCGGCCAGTCCCTCTAGCGTGTAGGGCCCTGGGGGGGCACTGGACTGCCCATGTCCCCGGGTATCAAAGCGCAACACCTTGAAGTGCTGGGTGAGCCAGGGCATCTGATCATTCCACATCGAACTGTCACAGGCCAGCGAGTGCGATAGCGTGAGCCAGGGGCCTTCACCCTCGACGGTGTAATGCAAATCGATGTCGCCACAGCGTGCTTTCATGAAGGTCTCCGGGAAGTTGAATGGGTGTTGTAGAAGCTCATGGTAACTGCATGTTAGATCGTGTGGCTGGGGACTGGCAATCGCTTGTGTGCCTCTGTAATCTGTGGGACACCTGAGGCAAGGATTGGGTGTAAAAACTGGCGCCACAGGATCCCGTCTGCATCTGCAGTTGGCGGTATGTTCATTGTTCAGGAGAACTCGCGCATGAGCAGTCAAGCCTTTTCCCCCCAGGTGGCCGGGCACGCCGGCCTGGGCCCGCTGGCGTCTCGTCTGGTCGATGTCGATGCCCTGGCGTGGCAGTCCACGCGATTTGAGGGCATTGAGGTCAAGCCCTTGCTGGTGGATCCCCAGTCAGGGCTGGCCAGTGTGCTGATGCGCATGGCCCCGGGTTCGGTGCTGCCGCACCACGAGCATGTGCTGATCGAGCAGACGTGGGTGCTGGAAGGTCATCTGGTGGACCAGACCGGTCCCGATGAAGGCATGGAGTGCAAGGCGGGTCAGTTCATCTGGCGACCCGCTGGCAGCCAGCACAGTGCCTGGTCTCCCAAGGGCGGTACCTTTTTGGCCTTCTTTCAGGTGCCCAACAAGTTTTACGATCGCCCCGGCGAGGTCGTGGACATGGGCGGCAAGGACTGGGAGACGGTATGGGGCGCCGCGATGCCGGGTACCTGACGCCAGTGCTTCATGCACGACGCATTCAGGTGCCCAAAGCGCCTGAGGGCGAGGTGTCAGGAACTGTCAGGTGATCGTGAGTTCAATCGGCTCAAAGCTCTCGAGTTCGAAACGCAGCACATCACCTTGTTGCGGAAATTTAGACGACACCAGCGAACCCAGTATGCACACATCGCCCGCGTGCAACTGCTCGCCACGGGCATTGGCTTCGTTGGCCAACCAGGCCAGGGCTTTGAGTGGATGTCCCATCAGGTCACGGCCCTGGCCGCCACCCACTGAAGCGCCGTTGATGAATACCTCACCACGCAGACGACCCAGACCGTCGTCGGCGGACACCTCGGGGGTGGTCAGCCACCGAGCCCACCGGGTGTCAAAACGTCCCAGCATGGCCCCTTCGTTCCAGGCGTTGTCGGCCACCAAATACAAGCCCAGACGGGCCAGTTGGGTGTAGTCGGCGTTGCGGTCGTCTGCAATTTCCATGGCGGGTGCCACACCCTGAACGGCGTTGACCACACTCTGTGCCGTGTGCGGGGTGGGGCCTGCAGGCAGGTCGCGGGACAGCTTCACGGCAATTTCAAACTCGACCAACAACCGACCGTAGTCACGCTGGCGGGTGTGGGCAGGCGCACTCACCACCTGACGTTGGTGCAAGCGACCCGCGATGGGGGCGTTCAATCCCACCATCTGCTGCATCACGGGGGTGGCCAGTGCAATTTTCCAGCCGGCGGTGGAACCGCATTCCCGTGACTTGCGTTGCACCAGGGCTTGTTGCACCTGCGTGGCTTGATGAAGGTCGTGGACTTGCAAGCCTGCGGGAGGCAGATCAAAGGTGCGTTGGTGACGATGCTCGTCGACCAACCAGTCAGCGATGCGCCCAGGGGTAAATCGGTGAGAGGACGCTGCCTGGGCGGAGCGGGGCGCACGTGGTTTCATGAAAGCCTCCTGATGGTTCGCGACGCCAGCTTATCAAACTGTGGCGTTGCTGGGTTGATACCCCCGTGACATTCACCCGGGCGGGTCTTCATGCCACAGGGCCTGTCGCCAACGCAGACCGATGGCCAGGGTGAGCGCCATACCCACCAGGGCGTAGCTGGTCATGGTGAACTGAAATCCCAGGTGCTCGATCATCGGGCCCGAAAGCATCAGCCCCACCGGCAAACCCCAGATGGCGAGGATACGCATGCCCATCACGCGGCCGCGATAGGCCGGCTCGGTGGCCCGCAGCATCACGGCGGCCAAGGGTGTCATGCACAGGCTTTGAGCAAACCCGGCTGCGGCGAGCCAGGCCATGCCCGAGAGCAAGGTGCTGGTCTGGGCTTGAAAGGCATTGGCCACGAGCCAACCCATGCCCGCGATCAGCATCAGGCGCCCCGCACCTAGCCGGACCCGATTGCTGCTGAGCACCAGCGAACCTAGAAGCGCGCCGCTGGCAAAACTCGCCCCCAACCACCCCAGTCCACCTTGACCCACCCCGTAAATGTTTTTGGCGACATAGGGCAACAGGCCGATGAACAGTGGAAAGGCCACGAGGTTGGCGAGAAAGGCCATGGACATGCCCCCCATCAAGGCCGGACGGTGCCACACATACACGGCTGCAGAACGCAAGTCCTGCCAGGGCGAGGAACTGGGTCGGTTGGAACGGCTGGCTGGCGCAGCAGCGTCGACATCCGTCTGCGCAGTGGGTGTTGTATCAGACTCAATCTTTCGAGGAGACACCACCTGCAGCGACAGCATAAAACTCACCACATACAGCGTGGTCACCACCAGGTAGGCGGGCGCCATGCCGAACATGGCCACCACCCCGGCCCCGGCCAAGGCGCCGGCGATACGCGCGGAGTCTGAGGTGATGCGCGAGATGCCCAGTGCACCCATGAGTTGTGAGGCAGGCAGGTATTGGGCAATCAGGGCATAGCGCATCACCATGTCTGAGGGGCGCACCAGACCGTTGAGTCCGGCAATGATCAGCACTGCCGTCGGACTGAGCAAGTCACTGGCCGCCAGGCATCCCAGCAGGGCCGCCATGACCGCGTAAAGCGCTCGTGTCATCCACAGCAGACGGCCATAGCCGAATCGGTCACCCGCCACCCCAAACATGGGCGATACCAGTGACCCCAGATACTGCAAGGCCCCAAAGAACACCAGCAACACCACCGATTCGGACTCGACCAGGATGTACCAACCCAGAATCAAAACCTCCATCTCGACCGCCCACGAGGTGGCGAGGTCAGCAGGCCATTGGTAACGGAAAGCGCGTGTCCGAAAGGGGGCGAGTACGCTCACGCACGCACCAGTCGACCGGGCAGGGCACCCGTGGATTGACCGTTTTGCATCACGAGTTGTCCGGCCACCCAAGTTTGCTCATAGCCGGTGGCGTGCTGCACCAGACGGCGACCCCCCGCAGGCAAATCGTGGGTGATCGTGGGGCGTGTCAGGTTCAACTGGGCGTAGTCGATGAGGTTGATGTCAGCACGCAGGCCGGGCAGCAAGGCTCCCCGGTCGTGCATGCCCAAGGCCTGGGCGTTGCGCCGGGTTTGCCCATGCACGAGAAATTCCAGGGGCAACTTTTCACCACGGATGCGGTCACGGCCCCAATGCGTCATCAGGAACGTGGGATAACTGGCATCGCAGATATAACCGCAATGCGCTCCCGCGTCACCCAGGCCAAACAAGGCGGCTGGGTGCGTCATCATCTCGCGCACCACGTCGAGGTTCTGGTCGGTGTAGTTGTAGATGGGGAAGTTGAACTTTCGACGTCCCTCGTCCTCCAGCAGCATGTCATAGGCTACCTCGGGAGCCGGTCGACCCTGGCGTTGCGCGATGGCGGCCACGCTGTCCTCGGGTCGAGGTTCGTAGTCCGAGCTCTCGCCAATCGGGAAGAGCTTGTGGAAGTGCTGCGTGATGGCGTTCAGGCGGCGGTTGTCCGGGGCCTGTGAGGCCTCTGCCAGAATCCGGGCACGCAGGGATGGGTCGCGCATAAGGCGCACGCGCTCTGGCAGGGGCAGGTCCGCGATGGCGAGGTAACTGGGTGCCAGGAAGAAGGGATGCATGGAGCATTCCAGACCGTGCACCATGCCCACCGGTCGACACGCCACTTGCGCACGCACGCTCAGTCCACCGTCTTGAGCCAGACTGGTGCGACGCAGCACCTCGCGCCAGCGTTGGGGAAGAAAGTCGTGCTGCAGCAGGGTGAAGGAAATGGGACGACCGCTCTGACGGGCGATCTGGTGAATGAGTTCAAACTCACCATCCAGGTCATCAAAGTCGGAGATCAACTGGTTGACACCCTTGCCGGTTCGGCCCATGGCGCTGGCAATGCCAATCAGTTCCTGTGCGGCCGCGTCCAGGGTGGGCACGGCTTGTCCCTGTTTGGTTCGATGAACCACGGTGCGGGAGGAACTGAACCCGAGCGCGCCTGCGCTCACGGCTTCCTGCACCAACCGGCCCATGGCGTCGATATCCTCTGGGGTGGCAGGTTCGCGAGCCGCACCCCGTTCGCCCATGACATAGACACGCAAGGCGCTGTGCGGCACTTGTGCGCCCACATCCATGATGCGAGGACGGCTGTCAAGCGCTTGCAGGTATTCAGGAAAACTTTCCCATTCCCACTGAACACCTTCGGACAGCACCGCTCCAGGAATATCCTCCACGCCTTCCATCAAGTCCATCATCCATTGACGTTGGTGGGCCCGTGAGGGGGCGAAGCCGACGCCGCAATTGCCCATGATGGCGGTGGTCACCCCATGCCAGGATGAGGGGGTCATGAAGGCATCCCAGGTGGCTTGTCCATCGTAATGGGTGTGGATGTCCACCCAGCCCGGGGTGACCAGCAGGCCATCGGCCGGCACGGTGCGACGTGCCGGGGTGTCGATGCGACCGACCTCGGTGATGCGTCCATTGGCAATCGCCACATCCGCTGTGAAGCCGGGCTTGCCGGACCCGTCGATGACGGTTCCGCCTTTGATCAGCACGTCATGCATACAACTCCTTGCAAGCGGTCACAGCGCTCGACCGTGGCACATTCACCATTACTTGGTGCCACCGGGCACTTTGCCTTCCACGCCTTTGACGAAGAAATTCACACCGCCCAGGAACTTGTCATCGGCCACCTCGTCCTTGTTCAGAACGACCTTGCCGGTGTTGTCGGTGATAGGCCCTTTCCAGATGGCAAAGCTGCCCTCTTTCAAGCCCTTCCTGACCTCGTCAATTCGCGCCTTGGTGTCAGCGGGCACGTCGTCAGCAATGGAGACCAGGTCAATGGCGCCCTCTTTCACGCCCCACCACACGGCACCGCCGCCGGTCCACTTGCCTTCCAGGGCGTCACGGGTGGCCGACACATAGTACGGGGCCCAGTTGATGATGGCCGAAGCCAGGTGCGCCTTGGGACCGTAGGCGGTCATGTCAGAGTCCCAGCCGAAAGCGCGTTTGCCCTTGTCCTGGGCGGTCTTGAGCACGGCGGGTGAGTCTGTGTTCTGGAACAGCACATCTGCACCGCCATTGATCAGCGAGGTGGCGGCTTCGGTTTCCTTGGGCGGGTTGAACCACTCATTCACCCACACCACCTTGGTCTTCACTTTGGGGTTGCTGCTTTGGGCACCCAGGGTGAAGCTGTTGATGTTGCGAACCACTTCAGGGATGGGAATGGATGCCACCACCCCCAGGGTGTTGGATTTGGTCATCTTGCCCGCGATGATGCCAGCCATGTAAGCGCCTTCGTAGGTGCGGCTGTCGTAGGTGCGCATGTTGGGCGCTTGCTTGTAGCCGGTGGCATGTTCAAACTTCACGGCGGCATTGTCGGCAGCCACCTTGAGCATGGGCTCCATATAACCAAAGGTGGTGCCAAAAATGAGCTTGTTGCCCTGGCCAGCGAGGTCACGAATCACGCGCTCGGCGTCGGCCGACTCGGGCACGTTCTCCACAAAGGTGGTGACCACCTTGTCGCCAAATTCTTTGTCGATGGCTTTGCGCCCATTGTCGTGGGCAAAGGTCCAACCCCCATCGCCCACCGGGCCGACGTAGGCGAAAGCGATTTTCAGCGGTTCGGACTTGGCTGGGGCTGCCGTCGGCTCTTCCTTTTTGGCACATCCCAGCAGAGCTGCCGAGGCCACGGCGCCGAGCGCCAAGGCTTTGATCCAGGTGCGTGTGGTGAAGGTTGTCATCGTGTGTCCTAGGAGGGTGATTGAAAACATGCGGCCAAGGGGTCAGTGGTGGCCAGGGTGAAAGGGCTTGCCCAAGGAGAGAGGCATGTGCATCTTGATCCAGGCCGGCCGTCTCGACATCAAGGCCAACACCACAATGGTAGCAAGGTACGGCAACATGCTCAGCCACTGACTGGACACCTCAATGCCACTGGCCTGCAGGTGAAACTGCAGCATGGTCACGCCGCCAAACAGGTAGGCGCCCAGCAGCACCCGAGCCGGTCGCCAGGTGGCAAAGGTGGTCAAAGCCAGCGCAATCCAGCCCTTGCCGGCGATCATGCCCTCCACCCACAGCGGGGTGTACACCGTGGAGACATAGGCGCCCGCCAGCCCACACAGACCGCCGCCGGCTACCACCGCGAGCATGCGGATCGACCGCACCGGGTAGCCCAAGGCGTGGGCTGCCGCCGGGGACTCTCCCACGCAACGCAAGACCAGCCCTGCCCGGGTGCGGTCCAGAAACCACATCAAGACCAGGGTAAACGCCACCACCGCATACACCATGGGGTGGTGCTGAAACAAGGCCGGTCCCACCCAGGGCAGATCGGACAGCCCCGGCACGCTGAACTGCAGTCGCTCAGGCAATTTGGCTTGAACATAAGGTGTGCCCAGAAAAGCGGACAAGCCCGCGCCAAACAGACTGAGTGCCAAGCCGGTGGCGTAAGGGTTGGTGTTGAGCCAGATCACCAGGACACCCAGCATTGACGCCAGCAGCGCCCCTGCCGCAAATCCGGCCAGAAGACCCAGGCTGTCGCTGCCGGTGTGCACCACGGTGGCAAAGCCGGCGATGGCGGCACACAGCATCATGCCTTCGGCGCCCAGGTTGATGACGCCAGCCTTCTCATTGATGAGCAAGCCCAGAGAGGCGATGGCCAGCACCGTGCCGGCATGCAAGGTGGCAGCGAGTAACAGAGAGTAGGTGTCCATCAAGAGGCTCCTCGCAGGCGCCCAGTCCATCGCAGCTGGTATTGAATCAGCACATCACACGCCAGCAAACAAAACAGCAGCAAGCCCTGGAACACACCGGTGATGGACTTGGGTAAGCCCAGCCGCGATTGGGCCAACTCACCGCCGATGTAGAGCATGCTCATCAGCAGCGCAGACAGTACAAGACCCACCGGATGCAATCGCCCCACAAACGCCACGATGATGGCGCCGAAGCCATAGCCCACGGGGACATAGGGGGTCAGCTGCCCCACGGGGCCAGCGACTTCCAGCGCACCCGCCAGACCAGCCAGTCCCCCTGACACCAGCATCGCTGTCCACAGCGCGCGGCTGGAGGACAGCCCGGCATAGCGCGCGGCCAACGGCGCCAGTCCGCTCACGCTCAAGCCCCACCCCGCACGGGTGCGAAACAGGAACAACCACAGACCGACGACACCCAACAAGGCCAATACCCATCCCAGCGTGACGCGAGAACCTTGAAAGAGTCGAGGGATCTGGGTGATTTTTTCGAAGGTTTTGGTCTGGGGGAAGTTGTAGCCGCCCGGGTCTTTCCAGGGGCCGTACACCAGGTAGTTGAGCAGCAGGATGGCCACATACACCAGCATCAGGCTGACCAAGATTTCGTTGGCGTTGAAGCGGTCGCGCAACACGGCGGTGATGGCCGCCCAGGCCATTCCGCCCAACAGCCCCGCCATCACAATGGGAATCACCACCCAGGGTCCTTGATCGGGCGTGACCTGCAAGGCCACCCAGGTGGCTGCAATAGCCCCCAGCACATACTGCCCCTCGGCCCCGATGTTCCAGACATTGGCACGGTAGGCTACCGTCAGACCCGTGGCTATCAGCAGCAGGGGCGTGGCCTTGACCATCAACTCACCCAACGCGTAGGGTGTGCGAATGGGTTCCCAGAAAAATACCATCAGGCCCCGCACCGGATCCTTGCCCAGCAACATGAGCAACAACGACCCCATGGCGAGGGTCAGCACGAGAGCCAACACCGGCGACAGCACAGACCACGCGGCAGAGGGTTGGGCACGGGGACGCAGGGTGATCATGATGTGCGCAGGGTTGTCATGCCAGGGGTGGGTGCGTGGGTGTGGCAGACGCCTCGGCCCACAGCCCACTCATCCAGGCGCCGATCTGCTCGGTGCTGGCCCCTGCACGGTCCAGAGAAGGCGAGAGTCGACCTTGCGACATCACGACCAATCGATCGCATAGCTCAAACAGTTCGTCGAGCTCATCACTCACCACCAACACGGCACAGCCTTGGTCACGCAGGGCCAGAAGGCTGGCACGGATTTGAGCGGCGGCGCCTACATCCACGCCCCAAGTGGGTTGCGACACCAGCAGGAGTTTGGGTTGTGCCTCCATTTCACGGCCGACGATGAATTTTTGTAAATTCCCCCCCGACAGCGACTTGGCCAGCGCTTGCGGACCGCTGGCCTTGATCTGATAGCGATCGATCAGGTCTTGAGCGACCCGTTGCAGGGACGACAGCCGCAGCCAGCCTCCCGTGCTGAGCCCCGTGTTGCGGGTGAGGAGCAGGTTCAAGGCCAGTGAGTGTTCGGGCACAGCCCCTCGACCCAGCCGTTCCTCGGGCACGCTGTACAGGCCCAGGCGTCTGCGCTGCCGTGGGCCGAGGTGACCCACGGCGACCCCGTCGATGCAGATCTGTCGGGGTTCAGCGCGAGCATCTTCGCCGGAGAGCGCTGCCATGAGTTCACGCTGACCATTCCCCGATACGCCCGCTATGCCCACGATTTCGCCGTGTCGAACCTCCAGGTGCACCTGCTCCAATGCAACACCAAACGGATCATCGCTGGGCAGGGACAAGCCTTCCACCGACAACCGCACCGGTCCTGGTGTCAAGGCGCGATGCACCAAGGCAGGAGGTTCCTGCCCCATCATCAGGCGGCTGAGCGAAGCGGGCGTTTCGTGTCGGGGGTCACACACGCCCACCACGCGGCCTGCACGCATCACGGTGCAACGGTGGCACAAGGCTTGAATTTCATGCAGCTTGTGGCTGATGTAGAGAATGCTGCAGCCTTGGTCGGCCAACCGTCTGAGCACGACAAAAAGTTTCTCGACGGCCTGGGGTGTGAGGACCGAGGTGGGCTCGTCCAGTATCAACAGGCGTGGTTGCCCCAGCAAGGCTCGGATGATTTCGACGCGCTGCTTTTCGCCCACACTGAGCGTGTGCACAGGACGATCCGGGTCGATGTCCAGGCCGTAATCACTGGCGATCTGGACAATTTGTGCGCGGGTATCTGACAGGGGGAGTTTGCTGTCCAAGCCCAGCCAGACGTTGTGCGCGACCGTTAGCGTGTCAAAGAGGCTGAAGTGCTGAAACACCATGGCAATGCCTTGGGCACGCGCCTGGTGCGGATGGTGGTGAGTGAGCGTTTCGCCTTGGTAGACGATGTGACCCGAGTCGGGCTGCACCAGCCCGTAGATGATTTTCATCAGGGTGGATTTGCCCGCGCCGTTTTCGCCTAGCACCGCATGAATTTCACCGGGCTCTAGCGTGAGAGAGACGGCATCGTTGGCGACAACCGACGGGTAGCGCTTGGTGATCCCATTCAGTTGGAGCAGGGGCATGAAAATCTCAGGAAGCGTGCATCCATCCTGTCGATTTTGTCATTCTTTTGGACAGTCTGCGACGACCGCCGGGCTTTCAGGCCGTCAACCCGTGTGATTGCGCGCCGAGCGGGCGAACTCTGCTGCTTTGTTGGAGAGCATCACCGCTTTGGCCGCGAAGCTGGCGGCATTTTTGGATGCGTCAGCAGCCACCGCAGAACCCTGGGCGGAAGCGTCCTCGGCATGGTGGGCCACGGCCATGGCCACCGCCGCCGCGGCCGAGGCCGCCGAGGCCGCACTTTCCATGGCGGACTGGGCGGCGGCGCTGGCGGCGGCCGCCGCCGCTTCGGCGGCTTCTGTCACATGGGTGGAGGCGGCTTTGGCGGCAGCTACCAGGCAGCGCTCGGAGCAGTTGGCGGAGTGCTCGGCGGCGCTGGCCGCCTTCTCGGCAGACTCGGTGGCGTGCAGGGTCAGACCACGCAAGGTGATCAGGGACTCGCTGTAGCGTCGATTGACGTCCAGATGGGTCTGCTTGAGCTCCCTGAACTCAGTGCGCAAGGTGTCCATTTCCTTGCGCAAATGAGCAATGTCTTCCTTCATGGTGATCCTAGTAGGGGTTCGAAATATCTTGAGGCCACGATCAAGATGCGCGCAGGCTTCAAAAACACATGTATGTTGGGGTTATAGCAGTCTTCAGTGAACCTATCTGTGTGCTGTTACACACAGGCGCGATCGTTGTTTGAGTCAACGCTGCACTCTCTGACCCCCTGGCCCATCGAGCCGACCGCTCCGTCCAAGCCTGGCCCTCCGCCACCTGTCGTGACAAAATGGCTGCATGAACTCTGATCCGTCCAAGATCACCGAAGACATGGCCTGGCAAGAAATTCGCCAGGGGACATACCGCGTCGACCTCTGGGAGCAGGCGCTGCGTCAGTCGTCCCACGATACCGCGATGGCACGGGAAACCTATATTCGTTTGCGCACTCAGACCCTGCGTCAGGACGTGGGGCGACTCTTGGCCGGTCATATTCGCCAGGCTCTGGCGGACGACGCCCCCCGCCGTGCGGATTTCAAGTCGGCCCGCGATCTCGGGCGCCAATCATGACCGAGGCATCGTTTCATCGCGGTTCGGTTCAGGTCTACCTGGGGAACAAGTCGGGCAAGTACCCCGATGGCAATCAAGTCGTGGTCACGGGGGCTGATCAACAGGTGGCATTTGACACGCCGTTGGTCGCCCGGTCCTTGAACGGGGTCTTGGAGGGCGTGGACATGGTCATTTTGGGGCATGTCCATGAGGACCATCTGGCCGGTCTGGGGCAATGCCCGCATGTGCCTGTGTGGGTGCACGAGGGGGATGCAGAGGCTGCTCGATCCTGGGAGGGCATGACGCGTCACTTTGGCTACTCGCCAGACGTGCTGCAGGACTGGCATGGGCGCATGGTGCGTGATTTCTTCTACCAACCGCGACCAGACGCCCTGTCGTATACCGATGGACACGTCTGGGACCTGGGGGGAGGGGTGAAGGTGAGGGCCCATCACACCCCTGGCCACACCTCGGGGCATTGCGTGCTGCTGGTGGAGCCCGAAAGCGTGGCATTCATCGGTGATATCGACCTCACCGGATTCGGCCCGTATTACGGGGACGCCACGTCCAATCTGGCACAGTTTCGGCATACGCTGAACGCTGTGCGCGACATCGACGCGCAGGTGTGGGTCACGTCGCATCATCGCGCTGTCATCACCGATCGCGACGCCTTTTTGACGGCTTTGCAGGCATTCACCGACAAGCTGGATCAACGTGCGGACAAGCTGTTGGGTATGTTGCACCACGAGCCCCAAAGTCTGGAGGCCTTGGTGGCACAACGGCTGGTCTATCCCTTGGGCTATGAGGCAGCGTTTGTCAATGATGTGGAGCGCCGCATGATCGAGCAGCACTTGCGTGAGTTGGTGGACGCCGGTCAGGTGCGATGCGTGGATGCGTCACGCGGCTTGTTTGCACGCGCCTGAGGCTTCTCCAGCTTCGCCTTCACAGGAGTCCTGCCTCTTGTGCCTGCTGGGTCAAGGCCTCGCGGTGTTCGGGCGCCGCAATCTGGATCAAGGCCTTGGCTCGATCCCGTCCTGAGAGCCCTCGCAGATGGGCGCTGCCGTGTTCGGTCACGATGACATCCACATCACTGCGGGCCGTGGTGACTGGGCCGCTCAAGCGGGAGACGATGCGGCTGGATTGCCGAGCCGTGCTGGGCAGGGCGATGATGGAGCGACCGTCCTCTGAAAGAGAGGCTGCTCGCACATAGTCCACCTGACCGCCGATGGTGCCCAGAAAATCGCGCCCAATGGCCTCGGCATTGACCTGGCCCGTCAGATCCACCTCCAGCGCGGAGTTGACAGAATGAAAGCGCTTGAAGCGGCTGAGTGATGCCGCACCGTGCGTGATGTCGGCATCCAAGAGTCGAAGGGTCGGCTGTTGGTGCACATGCTGGTAGAGCTTGCGGGTGCCGATCAGCACGCCGGTCACGCTGACACCCACGTCGACCTCCTTGAAGCTGTTGGTCACCACTCCATGCTCCATCAGGTCCACATAGCCATCACCCAGCATGCCCGAATGAATGCCCAGGTCGCGGTGATTCAGCAGTTGCGTGCACAAGGCCTCGGGCATGGCACCCAGGCCCATCTGCAGCGTGGCACGATCCGGAATGAGTTCGGCCACTTGACGTGCAATGCGTTGCTCCAAGTCACCAATCGTCGCAGCGGGCCATTCGATCGGTGGTCGCGAGGTCTGGATGGCGATATCGATCTCATGGGGCAGCACCGGCTGGGCGCAGGGTGTCTGAGGCAATTGATCATTGATTTCGGCGATTACCAACCGCGCTTGAGACATCGCGGCGCGCAAGTAGTCACAACTCAACCCGAAGCTGTGTTCGCCACGCTCATTGGGCGCGCTGAGTTGAATCATCACCACATCACAGCGCAATTGGCCACTGCGAAATAGGCGGGGAAGGTCGGAGAAATGCTGGCTCACCACGGTCATGACCCCGGCTTTGATCAGGGGCCGGTACGTCATGGCAGCCCCAGTGCCACTGAACCGTAGCGCATCGGCGTGCTCGGGCTTGAAGCGGGTCGACGCACCAATGCCGAAAAACAACTGGGGGTGACCCAATTCGGCGCGTTGCTCAATCAGCAGGTCAGCCAGGGTTTGGGGCTCGCCTGCGGCCTCACTCATCACGATATGGTCACCAGGCCGGATGTATTCCCTGAGATTCAATCGGTCAGCAGGCAAGGTTTTCATGAAATGCTGACGCTGCGCCTCAATTCAACTTGATGCCAGCCGCTTTGATCACAGGACCGTACAGGCCCAGCTCCTTGCGAATGGTGGCAGCAAAGGTCTCGGGTGTTCCTGGCGTGGGAGCGATGCCTGAGGTTTCGAGCTTGGCTCGAATCTCCGGATCCGTCAGTGCCGCATTGAGTTCGGTGTTGAGTCGCTCAATGATGGCCCGCGGAGTTTTGGCGGGCGCAACCAGGCCGACCCACGAGTTGATGTCAAAGTCGGACAGCCCCGATTCAGCGAAGGTGGGGATGTCGGGGTACTGGCGCGAGCGTTTACCTGAGGGTACGCCCAGCGCCTTGAGATGGCCTGTCTTGAGGTGATGTTGGACCGAGGCGGCAGACGCAAAGGCCAGCGGCGTATGACCTGCCAACGCGTCAGCGATGGCGGGTGCGCCCCCTTTGTAGGGAATATGGACCAAATTGGCGCCGGTTCGCTGCTTGACCATCTCACCCGCCAAATGAACGATGCTCCCGGTGCCAGACGTTCCGTAGGACACGCCACCTGGTTGCGATTTTGAGAGTTCAATGAGCTCTCGCAATGAGTTGGCCTTGAAACTGGGGTGGGCCACCAGCATGGTGGTGGAGTCGCCGATCTTGCCAATTGGACTGAAGTCTCGCAGCGGATCGAAGGGCACTTTGTCATACACATGCGGATTGATCACAAAGGTGCCGTCGAGCACGAGCAGGAGGGTGTAGCCATCCGGTTCAGACGTGGCCACCACCTGACTGCCAATATTCCCGGAAGCGCCGGGGCGGTTGTCCGCCACCACCTGCTGTCCCAATTTCTTGCTGAGATAGTCGGCGATGATGCGCCCACTGGTGTCGGTGACACCTCCTGGGGCAAACGGAATCACGAGTTTGATGGGTTTGTTGGGCCAATTTGATTGTGCCTGGAGCGGCTGTGAGGCCATCAGGCCTAGACCGGTCAAACCCAATGCCTGTAGCAAGAAGCGACGGTGGTGGTGAGGTGATGACTTCAAGTTGAATCCAGACACAGGCATCTCCAGAAAACATCAAGGGGACAGAAGGCCATCGGCCACCCAGCGCGACAACTCACCCTCAGGTGATTCGAATTGGCGCAGGACCGTGTAGTGATCCGCGCCTTTGATGGTCAGAAAACGAGCGTCAACGCCATGGTTGATGCAATGGCTGGCAAACTGTGTTGACTGGTTGATGAAGCCAGTCGTCTCTGCCCCGCCCACAGCCACGTCCAGCCGTACGGGCTTGCACGGCGAGTGCCGAAGCGGACTCATGGGTGCGACTTGCTCAGGGCGCAATCGAATCTCCTGGTTCACCGAAATGGACAACACGGGTTCGAGGTCATAGACGCCGCTGATCAGCACAGCAGAGGAGGGCAGGCCACTGGGCACCGACATGGCATGGGAGTGGCGCGCGAGCACTGCAGCAATGAGATGGGCGCCAGCCGAATGACCACTGGCGCTGAAGCGAGCAGGGTCTGCGCCCCAGTGCTTTGCGTGTTGGTGTACCCAGGTCAGTCCCTGAGCCACCTGGTCTACGATCGTTGGCAGCTCGACTTGGGGACACAAGTCGTAATTCATCACCACCAGGGTGATGCCTTGCGGGATCAAGGCATCGGCCAGAAAGCTGAAATCACTTTTGTCGCGTCCTCGCCAGTATCCGCCATGCAAGAACACATGCACCGGGGCATGGGCCTGCGCTGCGCGAAACACGTCCAGCTTGGCCAAGGGCCCGGAGCCATAGCGCAGGTTGTACAGCCCCTGATGGCGGTCACGAGCACGGGCGCTCAACTGCTGCATGCGAGCAGCGTGTTCCTCCACATGAGGAACCGCATGTCGAGGGTTGAACTGGTATTCGAGGTCTGTTTCGAGCATCTTGACGGATTGTGTCAAAAGGCACGCAGAATGACCAGTCAACGGGTTGTCGTGGGTGACTGGCTGTTGGAGGGAGGACAGGTACAGGCAAGAAAAAAGGACTTGGATTTCTCCAAGTCCTTTTCATAGAGGTATCAGTTTGGCTCCCCGACCTGGGCTCGAACCAGGGACCTACGGATTAACAGCACGGAAATCCGTTGACTGTAGGCTCGAAAGCCTGATTTTCAGGGGCTTATAGCTGAATCGTGAAATTACCACTAAACTTACCACTAAAGTAATTAGGGTGATTTCATGTCTAAGCCCAGTAAATCCAACTCTAAACCAGGCGCTTCCAATCCGTTGCCTGGCACACTTCAGACCGTGCCAGGACAGCCTCCACGATTGAAGATCTACAAGATTCAGGCATCACCCTACTGGCAAGCTAGAGTCTATGTTGATGGGCGCTACAGGATCAATTCCCTAGGAACTAGTGATCTTAAGAAAGCTCAGGTCAATGCCAAAAAATTCTTCATCAAGGCAATTGTTGAAGCGGAAACAGCGCCAGCAGGAGGAGGGAAGGGGCGTAGTTGTTACGCTTGAGTTCAAGTACCTTGTTCAGTTTATGGTCAACTCGTTCATTCGACCTGGTGACTTAAGGGTGTTGAAGCATGAGCATGTCCAGCTGATGAAGAACCCACAGGCGAAGCTGGCTCGTGACAAAAAATTCTTGCTTCTTAAGCATCCCGCTACTAAAACCACCGATCAAGAGGTGGTCACAATGCCTGCTGCCTCTGGCATCTATCAAGACTTGTTAGCTTTTCAAGAGTTGAAGGGGATGGCCAAATCATCGGATTTTGTTTTCTATCCTGAATATAAAAATCGTCAAACCATGATTGCCGTGGCGGGACGCATCTTCAGTCATGCTATCAAGCGAGCAAAGCTCGAGCAGGAAGGAGAAAAGCACACACTCTATAGCTTAAGACATACAGCGATCATGTATCGTCTGCTTCTTGGTAAAAACGTCAGTACGCTGGAGTTGGCGAGAAATGCCCGTACATCACAGGCCATGATCGATAAACACTATGCCTCACGCTTGACTCCACTCATGGCAATCGATTCAATTCACAGTTTCAAGGAAAACGATTAGCCAATTTGCTTGCGTCAACCGTATGGAATGACGACAACAAATTCTTTAAGGTTATGGCTCTGGGAATAAGTGAACTGCTTGTTGGGTGCCCAACGAAACAGAGCAGAGCCTGATTGAGCAGATGAAAACGATGCGTTCGGCTGGAGAAAGCTTACTCAGTATTCATCGCTGGCTCAATGAAGAGCAGGGCGTGAAGCTGGCTTATTCATCACTTAGGTTGGTGCTAAATCGATATTAAATGACGCCCCTTGAAATCAACGCATACGTAATTGCCAATATGATTTTCTAATGGCCATGCTCCATGAGGACTAGATTGTTAATCATCGCCTAGAATGTTTATCGTTATGAAATAAAAATCATGTTAATTATAGTTCTCTATCAAAGTGAATCCGAAGTTATTCAGTCTGTCTGTGCTGGCTCCACCAATTTTATTGAAATGAGTGATATTAAATCTTAGATCAACAAACTTATTCAATTTAAGATCATATCCAACCCCAAATAATTGTCCAGACCCATTGCTTCCCCCGGATTGGGATGATAGCGATCCTCCGAAATTATCATGAGCCGTGCCTTTGACATCATATTTATGTATGCCTACATTAACAAAAAAATTGTTAAGTTTGGGCAACGTGCTAGGGCGAATAATTGCTGACACGTCAAAACCAGAATAGGATGAAGAGTAGTCACCGCTATAACTAGTATTGCCTGCGGTTTTGCCGATGTACGTTGATCCAATATTCCCGGACTTTGAATAGCCGAGCTCCATAGAATATTGCTTATTAATTTTTAGACCACTGATTAATCTAATGTTTCCAACGCTTCCATTTTGAGTGCTTGAAATTGTTCCGCCATAAATGTTTTTCATCCTGGCTTCGAAGCTGTCTGTATCACTTGAAAGGGAGTTGTAGCCAAAACCACCGCCAAGATAATACCCCTCCGCTTTGGCTGAATTTATTACAGCAATACTAGCAATAGCAACATAGATGATTTTAGTGATCGTTTTCATGTCTATCCGCAATAATGTTCATCAGAAACATCAGGATCGACTAGACCTATCCGAACTTTAGACAAGCAAGAAATATCGCTTGACTGGCTGCTCTCCCAGTAAAGACAGCACTTTAGTGGTTTGAAAAGAAAAAAAGGACTTAGATTTCTCTAAGTCCTTGTTTCCATTTATATTTATCCTCCCCGACCTGGGCTCAAACCAGGGACCTACGGATTAACAGCACGGGTAACTGTTGACTCTGAATACCTTACCTTGGCTCAGTCCAGCCGTCTAATCTATCGTTATAGAAGGTAACGCTTCCTCGATCAGGATAAGTCCAGTACGTTAAGGTTCCACCTTGTATACGTCCAGGTTCACCGAGGATTGCTCTCACATCATCGAACGACATGCCCTTTTTCAACGAGCGCCAGTTCGCTATGCTTTTCCAACCATCGCCACTCGGAACAATTTTGGCGTTGGGTTTTGCTCCCGTCTGAGAAGACTCAAGTCGTGCCACTCGATTTTTAAGTTCGGAAATTTCACGTTCAAGTTGAAGAATGCGATCGTTATCCTGAGCGAGTGAGCTTCCAATTGTTCCCGCCGAAAGAAAGACAATGGCTATTGCCTTGGAATTTGACAGGAAAGTGTTGAAACTGAAATTCACTTCGGTTCTCCCCAACGATATATTCGTTCACTAGGCTATTTGTTCAGTTAACAACCACAGCAATACCCGTAACGCCTTTACCTTTTTGTAATGAGCCTGTTGAGGTGATAACAAGTACGTTTGCCCCAACCATTGCCGCCTGCTTTTTTAGCTCTTCGACAGCGTAGTCAAGGCTTCCTTGATCCGTGAATCCACTGGCACTCGACGCTTCAACTCTGGCAATTACCTCTGCCCCCTCTGGCAAGGAGTGAACTAGGCGAACAGATGAAGGGCTTATGGGGGCACGCTTGACGCCTGTGACTAGCGCTGTACCAGAGGCACAAGCAGTTATCAGCGAAGTTAGGAGGATAGTGCCGAGAAAAATCAGCAATGATGTGATGAAGCGTTTTGGATTCATGAGTAGTTCCCATTTCGGACTGACTAGTCATTTCGACAAGATCGAGTCTTAATTATGGTACTGGTACCACTAAACTCAGCACTTTAGTGGTTTGATAAAAAAAAAGGACTTAGATTTCTCTAAGTCCTTGATTTTGATGGTTTTTTGGCTCCCCGACCTGGGCTCGAACCAGGGACCTACGGATTAACAGTCCGGCGCTCTACCGACTGAGCTATCGGGGATCAATCGGATGATTATAACCTCATTTTTTTCAGCGCCCCGATGCGATAGCTCGCATGAAAGTATGGGCCGCTTCCTCGGGGTTCGGGGCACTCGTGATTGCCCGAACCACCGCCACCGAACCCGCACCGCTGGCGAGCACAGCGGGGAGTTTGTCGAGGTCGATGCCTCCAATGGCCACCAGGGGGTACTGGCGCATCAGGCGGGCATAGGCACGCAATCGGCCCGGGCCCTGCGGTGCAGTGGCCATGCGTTTGAGCGTGGTGGGAAATACCGCTCCCAACGCCAAATAACTGGGTGATACCTGATCGGCCACCACCATCTCGGCATACCCGTGTGTGCTCACGCCCAAGCGCAGACCGCTAGCCCGGATACGCGCGAGCGGTGCCTCGGCCAGGTCTTCTTGTCCGAGGTGCAAACCGTAGGCGCCAGCGTCGATCGCTTCCTGCCAATGATCATTGATGAAGAGGAGAGCGCCAGTGCCTTCTACAGCACGCACGGCTGCTTCAATTTCACGCCTGACCGCCGTTTGGTCTTCGGATTTGAAACGCAACTGAACGGTGGGTACGCCGGCTTGTGCCATGCGTCCAACCCAGGAGGCGTTTGGCAACACGGCATACAGGCCCAGTTGTTGGGGGCAAGCTGGAAAGGCATCGGGCCGAGGCCAGGGACGAAGGTCGAAATCTTGCGGTTCGTGCGGCCAGGCCTGCGGATCAAACCGTCCGGTGCGGTTGGTCTGTCGTAGCCAGGCTTGCGCCACACAGTCAGCATCCCGTTCGACAAATCCCAATCGACGGCAGGCTTGCAAGACCGCTGCATGTTCAGTGGGGAGCGCAGTGTCTGCAGCGTGCTGGGCCGCTGAAGCTGACACCGGCTCTCCGGCGGTCATGTCCAGGTGGCTTGCTACCACCGCATCGGCCAAGGCTTGGAGGGTATTCACGTCCATTCACCACGCCTTCAGGGCTGATGCCAAAAGGGCGTGCCCAGCACAGGTGTGCTGGGTTGTGCCAGATCCTGCTCGGTCATGGCGCCGGCACGGTACGCACCGCGTCCCGCGCGCACCGCGTCTGCGAAGGCCTGGGCCATGGCAACCGGGTTCAGAGCCAAAGCCACGGCGGTATTGAGCAGCACAGCATCAAACCCCCACTCCAGCACCTGACAGGCATGCGAAGGCCGGCCCAAACCGGCGTCCACGATCAAGGGCACATGGACCCGTTCCCGCAAGGTCTGCAAGGCATACGGGTTGATGGGACCTTTGCCCGTCCCGATAGGCGCGGCCCAGGGCATGATGGCCTGACAGCCCACATCGACGAGCCGTTGGCACAGCACCAAGTCGTCTGTGGTGTAGGGCAACACCTTGAAACCAGCGCGCAACAAGCGATCCGCGGCTTCGGGCAAATGCAGGGTGTCGGGTTGCAGGGTGTAGTCGTCGCCAATGAGTTCGAGCTTGATCCAGTCGGTTTCAAACACTTCACGCGCCATTTCAGCCGTGGTGATCACCTCCTGGAGGCTGTGACAGCCCGCGGTGTTGGGCAGCACGGGAACCCGGGCTTGTTTGAGCAGTTGCCAAAAGCCTTGGGCGTTGTCACCCTGCGCGGTTTGACGGCGTAACGAGGCCGTGAGCATGGCAGGTTGAGACACGGCGACCGCCTCTTGCAGCACGGCGGGCGATGGATACCGAGACGTGCCGAGCAGCAGGCGGCTGTGGAAAGTTTCACCGTACAGGACGAGGGGATCGTCTTGGGGGGACAGGGTGTTCATCGTAGAGTCAGCCCCCCGTGATGGGGGCAATCAGTTCAATCTGGTCGCCGTCTTGAAGCAAGCGCTGAGCGTATTGTCCGCGAGGAACAAACTCCAGGTTCACCGCAGCTGCAAAGGGCGGCTGAATGCCAAACCGGTCGATCGCATCCATCAGGCATGAACCAGCAGGCACGGTGTAAGGCTGCTGGTTGATGAGGACATTCAGGTCAGTCGAGGTCATGGTTGGTTGACATCCTACTGCGCTGTGAATGCCATGCCGAGCCTGTCGGCCAATGGGTGGATGCCGCTGTGCACCCATTCCATCACGCAGTCGGCCACGGCCGGGGCAATCAGAAAGCCATGGCGGTACAAGCCGTTGATCTGGAGCAGACGCGGGTGGGGGCAAGTCACGGCAGGCAGGTTGTTCGCCAGGGTGGGGCGTGCCTGGGTGGCAATTTCGAGGATGCGCGCCTCGGCAAATCCCGAGTGAACGGAGTATGCGGCACTGAGCAATTCCAGCGTGGAGCGCACACTCGCGGGCGACACATCCTCGGACTCGATTTCGGTGGCGCCGATCACGAAGACATGGTCTTGTTTGGGTGCGATGTACAGCGGGTACCGCGGATGAATCAGCCGAGTGGGCCGTATCAGATTCACTTGAGGCGCATGGAGCCGTATCACCTCGCCACGAACGCCGCGCAGGCTGGGCCACTCCGACCGGGCACCCAGCCCTCGGCAGTCGAACACCCAATCGGGCTGGCCCGCTTCGCCTGGGTGGAAGTTGTCAATGTTGTGTGGGCTGTTGAAATGCAGGGCAACACCGCGTTCTTGAAGCCCTTGCAGCAAGGCTTGCAGGAGCTGCCGGTTGTCGAGCTGGCCTTCATCCGGCAGGTAGAGGCCCTGGGCAAACCGCTTGCCCAAGCCTGGCTCGAGTGAGTTGAGTTGCCGAGCATCCACGGCTTGAGCTGCGGGTAAGCTGGGCAAGTCGTGGTGGGTGCGTTGTAGCAATTGATGGAAGCGGTGGGCCTCTGCAGCGTCCTGTCGGTGCCACACTATCAAGGTGCCTTGCTGCTGAAAAAACACGGGCGCCGGTAACTCTGCCAGCAGCTGAGGCCAGGCCTTCAGCGCATGCTGCCCCATGCGCACCACCGAGAGTTCGGTGATAGCCGATTCGGCCAGCGGGGCCAGCATGGCCGCGGCAACTCGAGCGGCAGCCCCTTGCGCATCGGCTTGGCCCGCCTCGTGAACCTCGACACGATGGCCCGCCTGTGTCAGGCGCCAAGCCAAGAGGCGCCCCATCAAGCCAGCACCCAGCACCACGCTATGAGGACGCTGAGCCATCATGAGGCTTCGGTTTCAGGATAATGGGTGGCATGACCACGCCCGACATCACCGTCTCCGCCCAACCCCGCTATGCCCGAGTGCTCACGATTGCAGGTTCGGACAGTGGCGGCGGTGCAGGCATTCAAGCCGATCTGAAGACCTTCGCGGCCCTGGGTTGTTATGGCATGACTGCCATCACCGCATTGACCGCACAAAACACGGTGGGCGTGCAAGGCATTCATGCCGTTCCACCGGCGTTTCTTCGATCGCAATTGCAGTCGGTCATCGAGGACATTGGGGTGGATGCAGTGAAGATTGGCATGCTGCACGAACCCGGCGTGGTGGAGGTGGTGGCGTGGGCCATTCAGCACTACCAACTGCAGCGCGTGGTGCTCGATCCGGTGATGGTGGCCACCAGTGGTGACCGTCTGATTGCGGATGCCACCGTGCGTGTGCTGGTGGACCAGCTGTTCCCACTGGCTACCGTCATCACCCCCAACCTGGATGAAGCGTCGCTGTTGCTGGGCAGACCGATTGCTGCGGTGAGTGATTTGTCGGGTGCTGCACAGGCCTTGTTGTCGCAAGGTGCTCGGGCGGTGTTGCTCAAGGGTGGACATTTGCCGGGTGACCAGGTGTTCGACGTGCTGGCCCGTCCCGGTCACGTCGATATGGTTCTGTCGAGCGCGCGCATGGCCAGCCGCAACACCCATGGCACAGGATGCACCCTGTCGTCGGCCATCGCTGCGCACCTGGCCTTGGGGGAACCCTTGGAGCGAGCGGTGCGAGCGGCACGTCAATACATCCTCGGCGCAATTCAAGCCGGTGCAGGTGTGCAAGTGGGGCACGGGCATGGGCCTCTGAACCATGGGTACTCGCCACTGGCGACTCGCGTGATCTGACGCGCTGCTACGTAGCCCAGTGACCCAACCCTTCGGTGTGCTCATAACAGACCCAGCAGTTGGTGCAAACGGGGTGAGGCCGTGGTGTACTGCAAGGGGATTTTCTGACCAGGACGAAGTTGTGCCGCCGCCGCAAATGCAGCCAGGGTGGCTTCATGAAATCCGCTCACGATGAGCTTGCGCTTGCCGGGATAGGTGTTGCAATCGCCGACCGCATAAATGCCGGGCTCACTGGTGGCGAAGCGTTCAGTGTCCACCACCACTTGCTTGCGCTCCAGAGCGGGCCCCCAGTGGCTCAAGGGACCGAGTTTGGGAGACAGACCCAGCATGATCCACATTTCATCACAGGCCAACGACAGGGTTTCGCCGCTCGGTGTGGCCAGTCGGACATGGGTCATGACGCCATCATGGAGGTCAAGGTTGATGACCTGGCCCACCTGAAACTTGCCTTCCCCCTGCTCGCAAACTGACCGCCAGGCTGTGTTGAGCGTGTCATCCACGTCCAGGGCGTCGCGGCGGTGTACCAGGGTGACACTGGCCGCCTTGGCCTGCGCGCTTGCGAGCGAGAGGGCTGTCTGCACCGCATGGCTGTCACTGCCCACGATGACCACATGCCGATGCTGAGCCGACTCAGGTCGTGCGATGTGAAAGATTTGTCGGTTGAGCAAGCCGTCCAGTCCGGGAACGGCCAGAGTTCTGGGCAAGAAGGCGCCCACACCGGTGGCGATGAACAGACATGGTGTGAGCCAGGTGATCCCCTGGCTGCTGGTCACGCGCAAACGGCGATCGTCCTGGCGTTCCACCTGGGTGATTTGTTGTCCCAGGTGAAATGTGGGCTTGAAGGGGGCTGCCTGGGTGGACAGACGCTCGACCAACTCACGCCCCGTGCTGCGAGGCAGGCCAGGAATGTCATAAATGGGTTTGTCGGCGTAGAGTTCGATGCACTGTCCGCCCACATGGGGCAACACATCGACCACGTGAGCATGAATATCCTGCAGGCCGAGTTCAAAGACCTGAAACAGCCCGACCGGGCCGGCGCCGATGATCAGGGCATCGGTCTCTATCACGTCACTTCGCTGTGATCAGCGCTGCAGTTCAGACAACTTACCGGTTTTGTCTTTCCAGTCATCGGCGTCGGGCAAAGGTGCCTTGCGCTTGGTGATGCTGGGCCAGCCGCTGGTGGCCAGTTCGGCGTTCAGTGCCGTCATGTGGCGCTGGTCCTGTGGCAGATCTTCTTCGGCATAAATGGCGTTGACGGGACACTCGGGGATGCAGACCGCGCAGTCAATGCACTCGTCCGGGTCGATGGTGAGGAAGTTGGGGCCCTCGCGGAAACAGTCCACCGGACAGACGTCCACACAGTCGGTGTATTTGCAACGGATACAGGATTCGGTGACAACGTGAGTCATGATGGGGTCAGGCTATAGGATCGGAGCTAGCCTACCATTTTACGAGATTAGCCCGGTTTGCCTGGAAAGTCCGTGACGGCGGCATGAATTCAGGCCCGCACCAGGGCTGCCCCCGCCGTGGCATGGGTGGCTGTGTCCACCAGCACCAGCGACCCCAGCACCCGAGACGCGTGGTAAGGGCGAGTCAGCAAGGGTTCTTGCAGGCTCAGGGTCACATGACCGATGGCGTTGGTCTCGAGTTGCTGCGCATCCTCCTCGGCCAGGGTATGAATGTCCAGTTTGTGCACCACCGCCTTCACCCGGGCTTTGACCCATCGATGGCCGTGCAGGGCCCAGTAGACCCGACCCGCCACGAGTGGCTGGTTGTCCATCCAGGCCAGGGTGACTTGCAATTCACGCTGACCTTCCAGGCCGCTGTCGTGCGCCACCAGCCAGTCGCCGCGCGAAACGTCCACCTCACGGTCCAGCACCACGCCACCGCTGTGACCGCTGAGCGACTCGCGGGCCTCGCGGGTGGCGCTGAGCACCCGTGACACGGTGGCGGTTTGTCCGCTGGGAAATACCGTCACGGCCTGTCCTGCCTGCAGGGTGCCCGAGGCCACACGGCCCCAGAACACGCGTCGGCCTTCGTGCGTCTGAGACCCATCATGAAATTTTTCCACCCACTGAACCGGGAAGGTCATGGTTTGGGCTTCATCGGCTGGGATGGTGGGCAAGTGCTCAAGCAACGCCAGCAGGCTCGGTCCCTGGTAGCCGCACCAACCGGGTTGACGCTCCACCACGTTCCAGCCCTTGAGGGCAGACACGGGCACGATGGCCCGCACCGCGATGCCTGCCGAGGCTGCAAAGGCGGTCAAGGCCTGGTCAATGTGCTCAAAGGCTCGCGCCGGGTCGTCCACGGCGTCCAGTTTGTTGATGGCAAACACGATGGAGGGCACGCGCAGCAAGTGAGCCAGCAAGCTGTGACGACGCGTCTGGGGCAACAGTGCCAGACCCGGTTGTTGCCAGGGAAGTTTCGTGGCATCCACCAGCACCACGGCCGCATCGGCGCTCGAGGCGGCTGTGACCATGTTGCGGGTGTATTGCTCATGACCTGGTGCGTCCCCGATGATGAACTTGCGCTGCTCGGTTGAGAAGTAACGATACGCCACATCGATGGTGATGCCTTGCTCACGCTCGGCGCTCAGCCCATCGGTCAACAGAGCCAAATCCGTTTGACCTTGCCGTTGCACACCGGCCAGGTGGTCTTGCAAGACCGCCTGGGAGTCCACCAGCAGTCGTCCAATCAGCGTGCTCTTGCCGTCGTCCACCGATCCACAGGTGATGAAGCGCAGGGCTGGTGCGGTTTGCGCCGGGGTCAGAAGTTGATCGAGGTTGGACATCAGAAGTACCCGTCCTTTTTGCGTTTTTCCATGGAGGCCTCGGAAGTCTGGTCGTCCATGCGGGTGGCACCGCGCTCGGACACTTCGGCCGCCAGGGTTTCAATCACGATGGCCTCTGGCGTGGCAGCACTGCTGGGCACCGGGCAGGTGCAGGTGATGTCACCCACCGTCCTGAAACGTACCTGGCGTGTCACCACCTCTTCGTGCTCGCGCGGCGGGGTGAGTGCAGTCACGGGGACCAGCAAGCCACGGCGCTCCACGACCTCGCGCGGGTGGGCATAGTAAAGGGAGGGTAACTCGACGTGCTCGCGGGCGATGTACTGCCAGACATCGAGCTCGGTCCAGTTGGAAATGGGAAACACCCGAAAATGCTCGCCCGGGTGATGACGGGTATTGAACAGGTTCCACAGCTCGGGGCGCTGGGCCTTGGGTTGCCACTGACCGAAGCTGTCGCGGTGAGAGAAGATGCGTTCCTTGGCCCGGGCCTTCTCCTCGTCACGGCGCGCGCCGCCAATCAGCGCGTCAAAGCGAAATTCCTCAATCGCCTCGAGCAGGGTGACGGACTGGTGCACGTTGCGCGATTCACCCGGGTGAGCCAAACGGACGGTTCCTCGCGCCATAGAATCTTCCACGCTGCGCACAATAAGTTTAGCCCCGAGTTGCTGGGCGCGGTAGTCACGAAACGCCGTCACTTCGGGGAAATTGTGGCCGGTGTCGATCATCAGCAAGGGGTAGGGCAGGCGTCCCGCTCCAAAGGCTTTCTCGGCGCACTTGAGCATGACCAGCGAGTCCTTGCCGCCCGAGAACAGCAGGGTGGGTCGCTCAAACGAGGCTGCCACCTCGCGCAAGATATCAATGGTTTCCTCCTCCAGGGCATCGAGGTGGGCATTGCTCAGGTGGTGCAGCACAGCGGTGTCGACTCGGGCGTTCATGCGGGGGCTTTCTCGGAATTCTGGTTGGGGACATGGGTGGCGTGCAGACCGCATTCCTTGGCGGCCTCGTCCTCCCACCACCAGCGGCCGGCGCGGAAGTCCTCACCCAGCGAAATGGCCCGCGTACACGGGGCGCAGCCAATGCTGGGGAAAAACTGGTCGTGCAGCGGGTTGTAGTCCACACCCTCGGTGGCGATGTAGTGCCACACGTCGCCCCAGTTCCATTCCGCCAAGGGGTTGAGCTTGATGCGGCCATGGGTGGTGAGCTCGCTTTTGTCGATCATCTCCACCGCGCCTCGGTTGCTGGACTGTTCCCGGCGAAGACCGGTGACCCAGGCGCGCTGGCCTTGCAAAGCTCGACGCAAGGGTTCGAGTTTGCGTACCTCGCAGCAGGCCTTGCGCGCATCGATGCTGCGGTAGATGGCATCTTGTCCGTGATCGCGCACCCACTGGATCACGGCGCTGTGTTCAGGCCGGTAGACCTCGATGCTGGCACCTGAGTGGGCCTGGGTACGTTCCAGCAAGGCCAGGGTTTCATGGTGCAATGCGCCGGTATCCAGCACAAAGACAGGAATGTCGAGACGCAAAGCGTTGATGAGATGCGTGATCACCACGTCTTCTGCGCCCAGGCTGGAGGCCTGCTTGAGCGGGCTGAAGTCGGTGACGCTGGCGTTGAGCAGGGCGCGTGATCGAGCCAGCTTGTCCGCGAAATCGGTACTGGGGCGAGCGTGTTGTTCGGGGGCTTGAGGCGTGGGGCGCATGGTCAGATCTGAGCAAAACGGGGGCGTGATTGCAAGGCATCACCCTGGTAAAAACCGTCAAAGCGTTTCAATTGCTCGCGTGCCTGGGTCAATGACTGATCGGCACGCAATTCGGCGCTGGTAAAACCGGTGCGCGACATCTGCTGCACCTGGTCAATCAGCACATCGCCCACGGCGCGAATGTCGCCTTGAAAGCCCAGGCGACGGCGCAACAGCACGGCCTGGCTGTAAGCGCGGCCATCTGCAAATGTCGGGAAATGCAATTCGACACGGCTCACCCCCTCCAGGGAATAAGTGGTGGGGTCTGCGTCATTGGCCAGACGCAGCACACCAGGCGTGGGGGCTGTGTTGGCGCCGGTGCTGGAAGCGAGCAGGAGTTCCATGGTTCAGGCGTGTGTGATGGGTTGCAGACGGGCCTGGTTGGCCGCGGTCTTGAAGGGGTCAAAGCCGACGCGATTCAGCGTTTGCTGGAAGGTCTCTCGGTCCTGACGCTGGGCCACATAGGTGTCGAGGACCGATTCGATAACACCCAGGACCTCAGCGGCGGCGAAGGAGGGGCCGACGACTTTGCCCGCGCGGGCCGGTCCACTGAGGTGGCTGCCGTCCGAGCCGCCCAGGGTCATCTGGTACCACTCCTGGCCGTCCTTGTCGACGCCCAGGATGCCAATGTGGCCGCTGTGGTGGTGTCCACAAGAGTTGATGCAACCACTGATGTGCAGATCGATCTCGCCCAGGTCGTTGAGCTCGTCCAGGTCCTGGTAACGCTCCAGGATGGCAGCCGCCAGCGGCAGCGAGCGGGCATTGGCCAGGTCGCAGTAGTCGCCGCCCGGGCAGGCGATGATGTCCGACACCAGCCCGATATTGGGGCGTGCCACGCCCAGCTTGCGCGCAGCGCGCCAGAGTTCGGGCAGCTGATCGCATCGCACCCAGGGCAGCACCAGGTTTTGCTCGTGGGTGATGCGCAGCTCTCCAGCAGAAAACTGTTCGGCCAGATCAGCCGCCGCATCCAGTTGGTCTGCGGTGGCGTCGCCGGGCGCCTGACCGATGCGTTTGAATGACAGGGTGACCGCGCGGTAATCGGGGTTGCGGTGTGCGGAGACGTTGGTGTGCAACCAGCGGCCAAATTCCACGTCGTCCTCGGCCGCTGCGCGCAGGATGCGGGCCACTTTTTCGTCGGCGTCGGTGCGATTGCAGGTCTGCGTCGGGGGCGCAAAGTGTGCCGCGTGTTGGGCCAATACCGCATCGCTGATGCGGTGCGGGGCACCGTCTTGTTCGATGATGTGGTGAAACTCCCCTTCGACTTCGTCGATGTAACGCTGGCCTTCGGCCTTCACCAGGATCTTGATGCGGGCCTTGTACGCATTGTCACGACGCCCCCAGCGGTTGTAGACGCGAACCACCGCTTCGAGGTAGTTCAGGATGTCGCACCAGGGGAGGAACTCTCGCACCACAGTGCCGGTGATGGGGGTGCGTCCCATGCCACCGCCCACCAGCACGCGAAATCCCAGCTGGTTCTCGGCATTGCGCACGAGGTGCAGCCCCACGTCGTGCCAGGCGGTGGCAGCACGGTCTTCCTGGGCGCCGGTGATGGCAATCTTGAACTTGCGCGGCAGGAAGGCAAATTCGGGATGCAAGGTGCTCCACTGGCGGATGATTTCCGCAAAGGGCCGTGGATCGGCAATTTCGTCCGGCGCCACTCCGGCCAATTCGTCGGTGGTGATGTTGCGAATGCAATTGCCGCTGGTCTGGATGCCGTGCATGTCCACCGTGGCCAGCAAATCCATCACATCCGCACTGCGAGTCAGGGGAATCCAGTTGAACTGAATGTTGTGGCGGGTCGTGAAGTGGGCCACGCCCTTGACCAGTGGCGGCGCCTGGATGCCGCCCATCTGTTGCTGCGTGTGCTGCGCACGTTCAAACAGGGCCGCGTCGGGTTGGTCGTACTCGCGCGCAATGCGGGCAATGACGCGGAGCTGACGCGATGCGATTTCGCCATAGGGCACGGCCACGCGCAACATGGGTGCGTAGCGCTGCAGGTACCAACCATTTTGCAGTCGCAGCGGCTTGAACTCATCCCCCCCCAACTCGCCGGCCAGGTGACGGTTGAGTTGATCACGGAACTGCGCGTTGCGTTCGCGCAGGAATTGACGGTCGAAGTCGTTGTAGGCGTACATGTCAGAGGAGGACGAGTGGGTTGCCAGACCAAGCCGGCACAAGAGACTGGGCGGATGCGCCGGTCCCATTCACCACCGGGACGGCACAGTCGAGCCCGATATCGAGCATGGGGGTGAACTGTAGTGGTCACCCATCAGAACCCAAACGACTTTTTAGTTCTGCCTATATTCCATTTGGGAATAAAGAGGTGTCAAAGCCGGTCAGCCTCCAGTCGGGCGGACAACTCGGGTTCCAAGGGCGAGGGTTCATGGCAGAGGCGGGCGGCCAGCCATTCTCCACACAGGACGCTCAGACTCAAGCCTCGTGCGCCCAGGCCGGTCAGGAGATGAAGGCCCGGCAGTGCATCGGGCAGGGGGCTACCCACCCGAGGGAGTCTGTCGGGCGTGGTGCAACGAACCGATGCCCAGGCGTTGACGGTGCCGTCGGCCAGTTGGGGCATCAGGTGTGCCGCGACATCGGGCAACAAGTCTTGCAAGCGGGTGAGATTTTCGACATGGTCCTGCGAATCCCACACCGCGGACTGCCGTTGTCGGTCAAAGGTGGAGCCAGCCATCCACAGTGTGCCCTCAGGGTCGGGCACGGACCCCAAAAAACTGCCATCCCCATTCACGGGAGACGCGGGCAAAACAGCCTGCAGTGCGGCGTCTACCCTTCCCCAGCTGAGTTGGCCTCGCACGGGCGTGAGGATGGGGACACGGTCGGTGGGTAACACGGCCTCCAGCAAGTGGCGCGAACTGGGGCCGGCACACACGATCACATGTTCAAACGGCGCTGACAACCGTTCGTCCAGTTGCAGTTGCCACCCAGATGACTGTTTGTCATGCCGAATGCCGCGCACGGCGGCCTGCAGGTGCAGCCGGATACCCGGATGGTTCAATTGTGCTTCCACCAACCGCGCGGGTTTGAGCCACAAACCGCTTGCGTGCCACAACGGCCGGGCTTCATCTTCGGGTAACGGGGTGGTCGCAAAGGTCTGGGCGCATTCTGCTTCGGTGGCCTCACGGCTCCAGGCCTGTGCGTTGAGGGGCCAGTGATCGGGCAGACGTGCTTTGCGGGTTTTACGCGACGAGCGCCGCTCCAGCACCCCCGTGGCGCCATAGTCCTGCCCCGCTTGCAGCAAACGCTGCACTTGATCAGTGGTCGCGCGCACGCCGGCACGTGTCAGTCGAGACAGCCAGGAATCGTCTTGAGACACATGGGGTGCACACAGCCCCGCTGGCAAGCTGGAGGCGCCGGAACACGCACTGGGCCCAGCCTCAAACACCTCCACCGTCCAGCCTCGCTGCGCCAGGGCGTGAGCCACCGCCGAGCCTGCCAGCCCAGCACCGATGACGGCACAACGAGGCGACTGCGGTGCCCGCAGCCCGGGTGCTGCAGCGTGTCGAGGGTTGGGTAGTGAGCCAGCCTGGCGAGTAGGCTGGAAACAGGCCTTCAAGGCATGGCGCTTGGGCGCGAGGCCTGACACGCGCTCCACGTCAAAGCCCACGTGCTGCAGCGCTTCACGCACGGAACGGGTGACACACCAGGTGGACAGTTGAGTTCCCGGGCGGCAGTGCTCTGCCACCTGGGACAGCAATGACGGCGACCACAACTCAGGGTTCACATCGGGTGAAAACCCATCCAGAAACACGCTGTCTGCCTGTCCGCTCAGTTCGGGCAGTCGTCGTGCGGCGGGTCCAATGCCCAGGGTGAGTAGCACCTGTCCGTCGTCCAGACGCAGTCGATGCACACCCTCTACCAGCCCCCACCAGCGCTCAGCCAGGGATTGGGCCAAGGGGCGAAGTTCGGGCCAGGGCGCTGCACTGCGCAACACATCTTGCGCCGTGACGGGAAACGCTTCCACCGACATGAAATGCAACAAGCGCGACCGGTGGGGATCGGCGCGCCAGGCAGCCCAGGTGGCCAGGAAATTCAGGCCCAGCCCAAAGCCGGTTTCCAGAACAGTCCAGTGCGGACGGTGTTGCCACCGCGCCTGCGGGCCGAGTAACCCACAGCCTTGCAAGAACACATGGCGACTTTGCGCCAGACCGCCCAGGCCATCGAGACCCTGGCTGCGGTAGATGTCGCCAAAGCGGGGACTGCGCGGTGTGCCCTGCGCGTCCCAGACGACGGTGGGTTCAGGGGGTGGGGGGGACAAAGCCTTGCGCGACATCGGCGCCTTCGCCGAAGAAATGCTTTTCCATCTGGCGCGCCAGGTACTGTCGGGCGCGTTGGTCGGCCAGGTTCAGGCGGTTTTCATTGACCAACATGGTCTGTTGGCGCATCCACTCAGCCCAGGCCTCCTTGCTCACCTGTTGCCAGATGCGCTTGCCGAGTTCGCCCGGGTAGGGAGGGAAGTCCAGTCCTTCAGCCTCAACGCCGAGCTTGATGCATTGAACAGTGCGTGCCATGAATAAATCCTGAAGTCGTTGCGATGAATGGACTGGGGTGATACCCAGGCCGTGGACGATGACGCTGACTGTACCAAGTTTGCTTAAACCAGCTTCTTGACCAGTACTTTGCTGCCACGGTCGGCGTTGTACTTGCGCTTGCGCGCCTCGGGCAACCAATCCAAGTCTGCTTGAACAAACCCCCGCTTGAGAAACCAGTGCATGGTGCGGGTGGTCAGCACGAAGATGCTGTCAAGACCCTGGGCGCGAGCCTGTTGTTCGATACGCTTGAGGACTTTCTCGCCATCCCCCTGGCCCTGCGATTGGGGCGACACGGTCAGGGCGGCCATCTCACCGGTGCGGTTTTCGGGGTACGGGTACAACGCCGCGCAAGCGAAGATCACGCCGTCGTGCTCCACCACGGTGTACTGCCCGATGTCACGCTCGATCTCGGTGCGGCTGCGCTTGACCAGCGTGCCATCATTTTCAAACGGTTCGATGAGTTGAAGGATACCGCCCACATCCTCGTGGCTGGCTTGGCGCAGGCTCTCCAGCTTTTCGTCCACCACCATGGTACCGATGCCGTCGTGCATATAAATTTCCAGCAACAAGGCCCCATCCACCGCGAACGGCAGGATGTGACTGCGCTCGACGCCTGACTCACAGGCTCTCACACAATGCTGCAGATAAAAAGCGATGTCGGTGGGCTGGTGCGCGTTGGGCAGTTGGGTCAAGAGTCCGCGCGCTACATCCAGGGGCAACTCTGTGTCGATCGGGTTGTCATCGCTCTCGGGTTCCTGCGGTCGGACCCGTATGCCGGGCACCTCGCTCACAAAAATCAGCTTGTCCGCTTGCAAGGCCGTGGCCACTGAGGTGGCCACCTCTTCCATGGTGAGGTTGAACGCCTCGCCCGTTGGAGAAAAACCAAAGGGAGATAGCAGGACCAGCGAACCGGCATTGAGGGTCTGGGTAATGCCCATGACATCGACCCGGCGCACCAGGCCTGAATGCTGAAAATCCACGCCATCGACAATGCCCACCGGACGAGCGGTGATGAAGTTGCCGGAGATCACACGCACCGTGGCACCGGCCATGGGGGTGTTGGGCAACCCCTGGCTGAAAGCGGCTTCGATTTCGTAACGGATCTGTCCCGCGGCCTCTTGCGCACAGTCCAGGGCCACCTCGTCCGTGATCCGCATGCCGTGAGAGTATTGCGGCGCATGCCCCTTGGCCTGCAATTGCTCGTTGACCTGGGGGCGAAACCCGTGCACCAGCACGATCTTCACGCCCATGCTCTGGATAAGGGCCAGGTCCTGTGCCAGGTTTTGCAACTTGCCCGCTGCGATGGCCTCGCCGGCTATGGCCACCACGAAGGTTTTGCCTCGGTGCATGTGGATATAGGGCGCAACCGACCGAAACCAGGGAACAAAGGTGAAATTGAAGACAGAGGACATGGTGGCGGTTCAGGGCGAACGACAGGCAGTCAGTATGAGGCAGGGCTGTTTGGGCGGGGATAATCGCTCATTCTCCCTCAAGACGTGAGCCCTGCGGCCGCTAGCGGGGTGATTCTTTTGATTCTCTGCTGCACCTGTGTCTTCATCCCCTGAGTCCGTTGCCGGTTCCCCACAGCCCGAGCCCCAGCCCCGGGCTGAGTCGGGCTTGAAGATCGACTTTCCCGAGTCCTTGCCCGTTTCGGCCCGCCGGGACGAAATCATGGCGGCCATGGCGCAGCACCAAGTCATCATCGTGTGTGGCGAGACGGGTTCGGGCAAGACCACCCAGCTACCCAAGATGGCGCTGGCCTTGGGGCGCGGCAAGCTCAATGCCCGTCCCGGCGAACGCCCGAGGTTGATTGGCCACACCCAGCCTCGGCGCATTGCTGCCACCTCGGTGGCCAAGCGCATTGCCGAAGAACTCCACACCCCACTGGGTGACGTGGTGGGCTACAAGGTGCGCTTCAATGATCGCCTGAGTCGCAACGCCTCGGTCAAGTTGATGACCGACGGTATCTTGCTGGCCGAAACGCAGGGCGATCCGCTGCTGCAGGCCTACGATACCCTGATCATCGATGAGGCCCATGAGCGTAGCCTCAACATCGATTTTCTGTTGGGCTATTTGCGTCAGATCTTGCCCCGGCGGCCTGACCTCAAAGTCATCGTCACCTCGGCCACCATCGACGCCGACCGATTTGCCCGCCACTTCGCCTTCGACTCGGGCCCCGCTCCCGTGATCATGGTCTCGGGTCGCACCTATCCGGTGGAGATGCGCTGGCGACCCTTCGAGGAAAGCCGGGACTACGGACTGGACCAGGCGATTGCCGATGCGGTGGATGAGTTGTGGCGCGACCCCCGGGATCAGGGCGACATCCTGGTGTTTTTGCCGGGTGAGCGAGAGATTCGCGAGGCGGCGGATCACCTGCGACAGCACCTGAGTCAACAGCCGGCTTTGCGTGGCACCGATGTGCTGCCCCTGTTTGCCCGTTTGTCACAGGCCGAGCAGGACCGGGTGTTCGATTCGCATGGCGGTCGTCGCATTGTGCTGGCCACCAATGTGGCCGAGACCTCACTCACCGTGCCGGGAATTCGCTATGTGATCGACAGCGGGACTGCCCGGGTCAAGCGCTACAGCTACCGCAGCAAGGTGGAGCAACTGCTGGTGGAGCCCATCAGCCAGGCGGCGGCGCAGCAGCGCAGCGGACGGTGCGGTCGTGTGGCCAACGGCATATGCATTCGCTTGTATGACGAGCAGGACTTCACCGGCCGGGCGCGTTTCACCGATTCCGAGATTTTGCGCAGCTCGCTGGCAGGCGTCATTTTGCGCATGAAGTCACTGCACCTGGGTGAGGTGGAGCGTTTCCCCTTCGTGGAAGCCCCGCGTCCCAAAGCCATTTCGGATGGCTACCAACTCCTGGCAGAGTTGGGCGCGGTGGATGAACACAACGAACTCACTGCGGTGGGGCACGAACTGGCGCATTGGCCGCTGGACCCGCGCGTGGGACGTATGGTGCTCGAGGCGCGTCAGCGTCAGGCCTTGTCCGAGGTGCTCATCGTGGCCTCTGCCTTGAGTGTGCAGGATGTGCGGGATAGGCCGTTGGCCCAGCAGACACAGGCTGATCAGGCCCAAGCGCAGTTCAAGGATGAACGCAGCGAATTCAGCGGCTACCTGACCCTGTGGTCGTGGCTGGAGCGCGCGCGAGGCGGAGGCGCCCATCACCCGCCTTCGGCAAACCCGGGGCGATCGGAACCCACAACACCCACCCACAAGCTGTCCAACCGCCAGTTCGAGCAACTGTTGCGCCAACATTTCATCAACCCAAGACGCCTGCGCGAATGGCGAGACGTGTACTCGCAACTCCTGACGGTGGTCAACCAGCAGGGGTGGCAACTCAACTCCCAGCCGGCGAGCTACGAGCAGCTGCATTGCTCCATGCTGGCAGGCCTGCTGGGCAACATTGGCTGGCGACCCGAGGACGAGGAAGGCTACCTGGGTGCACGCGGTATTCGGTTTTACCGTCACCCGGGGGCACAGTTGCGCAAAAAGCCGGGCCGATGGGTGGTTTGTGCGGAGTTGGTCGAAACCACCCGGCTGTATGGCCGCGGCATCGCCCATATCGAACCGCGCTGGCTGGAAGAGGTGGGGGCGCATTTGTTGCGAAAACAAGTGCTGGATCCGAAGTGGGATCGACGGCAGGCCGAGGTGCAGGGCATGGAGCGAGCCACCTTGTATGGCTTGGTGGTGTACAGCGGTCGGCGCGTGCCCTATGCGCGGGTGGACCTGGCAGGCGCTCGTGAGATCTTCATCCGTGAGGCCTTGGTTGAGGGGCAGTGGGACACCGAGTTGCCATTTCTGGTGGCCAATCGCAAGCAAATTCGCAAGGTCATGGACTTGGAACACAAGTCTCGCCGACAAGATGTGCTGGTGGACGAAGCCCTCATCTATGCCTTCTACGACCAGCAGTTGCCCCCCGATGTCTGCAACGGCACAACCCTGGAGCGTTGGTATCGACAAGCCAGCCGTGCGCTCGCCCCGGGACAGCCAGCGCCACTCACACTCACACAAGCCGAGTTGATGCGCCATGAGGCGGCTGGCGTCACCACCGAGGCCTTTCCCAAAATCGTTCGCCTGGGCGGGGTCGATTGCGCGGCCCAGTACCTGCATGAGCCGGGTGATGTGCGGGATGGGTTGACCATCACCGTGCCCCTTTTTGTCCTCAACCAGGTGAATGAAGAGCGCACCGAGTGGTTGGTGCCCGGCATGCTGAAGGACAAAATCCAGGCCTTGCTCAAAAGCTTGCCGCAAAAGCCCCGGGCTCGTTTGGTGCCCCTGCCAGAGAGTGCCTCCCAGCTGGCGAACGCGTTGAGTGTGCCGCAGACGTTTGCCAACGGCTCCTTGTTGGATGCTTTGCAGGCCCATGTGAAAGCGCGTGTTCAACTGGATATCAAGCGCACCGACTTCAAGCCGGACATGGTGTCGCCGCACCTGTTCATGAACATTCGCGTGGTGGATGAGCATGGCCGTCAACTGGCACAAGGTCGCAACCTGGGTGCGCTGAAGTCCCAGTGGGGTTCTCAGGCTCGGGGAGCCTTCCAAGCGTTGGCCGCGCTTCGCACGCCGAAGGCCACCGCAGGTCAGGCAACCGTGGAGGCGTCGGTGTCGACGTCGGACCCACAGTTTGTGGGCAACAACGTCGCCGACGCCTCATCGAACCAGCGCGGATCGATGCCCTCATCGGGTCAGAAAACATCTCGAAGCGACACCGCACAACCCGTGGCAACTCTCCAGCCTCATGGGGAGGAGCGGTACACGCGTTGGTCTTTTGGTGAGCTGCCCGAATTGATGGAAATTCGCAAAGGTTCGCAAACCCTGGTGGGGTTTCCTGCCCTGGTGGATCAGCAAGATGCCGTGGTCCTGGAAGTGTTTGATGAGCCCGACATCGCTGCGGCCCGACACCGAGGGGGCTTGCGTCGGCTCTTTGCGTTACAGATCCGTGATGCGTTGAAATACCTCGAAAAGAACATCCCAGGTCTGCAAACCATGGCGATGGCTTATCTCCAAGTGGGCAAGCGACCCGATGGTGCCGGTGGCGGTTCATCGGATGAACTGCTCTCGCAACTGATCGATCTTTCATTGGATCGGGCCTTCCTCCTCGACCCCTTGCCTGATAGCGAGACGGCATTTCAGCAGCGTTTGCTAGAAGGACGCGGCCGACTGAATTTGATCGCGCAAGAAGTGGCGCGCTTGTGTGGCACCGTGTTGACCGAATTTGCCCACGTGCAGCGCAAAATCAAGGACACCAAGGGTCAGCCGGAGGTGGTCGAGGAGTTGCAGCAACAGCTCCAACGCCTGGTGGGCAAACGGTTCATGGTGGACACACCCTATCCGCAATTGCAACACTTTCCGCGCTATCTCAAGGCCATGCAATTGCGGCTGGACAAACTTCGCGCCGACCCGGCCCGTGACCTGGCCAAGCGCACTGAGCTCAAGCCGCTTGACCAACGTTACTGGCGTCTGGTCGCGGAACGCAAAGGCATCATGGATGAGCGCAGCCGCGAATACCGCTGGTTGCTGGAAGAGTTGCGGGTCAGTTTTTTTGCGCAGGAATTGCGCACGCCTCAGCCGGTCAGCGTCAAACGCCTGGACAAGGCGTGGGCCTTGTTGCAGCACTGAGGCCACACCGGGGCACGCTGTATTTGAGTCATGGCTTGCGAGTGACGCTCTCTTACAGCTCGTAGTCGGTAGGTTTGCCTTCCAGGGCTCGGTGAATGATGCGCTGGTCCAGACGCTCGCTCAACATGCCGGCAAAGTCCAGGACAAAATGTCGCAGATAGGCATTGCGTTTGAATGCGACACGTGCCGTGTTGTGACCAAACAAGTAGCCAGCGGGTACCACCACCAAGGACGGGTCGAGTTGCTCGCGCACGGCCATCTCAGCCACGATGCCCACCCCCATGCCCAGGCTGACATAGGTTTTGATCACGTCCGAGTCAATGGCCTCCAGGGCAATGCGAGGCGAGAGTTGCTTGGCCGCAAAGGCGTTGTCAATGCGTGTGCGACCCGTGAATGAGGGGTGGTAGGTGATGAGGGGTTCCTGGGCGAGATTATCCAGGCTGATGCGTGATCGACGGGTCAGCGGATGGTCGCGGGGTAACACCAGCACGTGTTCCCACTCGTAGCAGGGCAGGGTCACCAGGTCAGGATAGTCCGACAGGGATTCGGTGGCGATGCCGATGTCGGCGACTTCGTCCAGCACCATGCGAGCGACCTGATCGGGCGCGCCTTGATGCAGGCTGATATTGACCTTGGGGTAGGTGGCTCTTAGCTTGGCTACCGGTACAGGCAGCACATAGCGCGCCTGGGTGTGCGTGGTGGCGATGGACAAGGTGCCACTGTCTTGGGCGCTGAATTGTTCACCAATGCGTTTGAGGTTGTTGACCTCGCGCAGGATCACCTCGATGCTTCGCAAGACCTGCTGTCCCGGCTCGGTGATGCGCTTGAGGCGCTTGCCATGTCGGGTGAAGATTTCTATGCCCAGCTCATCCTCCAGCTCGATGATGGCCTTGGAGACCCCTGGCTGTGAGGTGTGCAGGGCCTTGGCAGCTTCTGTCAGGTTGAGATTACGGCGCGCTGCTTCCTGGACAAATCTGAATTGATGAAGGTTCATAACGAAAACCTATAAGAAGTATCGTTATTATGCCAATTTGGTAAAAAGCAGGACTGTCCCTGCCGTCAACCATCACAGATCTTTGAGCGCCAGGCTCGCCAGCAGATCCAGGACTTCTGACAGTTCGCCGGCCGAGGGCATGACTTGCAGTTCGAGGCCAGGGTGCTGATCACGCAGCGCCTGAACCAAGGCCGGCATGTCCTCCCGGGCGTGTTTGCCCATGCCAAAGAAGAGGGGCATCAAACGGATGCGCCGATGTCCTTGGGACACCAGCGCCTCCACGGCCTCTTGGACCTCCGGGCTGGCCCACTCCAAGTAAGCGCAGCAGACAGCCATGCCCGGTGAGCGCTGCGACACACGTTGCGCCAGGGTTTCGAGGGGTACGCGCCAGAGCGGATCCCGCGAACCGTGACCGATCAGGACGATGGCGGTGGGAGCGGGCGAGAGGGGCGTTGAAGGAGTGGTCATG
>RFTK01000011.1 GCA_009923505.1 Betaproteobacteria bacterium
GGCCAGTCACCATGCCGCTGGAAGCGACGCCCCACCCCTTTGAACTCCGCCAGCGACTGCTGGACTGCCGCATCGGGAATACCCAACTCCACGGCCACGGCAATGGCAGCCAGGGCATTGCGCACATTGTGCTCACCCGGCAAATTCAGGTCGATCTGCAAATCCGGCAGCGTGATACCGTTGCTGCGTGTGACACGAAAATGCATCCGAGCGCCCACGGCGCGAACATCGTGCGCACGCACCTGAGCCTGTTCACCCAGGCCATAGCTGGTGATGGGCCGTGACACATCGGGGAGGATGCTGCGCACCGCCTCGTCATCGGTGCAGAGAATCGCCGCGCCGTAAAACGGCATGCGGTGCAAAAACTCCACGAAAGCACCCTTGAGCCGACCAAAGTCGTGGCCATAGGTTTCCATGTGGTCGGCGTCGATGTTGGTCACCACCGACATCACCGGCATCAGGTTCAGGAACGAAGCGTCAGACTCATCCGCCTCCACCACGATGTAGTCGCCACTGCCCAGCTTGGCATTGGCGCCAGCGCTGTTCAAGCGTCCACCAATCACGAACGTGGGATCGAGGCCGGCCTGCGCCAGCACACTCGCCACCAGGCTGGTGGTGGTGGTTTTGCCATGTGTCCCTGCAATGGCCACGCCACGCTTCAAGCGCATCAACTCGGCCAGCATGACCGCACGCGGCACCACCGGAATCAGCTTGCCGTGCGCCGCCACCACCTCCGGGTTGTCGGCTTTCACGGCCGTGGAGGTGACCACAGCATCCGCGCCCAGGATGTTCTCGGCACGATGGCCCACACAGGTTTTCACCCCCAGACCTTGCAGGCGCTGCAACACAACACCATCGGACAAGTCGGACCCTGAAATCACATAGCCCATGTTCAGCAGCACCTCGGCGATGCCACTCATGCCAGCCCCGCCGATCCCTACAAAATGGATGTGACGAATAGCGTGCTTCATGCCGCCAACTCCTCACAAGCCTGCACCATGTCATCCACCGCTTGCAACTTGCGCTGTGCGTGGGCAGCTTGTGCCATGCGCAGCAACTCTTCGCGCGTCAGGCGCTGCAAGCGTTCAGCCAAATCGCTCGCCTGCAACTGGGCTTGCGGTACGAGCCACGCCGCCCCTGCATCACTCAGGAAGCGGGCATTGGTGGTTTGGTGGTCGTCCACAGCATGGGGAAACGGCACCAGCCAGGACGCTACGCCCACTGCGGCCAACTCAGTCACGGTGCTGGCCCCGGCACGGCCGATGACCAGATCGGCCTGCGCAAAGGCCTGCGCGGTGTCCTCAATGAAAGGGGTCAGTTCGGCCTGCACACCCGCCGAGACATAGGCTGCGCGAAGCGCATCGATTTGCTTGGCCCCGCTTTGATGCAACACCAGCGGGCGCTGCGGCTCAGGAATCAGGGCCAAGGCTTGCGGCACCACCTGGTTCAGGGCTTGCGCTCCCAAGCTGCCGCCCACCACCAGCACGCGCAGCGGTCCTTGTCGACCGGCAAACCGTTCTGCGGGTATGGCTTGTCGCAAGAAGGCCTCACGCAGCGGATTGCCCACCCAACGAGCACCCGGCAAGACGTCAGGAAACGCGGTGAACACCCGGCGTGCCACACGCGCCAGCCAGCGGTTAGCCATGCCGGCCACCGAGTTCTGCTCGTGCAGCACCAGGGGTCGGCCTGAGAGTGCGCTCATGAGACCGCCAGGAAAACTGATGTAGCCACCCAAGCCCACCACCACGTCGGGCCGGACCCGGCGCACCACCTGCAGGCTTTGGGCAAAGGCTTGCAACAAACGCCAGGGCAACACCGCCAAGGTGCGCAGGCCTTTGCCACGCACGCCCGAAAACTGCACGGTTTCAAAGGCAAAGCCACGCGGGGGGACGAGCTGACTTTCCATGCTCGGGCTCGGACCGCCCAGCCAGTGCACACGCCAGCCGCGCTCACGCAAGCGCTCGGCCACGGCCAGGCCCGGGAAGATATGCCCCCCAGTGCCCCCGGCCATGACGAGTGCAGTCAGTGTTTTCACAGCCGACCCCCGTGCATGAGCAAGCGGTTTTCATAATCCACCCGCAAGACCACCGCAATGGCCACCAGGTTCATCAAGATGGCCGAGCCCCCGTAACTCATGAGCGGCAACGTCAATCCCTTGGTGGGCAAGGCCCCCAGATTAACGCCCATGTTGATGAACGACTGAAATCCCACCCAGATGCCCACGCCCTGTGCCAGGAGCCCCGAGAAGATGCGGTCCATGGCAATCGCCTGCCGACCGATGTACATCAGTCGGCGAGTCAGCCACATGAAAAGCCCAATGACCACCAGCACGCCAACAAAACCAAACTCCTCGCCAATCACCGCCAGCAAGAAATCGGTGTGGGCTTCGGGCAACCAGTGCAGCTTCTCGACACTGCCCCCCAGACCCACGCCAAACACTTCGCCCCGACCAATCGCAATGAGCGAGTGCGACAACTGATACCCCTTGCCCAAAGCGTGCTTTTCGCTCCAGGGGTCGAGGTAGGCAAAGATGCGTTCACGGCGCCATTCGGACATGGCAATCATCAACCCGAAGGCCACCACCAACACCAGGGCGATCAGGAAGAACATGCGCGCGTTCACGCCTCCCAGGAACAAAATACCCATGGCGATGACGGCAATCACCATGAAGGCGCCCATGTCCGGTTCTGCCAGCAGCAGCAATCCCACCACCGCGACCGCAATGCCCATGGGTGCCACCGAGGTGAAAAACTTTTCCTTCACCTCCATCTTGCGCACCATGTAGTTGGCGGCGTATAGCAACACACCAAACTTGGCCAACTCGGAGGGTTGGAAATTCATGATCCCCAGCGAGATCCACCGGCGCGCCCCGTTCACGCCTTTGCCAATGAAAGGAATGAGCACCAGAATCAGCAGCACCAGGGACACCACAAAGACCCAGGGCGCCACCTTTTCCCAGGTATTGAGCGGCACCTGAAAGGCTAGCAAAGCCGCCACGAAAGCGACCAAGAGCGACACCACGTGACGCACCAGGAAATGGGTTTGCGAGTAATTGGCAAACCGGGGGTTGTCTGGCATGGCGATCGAGGCGGAGTAGACCATCACCAGGCCCCACAGCATCAGCGTCAGGGTCACCCAGACCAACGGCTGATCGAACCCTTTGATCTGCACCGGCGCGGCCCCGGTGCGGGTGAACTGGTTGCCACTGACACGAACGGGCAAGGCATCCGGCCCCGGCTCGGGGGGCGAGCCCAGCCATCGACCCCAAGTGCGACCCAAGCGCTCCATGACAGCACTCATGCGCTGCCCTCCTGCATGGACTGAGGTTCGTCGGCCAACGCCTGCACGGTTTGGATAAACACCTCGGCGCGGTGACTGTAGTTGCGGAACATGTCCAGACTGGCACACGCCGGAGACAACAAGACGGCGTCACCGGGCTGTGCCAGTTGTCGGGCTTCTCGCACGGCCTGTGGCAGCGTCTGCACGTCTGTCATCGGCACCCCGGCACTCGAAAGCGCCTCGCGCAGACGGGGGGCATCGCGACCCAACAGCAGCACCGCACGCACATGACGGCGGACGGGCTCCAGCAGTGGGGAGAAGTCCTGCCCCTTGCCGTCACCGCCCAGGATCACCACCAAGCGCCGCTGGCGCCCCAGCCCTTGCAAGGCCGCCACCGTGGCTCCCACGTTGGTGCCTTTGCTGTCGTCGATGTATTCGACATCGTTCACGATGGCCACAGAGTCCATCCGATGCGGCTCGCCCCGGTATTCGCGCAAGCCATACAGCATGGGGGCGAGCTGGCTGCCGGTGCTGCACGCCAGGGCCAATGCAGCCAAGGCATTCAGCGCATTGTGTTCCCCCCGAATGCGCAGCACATCGGCGGGCATGAGGCGCTGAATGTAAATGTCTTCTTCCTCGTCACGGCGACGCTTGCGGGTTCCGTCGGCCTCGTGGGCCCGTACCAGCCAGGTCATGCCATTGACCGTTTCCAGCCCATAGTCGCCGGGACGCACGGGCAGCCCCGAGCCAAACGAAATCCAGTGCCGCTGAACCTGGTTTTTCTTGCGCACCGGTTCGTCCACCGGCGTCATGGCTTTGACCTGCGGGTCATCGCGGTTGATCACCATCAGGCCTTGGGTTCCCCAGATACGCGATTTGGCCTCGACATAAGCTGGCAGGTTGCCATGCCAGTCCAGATGGTCTTCGGTGATATTCAGAATGGTGGCCGCGCTGGGCTCAAATCCGCTCACGCCATCAAGCTGGAAACTCGAGAGTTCCAGCACCCACACCTCGGGTAGACCCAGATCGATCTTGGGCGGCGGCGGTGCGATCAACGGGACATCCGCCTTGGCTGACTCGTCGTCCAGCACAGCTGGCAGCGCAGACGCTGGCACCGTGGCTGCATCTGCCAGCTCTTCGCCCGCTGCATGCGTCACCGCTTGCACCCCAGGGGGGTCCCAGGGCGGCGCAGCATCCAGCGCCTGGGTCAAGGTGTCCAACAAGGTGGGGCCGATATTGCCCGCCACTGCCGTGCGAACACCGGCGCGCTCGAGCAGCTGCCCGGTGAGCGACGTGACCGTGGTCTTGCCATTGGTGCCGGTGATGGCCAACAATTTCGGGGCGTAACCGCGCTCCTCGCGCAAGGTCTGCAGCGCGTGGACAAAGAGCGTGAGTTCCGTACCCGTCCACAACCCCATGGCCTGTGCGGCTTGCCAGACGGGCGCCACCTCGGCGGGGGAGAGGCCCGGGCTCTTGAACACGGCGCGAACGTCTTGCCCCTCCACCAGGTGTGCTCCCCACTCACCCGTCACCCGACGAACCTCAGGGTACTGTGCCTGAAGCGTCGACCAATGCGGCGGGTCGGCACGCGTGTCTGCCACGGTCACGCGCGCACCCTGGCGCGCACACCAGCGCGCCATCGACAGGCCGGAGTCGCCCAGGCCCAGGATGAGAACGTGTTGACCAAGCCAAGACATGGGTCAGCGCAGCTTCAAGGTTGACAAGCCCACCAGGCACAACAGCATGGTGATGATCCAAAAACGCACCACCACCTGGGTTTCACGCCAGCCGGATTTTTCGAAGTGGTGGTGCAGCGGAGCCATGCGCAGAATGCGACGACCTTCGCCGTACTTGCGCTTGGTGTATTTGAAATAACTGACTTGCAACATGACCGAGAGCGCCTCAACCACGAAGATGCCGCCCATGATGGACAACACGATTTCCTGTCGCACGATGACGGCGATCGTGCCCAGCGCTCCCCCCAAGGCGAGCGCGCCCACGTCCCCCATGAAGACTTGCGCCGGGTGGGTGTTGAACCACAGAAAGGCCAGGCCTGCACCAGCCATGGCCGCACAGAAAATCAACAACTCACCTGAACCCGGGATGTAGGGAAAGAACAGGTACTTGGAATACACCGAACTGCCGGTGACATAGGCAAACACCCCCAGCGCCGACCCCACCATCACCACCGGCATGATGGCCAGGCCATCCAAGCCATCGGTGAGGTTGACCGCGTTGCTGGAGCCCACAATCACCAGATAGGTCAGCACCACAAAACCCAGCACCCCCAGGGGGTAGCTGACCTCTTTGACGAACGGCACCAGCAACCCAGCCTTGGGGGGTAAATCCACGTCAAAACCCGAGCGAATCCATTGCACGAAGAGTTCAAACACACGCAGGTTGCTGTTCTCGGAAATACAAAACACCAGGTACAACGCTGCCAACAACCCAATCAGCGATTGCCAGAAATACTTTTCGCGCGAGCGCATGCCCTCAGGATCCTTGTTGACCACCTTGCGCCAGTCGTCCACCCAGCCAATGGCACCAAAGCCAAGCGTCACCACCAGCACAATCCAGACAAAGCGGTTGGACCAGTCGAACCACAACAAGGTGGACACGGCAATCGCCATCAGGATCAGCACCCCCCCCATGGTGGGTGTGCCACTCTTGGCCAGATGGCTCTCCAGGCCATAGCCACGAACCGGCTGACCAATTTTGAGAGCCGTGAGACGACGGATCACTGCAGGCCCCGCCAAGAGTCCGATGAGCAAAGCGGTCAGTGCCGCCATCACCGCACGAAAGGTGATGTACTGAAATACCCGGAAATAGCCGAACTCGGGCGAGAGCCCTTGCAACCATTGCGCCAGTGTCAGCAACATGGCTGGGCCTCCCGGGTGTGATCGGCTTGTGCCGCTTGCTCGAGCGCTGCAATGACGCGTTCCATTTTCATGAACCTCGAGCCCTTGACCAGCACGCTGGCACAACGCGGCCATCGCGTAAGCACCTCGGCGCACAACGCATCCATCGACTCACAGTGAAGTGCTTGCTGATGGTGCCGCACGGTCACTCGTGTTTGCTCACCCAAGGCCAGCAAGTGCTCAATCCCCTGGTGTTGGGCATACGCACCCACCTCGGCATGGAAGGCGGGTCCCTGGGAGCCGACCTCCCCCATATCGCCCAACACCAGCAGGCGCGGTCCCGGCAAATCCTTCAACACGTCGACCGCTGCCAGCACCGAATCTGGATTGGCGTTGTAGGTGTCATCAATTAGCGTGGCCGCATGACCGGCTACCTGCAGATTGAGCGCACGCGAGCGTCCGGGCACCGGTTCAAAGCTTGACAGGCCTGTGGCTACCGCTGCAAGCGAAACGCCCGCACCTAAGGCACAAGCGCAAGCGGCCAGCGCATTCATCACATTGTGACGACCGGCAATGGACAAGCGGCAGGACAACTCTCCTGCAGGTGTCAGGGCCCGGACTTGCCAGGCACCGGCTTGCCATGCCGCCTCGAGCAAGCGCACATCGGCAGGTTCTTGGACCCCAAAGGTCACACAGCGACGCGCCCCTGCCAATTCACGCCACAGCGCGGTGTAGGCATCCGATGCGGGAAACACCGCCACACCATCAGCCGGCAGCGCTTGCAACACCGCCCCGTTTTCACGCGCCACCGCTTCCACCGTGGCCATGAACTCCTGATGCTCGCGTTGCGCATTGTTGACCAGTGCCACCGTGGGTTGCGCCCAGTCGGCCAACACCGCGATCTCACCAGGGTGGTTCATGCCCAACTCGACCACCGCACAACGGTGTGTGGGGCGCAGCCGCAGCAGGGTGAGCGGCACACCGATGTCATTGTTGAAGTTGCCGTGCGTGGCCAGCGAGGCATCACCGGCCCAGGCGCGCAATATGCTGGCCACCATCTGGGTGACGGTGGTTTTGCCGTTGCTGCCGGTCACTGCAATCACGGGCAAATGAAATTGCGCGCGCCAACCACGCGACAGTTCGCCCAGCGCCCGCCGGGTATCGGGCACTTGAACACCGGGCAATCCACAAGCATCCAGACCACGCTCGACCAACACCGCCGAGGCACCCGCCTCTCGCGCTTGCGGGAGAAAATCGTGCGCATCAAAGTGTTCGCCGCGCAAGGCGACAAACAAATCACCCCCCTGCAGGCTGCGACTGTCGGTATGGACCCGGTCAATGCGCGTGCTAGTCTCTGCGCTCAACTGTGCGGACGAGAGCCAGCGCTGAAGCTGTTTCAGGGTGAGGTTCAAGGAGGAGGTTGAGGCCACGGCCATCGGATGACTCATACAGCACCCCGTTGACGCAAGGCCTGATGGGCTTGCCCTTCATCCGAGAACGCTTGGCGCACGCCGGCGATCTCTTGATACGACTCATGTCCTTTGCCGGCAATCAGCACCACGTCCTGTGCAGACGCCTGGTGGACCGCCAACGCGATGGCACGGGCACGGTCGAGTTCAACTTGCGCGCGACCGTGCGTCAGACCTGCCACCATGGCCTCCACGATGGCCTGGGGCGACTCGGAGCGTGGGTTGTCGCTGGTAAACACCAGTCGATCCGCATATTGCTCCGCAGCGCGGGCCATGTGAGCGCGCTTACCCGTGTCGCGATCGCCGCCGCAACCCACCACGCAGACCAGTTCGCCGTGGCGCGCTGTCGCCAGCGAACGCAGCGCTTGCAAGACCTGCGACAAGGCGTCTGGCGTGTGGGCATAGTCCACCACCACCAGGGGCTCTTGGGGTGCGGACACCACTTGCATGCGACCGGGTACCGGCCAGAGATCGGTGCACACGCCCACGGCCTGGTCCAGCGAATACCCCAACGCGCGCAGCGTGGCCATGACGCCCAGCAGGTTGTTCACGTTGTACAACCCCACCAGGGTGGTGTGCAAACGCCTGGACTGATCGCCCTCCACCACGTCGAACGCCAATCCCCCGGCATGAGCCGATGCGCTCAATTCAGCACGGCCCTGCTGCTCAATATTACGTGCCCACAAGCGGGCAGGACCTTGCGCCGAGCAGCTCCACACCTCCACCGGCAAGGATGTGCGTGACTGCAAGCGCTGCGCTAACTCAACCCCCTTGGGGTCGTCCACATTCACCACCGCGAAGGCCAGGTCCTGCCCGTCGAACAATGCGCGCTTGGCCTGCCAGTAGGCCACCATGTCGCCGTGATAGTCCAGATGGTCCTGCGTGAAATTGGTGAACACGGCGGCGCGTATGCGGGTGCCCTCCAGTCGATGCTCGGCCAATCCGATGGACGATGCCTCCACCGCACAGGCCTGCACTCCGCGGTCTGCCAGATCGCGCAGGCAAGCTTGCCACAGCACGGCATCCGGTGTGGTCAAACCCGTTTCCAGTCCAGCGACCGCGACACGCCCGTTCGCATCTTGCTCGATTTCACCCAAGCCCAGGGTGCCCGCAACGGCACACCGCTGCCCCAAGCGAGTGAGCGCCTGCGCCAACCACCAGGCTGTGGAGGTCTTGCCATTGGTGCCCGTCACCGCCAAGACGTCCAGTGCATGGCTGGGGTGCTCGTGGTAGGCCGCTGCGATCGGTCCACTCGCGGCTTTGAGTTGGGCATAAGTCGCCAGCGGTGCGTCAGGCGCAGTGGCCCCGAAGGCTTCGAATCCGGCCCATGCCCCCTCTTCCAACAGACACGCCGCTGCGCCACGCGCCAACACGTCAGGCACGAAACGTCGCCCATCGTGTTGAGCCCCGGGCCAGGCCAGAAAGGCGTCGCCCGCGTGCACTTGCCGGCTGTCGGTGCGCAGATGTCCCTTCACCCGCTGGCGCAACCAGCGAGCAGCTTCCTGGGGCGTGTGGAGTCTTTGCATCAGAACGACTCCGGCTCGGCTTTGGCCACGATTTGCGGCTTGACCGAGAGGTCAGGTTGAACACCCATCATGCGCAACGTCTGCTGCACCGTCTGGCTGAACACAGGAGCGGCCACATCACCCCCGTAATAGCGTCCGTTGGTCGGCTCATCGATCATCACCGCCACCACGATACGGGGTTGCTCGATGGGTGCCAGGCCAACGAAGAAGCCTCGGTATTTTTTGCCCGCGTAGCCACGGCCTTCCTGCTTGTGCGCCGTTCCCGTCTTGCCGCCCACGGAATACCCCATGGTCTGCGCCTTCTGGGCTGTGCCGCCCGGGATGGTCACCAGGTGCAGCATGTGGCGCATGGCGGCCGCGTTCTGCGGGCTGTAGACACGAACGCCAGGGGGCGGTTGGTGGTTTTTGAGCAAACTCATCGGCACCATGTGCCCATCGCGGGCAAACACGCTATAGGCCTGCGCCAGTTGAAACAAACTCACCGACAGGCCATACCCATAGCTCATGGTGGCTTGCTCGATCGGTCGCCAAGTCTTGTGACCGCGCAAACGCCCGGCCACCGCCCCCGGAAAAGGCACTTGGGGTTTTTGTCCAAAGCCCACCTGGGTGAACATTTCCCACATGTCCTGCGACGGCAACTGCATGGCGATCTTCACCGTGCCGACGTTGCTCGATTTTTGAATGACTTCATTGACACTCAGCAATGCGTGGGGGTGGGCATCGCTGATGGTGTGCCCGCCCAGCGAGAGCTTGCCTGGCGCTGTCTGGATCATGGACTCGGGCTTGATGAGGCCTTTCTCGAGCGCCAAGCCCACCACCAACGGTTTCATCGTAGAGCCCGGCTCAAAGGTGTCGGTCAGCGCTCGGTTGCGCAATTGCGCGCCGGTGAGGTTGGCGCGGCGGTCCGGCACATAGCTGGGGTAGTTGGCCAAGGCCAGCACTTCTCCGGTCTGGACATCCAGCACCACCACACTGCCCGCAGCGGCGCGGTTGTCCAGCACGGCTTCTCGCAATTTTTGGTAGGCAAAGAACTGCACCTTGCTGTCGATGGAGAGCTCGATGTCACGCCCATCCACCGGAGGCACCATCTCGCCAATGTCCTCCACCACATGGCCCAGACGGTTTTTGATGACGCGACGCGAGCCTGAGCGTCCGCCCAGGTCCTTGTCGAAGGTCAGCTCCACCCCTTCTTGGCCCAGGTTTTCCACATTGGTGAAGCCCACGATGTGCGCCACCGCTTCGCCCTCCGGGTAAGCACGTTTGTACTCCTTGCGGGAGTACACGCCTTTCAAGCCCAGGGCTTTGATTTGTTTATCGACCGACTCATCCACCTGCCGCTTGAGCCAGACAAAGCTCTTGTCCGGGTCCTGCAATTTCTTGTCGAGCTCGGCCTGCGGCATTTGCAACAACTTGGCCAGCTCTTTCAGTTTGACCGGGTCGCGCTCCATGTCTTCGGGGCGGCTGGCCCAGATGCTGGGCACCGGAATGCTGGCCGCCAGCACCACCCCGTTGCGATCGACGATACGCCCACGGCTGGCGGGCAACTCCAGGGTGCGTGCGAAGCGCACCACGCCTTGGCGTTTGAAAAATGCGTTGTCGATCACCTGCACATAGGCTGCACGCCCCACCAGACCCATGAAGCCCAGCGCAATGCAGGCCACGATGAACTGGCTGCGCCACACCGGCGTTTTGCTGGCGAGCAAGGGGCTGGAGGTGTAGCGCACCGAACGGCTGCTCATGGACGCCGCTCCTGCGTCGACGCCGCGTCATTGGACGCATCATGGGCTGCTGCTTTGGCGGGACCCAGGTACTGGGTGATGGCCGGCGTGATGGTGCGCATGTTCAGTTGCTCGCGCGCGATTTTTTCCACGCGCAACGGGGCCGCTTGTGCGCGACGCTCGGCATCGAGCTGATCGTGCTCCACGTCAAGCCTGATCGCCTCTGAACGGGCACGGTCGACGTCGGTGGTGAGACGGCGGGACTCGTATTGCGTGCGCACCAGGTAAAACGCAGTGGCCAAGACCGCGAGCAACAACAGGATGTTCACCCGCGTCATGCGGCGCCTCCGGGTGCCCCATCAGCCACTCGCTCGGCGACTCGCAGCATGGCGCTGCGCGAGCGCGGGTTGGCCGCCACTTCCTCGGCGCTGGGGCGCTGACGCCCCAGATCCTTGAACTGCACCGGCGCTGGCGCGGCAAACGGTGCGCGCCGATCGAACGCTGCCCGCGAATGGCGGGCAATGAACTGCTTGACCAGCCGATCCTCAAGGGAATGAAAGCTGATCACTGCCAGGCGTCCTTGCGGTTGAAGTACATCGCGGGCGGCCTCTAGCGCTTGTTGCAGCTCTTCAAGCTCGGCATTGATGAAAATCCGAAAAGCCTGAAATGTGCGCGTTGCAGGGTCCTGGCCCGGCTCGCGGGTTTTGACCGTGCCAGCCACGAGCTGGGCCAGCTCAGCGGTGGTTGCAGGAGCGCCCCGTTCCTGTCGGCGAGCAACAATCGCCTTTGCAATCGAAACAGCAAACCGTTCTTCGCCATAGTCACGAATAATCTCCGCAATGTCCTGCTGTGAGGCTGTCTCCAGCCATTCCCGCACACTGTGACCGCGCGTGGGATCCATGCGCATGTCCAGCGGCCCATCGCCGCGAAAGGAAAACCCTCGCGCCGGGTTGTCGATTTGGGGTGAGCTCACCCCCAGGTCCATCAGCAAGCCCGCCACCGAACCGTGGGGCAAGCTGGCCAGGGCGGCAAAGCCTTCGTGCCGGATGGTGATGCGGGGATCGTTCAAGGCCTGCGCCTGCGCGATGGCTTCCGGGTCCTTGTCGAACACAATCAGCCGCCCCTGCGGCCCGAGCTGAGACAGGATGAGACGTGAATGCCCGCCACGTCCAAACGTGGCGTCCACGTAAGTTCCCTGCGGCTGCACTTGCAGAGCCTGAACTGCCTCGTGCAATAAAACCGTGATGTGTGTCCATGTCGAGTCCACCACCTGCTCTCAGAAAGAGAAGTCCTTGAACACATCGGGCATGTCGCCTTGCAGGGCTTGCGTTTCCTGCGCGTCGTAGCTGGCGCGATCCCACAACTCGAAGTGATTGCCCATGCCCAACAACATGGTGTCCTTCTGAATGCCCGCGGCACTGCGCAGTTCGGGAGAAATGAGCACACGGCCGGTGGCGTCCATGTCCACGTCCATGGCGTTGCCCATGAAAATGCGCTTCCACCACTGGGCACTCATGGGCAGAGAGGCGATGCGCTCACGGAACTTCTCCCACTCTGGACGCGGGAAGATCATGAGACACCCGTGCGGATGCCGCGTGATGGTCAACTGGCCCTGCGCGGTGGCCTGCAACACGTCACGGTGACGCGTCGGCACCGACAAGCGACCCTTGCCATCCAGACTCAGTGATGATGCACCTTGAAACACGACCGTTTCGACCCCGTTGGGAACAACAGCAACGCCGTAGTGAAAAGTTATGTTGACACTTTTCACCACTTAATTGCACTTTCTTGCACTGTAACAGGAAATTGCAACGCTGCAAGAGGGGGAATACGATTTTTTTCAATGAAATCAACGACTTAGAGTTGACTTCAATAAGCAAACGAAAGGAATTTTTCGTTCTAAATTAAGCACTTAGAAAACCCACTGAATGTGGGACTTGAGGAATAAAAAAGCCTCCCGCAGGAGGCTGGTGACTGTGGGGGCGCCAACGCAACGCCAGCACGCCCCATTCAACAGGGCTCAATCGCCGAACATTTTTTGCTTCAACTCTCGGCGCTGTTGGGCTTCAAGCGACAAGGTGGCGGTGGGACGAGCCAACAAACGGCCAACCCCGATGGGTTCGCCGGTTTCATCGCAGTAACCGTAGTCACCCGAGTCAATGTGCTGGATGGATTGCTCAATTTTCTTGAGCAACTTGCGCTCGCGGTCACGGGTGCGCAACTCCAGGGCATGCTCTTCCTCGATGGTGGCGCGGTCAGCCGGGTCGGGCACGATCACCGTGTCTTCGCGCAGGTGCTCGGTGGTTTCCCCGGCATTGGCCAGGATGTCTTGCTTGAGTTGCACGAGTTTGCGACGGAAATAGGCCATCTGCACGTCGTTCATGTACTCGGCATCGGGCATGGCGATCAAGTCGGCATCGGTCAATTGCTCGATCGACTTGGTCTTCCAGTTGTTGGCGAGTTTGGCGTCTTTCTTGGGAATCACAGGCACTAACGAAGGAGGTGGGGCTTTGGCAGGTCCATAGCTGGATTTCGCTGCTGTGGAAGCCACCACGGGGGCCGGAGGAGGGGGCACCATCGCGGCGGCCTTCGCAGCCCGCGAGGACTTGCGTGGCGTGGCTTCTGGTGCAACGGAGGGATGGCTGGCGGCGACCGCAGGAGCCAAAGCCCCCTTGGTCACGGGTGCAGCGACAGGCTTGCTGGGTGCGGGGACCGCCTTGGCCTGCGGTGCTGCGGCCTTGGCAACTGCCTTGGCCACCGGTTTGACGGGGACTTTGGGTGCAGCAGCAGGCTTGCCCGCGGGCTTGCTCACAGCCTTGGAAGCCGTGGTGTGGGCAACTCCCTTGGGTTGGGTGGTAGGCGCAACTTTCGATGCGGGCTTGGCAGCAGTTTTAGGGGCTGCTTTATGAGCCGCTTTAGGGGCTGCTTTGGGGGCAGACTTGCCAGCACCGGATGTCGGCTTGGCCGTGAGTTTCACTGGAGTCTTGGCGGGTGTTTTGGCGGGTGTTTTGGCGGGCACCTTAAGGGCCACCTTGGCGGAGGCTTTCACGGGCGCCTTGACAGGTGCTTTCCCCACTGGTTTGGCCGTTGGTTTGACCGCTGCCTTGGCCGGGGCTTTCGCCGAGGCTCGGGATGCTGGCTTGGCCGCGGGCTTCACGGGCGGCTTAGCCTGGGGTTTGGCTTGAGGCTTGGCCACAGGTTTAACAGGTTTGCCATTTGCTTTGCTGCCCGCCTTCCCGGCTGATGAGCTGGTCACTTTGGCTGCAGCTTTGACTGCAGATTTGGCAACCGGCTTCTTGGCCGCAGGCTTGGCCTTGGCCGAAGCGGCGGGTCGAGCGGCGGGTTTGGCCTTGGCGGTACTGGAGCGGGCAGGGGCTTTCACGGGCGTCTCCTCACAATCCGGCAGCGCTGCCCCGGACGGGCTTTGACAAGGGCGCTGTTGGTATCGTGCATGTTCTATGGAATGAGTACCCCAGACGACCGGGGACATCAAGACCCCGGCGTGAGCGGCGCGCGGATTGTACTCAGACTAAGGACTGTTCCAGACCCTGGACAAAAATATCGCGTGGCAAATCGATGCCAATGAACACCATTTTGCTAATCCGGGCCTCATCCGGGCCCCAGGCCGGCCCCAAATCGCTGCCCATGAGCTGGTGCACGCCCTGGAAAATCACCTTGCGCTCGGTGCCTTTCATGTTGAGCACCCCCTTGTAGCGCAGCATGCGCGGGCCATAGATGTTGACAATGGCACCCAGGAAATCCTCGAGTTTGGCGGGGTCGAAGGCGCGCGGTGACTTGAACACGAAACTCTTGACGTCGTCATCGTGGTGATGGTGATGACCCTGCCCGTGCTGGTGTGAGGGATGGTCGCAGTGCTCTCCATGCTCATGGTCATGATCATGGCCGCCATGGGCGTGGCCATGGTCGTGGCCCTGCTGATGCGACGGGTGGTCGCAGTGCTCGCCGTGCTCGTGGTCATGCCCATCGTTCAAGAAATCCGGGTCAATATCCAGCTTGGCGTTGAGATTGAAGCCGCGCAGGTCAAACACCTCCGCCAGCGACACATCCCCAAAGTGCACCGCCTTTTGCGGGGCGCGGGGGTTCATGTGCTTGAGTCGGTGTTGCAAGGCGTCGAGTTCCTGCGGCGACACGAGGTCGGATTTGCTGATGAAGATCTGGTCCGCAAACCCCACCTGGCGGCGCGCTTCCTGGCGGTCATTGAGTTGCTGCGCCGAGTGCTTGGCATCCACCAGGGTGAGGATGGAGTCGAGCAGGAAGCCTTCAGCAATTTCGTCGTCCATGAAGAAGGTCTGGGCCACAGGGCCGGGGTCAGCCAAGCCGGTGGTTTCAATCACCACACGCTCGAAGTCGAGTTCGCCCTTACGACGCTTCTCGGCCAGGTCACGCAGGGTGGTGCGCAGGTCTTCGCGAATGGTGCAGCACACGCAGCCGTTGCTCATCTGGATGATTTGCTCGTTGGTGTCCGACACCAGGATGTCGTTGTCGATGTTTTCCTCGCCAAACTCGTTCTCGATGACCGCAATCTTCTGGCCGTGGGCCTCGGTGAGCACGCGCTTGAGCAAGGTGGTTTTTCCGGAACCCAGAAAACCGGTGAGGATGGTGGCAGGAATCAACATAGGAAGACCGTCTCGAGTAGGCCCGGGGGCGCAAACAGGGGAATCTGGCAGTGTAGCCGCCAATTCAAGCCCGTACAGGAGGGCTTGGCACCTTGGCTAGTTTGTGTGCGCTAACGCACCCACCCGGAAATCGCCCGTAGCCCGATGACCCCTGGGGCTCCAGGCAGGTGCCCCCTGAGGACCCAGGCTGGTGACCCCTGAGGCTCCAGGCGGGTGATGAATCAGATCAGACGGGGGGTCAAGCTGCCTTCTTGACCACGATCAGGCCCTTGAGGTACTCGCCCTCGGGAAAAGTGATGGTCATGGGGTGGTCCGGTGCGCCCTGCAGACGCGCCGAAATGTAACCATCCACCCCCGCGTCTGTGCCCGCCGAGGCCACAATTTTGTGGAACAACTCCGCGCCTATGCCGCCAGAACAGCTGAAGGTGAACAGCACGCCCCCCGGCTCCAAAATCTTGAAAGCCAGGCGGTTGATGTCCTTGTAAGCGCGTGCGGCGCGGTCGGCGTGGGCTGCGGTGGGGGCAAACTTGGGCGGGTCGAGCACGATAGCGTCAAAGGTGTGGCCCTCGCGGTGAAACTGGCGCAACGACTGGTTGACGTCGGCGTCGAGGAACGAAGCGTTGGCCTCTTCAAAGCCATTGAGCTGCGCATTTCCCCGCGCGCGGGCAATGGCGGGCGCCGAGGAGTCGATGGAGGTGACGTGCCCGCCTTGCGCCAGCTGGCCGCTTCGGCGCATGCCGGCCAAGGCCGCCACGCTGAAGCCCCCGGTGTAGCAATAACAATTGAGGACACGCGCCAGGTTCAAGCGGGCCACGTGCTCCGCAAACAGGTGCCGACTGTCGCGCTGATCCAGGTAAAAGCCGGTTTTGTGGCCTTCGACGATGTCCAGGGTGAGTTGCCAATCGTGCTCGCGCAGGGTCAACTCGGTGCGCTGCTCGTCGCCGGCGGGGCAGCGCAGCCAACCGGTGGCGGCGGGCAAGCCTTCGAGCTGGCGCACCCCGGAATCCGAGCGCTCGTACAGCCTGGCCAGACCCGTCAAGGACAGCAAGTTGTCGGCAATGACGCTTTTCCAGCGCTCGGTGCCGCTGGAGAGAAATTGCGCCACCAGCGTGTCGCCATAGCGGTCCACGATCAGGCCTGGGAGGCCGTCGGACTCGCCATGAACCAGCCGCATGCCGTCGCTTCGGATGTCAAAGCGGGTGCGCGCCGAGATGGCCTGGGACAGCCGACGCTCGAAAAAACCGGCATCGATGCGTTCGGTCTCGTCAAAGCTCCAGATGCGCGCACGAATCTTGGAGGTCGGGCTGAAAGCGGCCCAACCCAGAAACTGGCCGGTGTCCGACTCGACTCGAACCGTCTCGCCCGGGTCTGCGCCGCCGCGCCCCACGGCGCTGTCAAAAATCCAGGGATGACGGCGCAGCGCCGAGCGTTCCTTGCCGGGACGCAGTTTGATCATTTTCATGCCGGGTATTGTCCTTCAGGCCGGTCATCCGCCCGACTTCCGGCGGGAAGCACCGCCCTGCGACGTGTCACCCTACGATTTCTTGCGCGCCCGAGGATGGGCCGCCTCATACACCTTGGCCAGGTGCTGGAAATCCAGTCGCGTGTAGACCTGGGTGGTGCTGATGCTGGCGTGGCCCAGCAATTCCTGCACGGCGCGCAAGTCGCCGCTGGACTGCAGCACGTGGCTGGCAAACGAGTGACGCAGCATGTGCGGGTGAACCGGCACGGCCACGCCCGCGCGCTGGCTGCGGGTTCGCAAACGCTGCCACACACCCTGGGCGCTGATTCGCCGCCCTCGCGGACCGACAAAGAGCGCCCACTCATCCAGCACCAAGCCAGCGGGTGCGCCCACAGTACGCACGTCCAACCAGCGTTGTACAGCCTGAACAGAAGGCCCACCCAACGGCACACTGCGACGCTTGCTCCCTTTGCCCAGCACATGGGCCAGCCCGGCGCCCAGATCCAGCCAACCCCGTGCCTGGTCCGACGGGCCGCAGTCCAGCCCCACCAGCTCACCCACGCGCAACCCGCTGCCATACAGCAACTCCACCAGGGCCGCGTCACGGGCTTCCACCCAGGGGTCGGCGTCAGACTCCTGGTGGTTGGCCAGTTGCAGCGCTTCCTCCACGCTCAAGGCTTTGGGTAAGGGCTTGGCCTGGCGCGGGGCGCGAATGCCCTGCACCGGGTTGGCCGAGAGTCGGCCTTCACGCGCCAACCAGGTGTAAAAACCGCGCCACCCCGACAGAATCAACGCAATGCCGCGACCGCTTCGGCCTGTGGCGTGCATGCCCGCCATCCAGCGCCGAATGTGCGCAGGCTGCACCTGCTCCAGGTCGACCCCTGCCTGTTGCGCTGACGCGCACAGCTTGCGCAAGTCTTCGGTGTACAAGGCCAGGGTGCGTGCAGCCAGGCGTTTTTCAAATTGCACGTGGTCGAGGTAACGCCGCACAAGCGGTGGCAGCTTGTCGGGTGCCTCGGTCTGGGGTAAGGAGCTTGCGCTCATGGCCGGGTGTGTGAGAGTGGCTCAGTGGGCGCAGGCCTGGTCGCGCATCTGGGCTGGAGGGGGCTGCTCAGCGCAACCGGCTCAGGGCAGCGCTGGCTATGTCGCCCATGCGCTCCAGAAACTCGGTGCCCATGCCGGCGTGGTAGCGCTGCGGGTCGGGCGAGGCCAGCACCAGCAGGCCAATGGCCGGGGGCTGGGTGCCGCGCTCAGGGGCACCGCCCAAGGTGGCGGTTTGGGGCTCGGTGTGGGGGCGCAATGCCACCATCGCCACCGACTGCGCAGCCGCCGGCTCGGGCAGCCACTGCGCGGCCTCAAAGCCCGTGTTGACACCGCAATACGGGTGCACCAAGCCACTGGCAAAGGTGCGCACGTCCTCGCTGCAGCCTTGCGCGAAGGGTTCGATGGTGAACTCATCGGCCACGCCCCACACCCGCAGGGCTACCTGCGGCACCATGAATTGCGCCTGCAGTTGCTCGGTGAGGGTAGGGGGCAAATCGCGACTCACCCGGGTGAGCAACAGACTTTGCGACCACCGATGCAACCGATCCGCCAGGATGGCGTTGTCGTTGCCATTGCGAATCATGTCCATCATGCGCAACTCCAGCGCACGGATCTTTTCACGCAACATCTCGGCCTGACGCTCTTGCAGGCTGACCGCGCGCTGGCCATGCGGGCTGGTCAGGCGAACGGCTGACAGCAACTCGGCATGTCGCGCAAAAAAGTCTGGCGTGTTCACCAGAAAGTTGGCGATGTCGTCTTCGGTGATGGGGTTCATGGAGGAAGGGTTCATGTCGGAATATCGATCTCGCCGTGAAAAACAGTGGTGGCGGGGCCACGCATCAAAACAGAGGGCGCCCCAGTGGCTGTAGGGGAACTCGCGCCCTCCCAGGCAATGGTGAGCACCCCCCCGTGGGTGTGCACCTGCACCTCGGGGTCGAGCTTGCCCAAGCGAATACCAGCCACCACGGCGGCGCAGGCCCCGGTGCCACAGGCCAGTGTCTCGCCGGCCCCGCGTTCAAACACGCGCAAGCGCAAGTGCGAGCGGCTCAGGGTTTGCACAAAACCTACATTGACGCGGCGCGGAAAGGCCGCATGGTGTTCGATCAACGGGCCCTGGGAGAGCACCGGCGCGGTGTCGACATCGTCGACCCACTGCACCGCGTGCGGGTTGCCCATGGACACCACGGCCACCTCAGGGGTGCTGCCATCGGACAGTTGCAAGCGCCAGGTTTCCCACCCCACGTCCGGGCGCGGCACGCGCGTGGCCTGGGCCGGGTCGAAGGGCACGCGCAGTGCCTCGAACACAGGCGCGCCCATGTCTACCCGCACCTGACCATCGCTCAGCTCATTTAATTCGATAATGCCGCCGTGCACCTTGACGCGCACCGAGGTTTTGTCGGTCAGCCCCTGCTCGCGCACAAAGCGCACAAAGCAGCGAGCGCCGTTGCCACAGTGCTCCACCTCGCCGCCATCCGCGTTGTGGATGACGTACTCAAAATCCACCTCCGGCTGCGGAGCGGCGCGCACACTGAGAATCTGATCCGCCCCGATACCGAAATGGCGGTCGGCCAACCAGCGGTACTGAGCCGTGCTCAGCCCCAGGCGACCGCGGGTTTCGTCCAGCACGATGAAGTCGTTGCCGGCACCCTGCATCTTGGTGAAACGGATGTGCATGAGGTGTCATTATCGGGCCAGGCGAAAGCCTTGTCGCCCAGGGGCGTGCACACCATGGACAGCCACTCGCTGCCGAGGTGTAATTCCTGGACTCAGCGGGTGTGTGCTTGGCCTGCTGACGCCGTGTTCACGGCATGTCTGACCACCGCCCTGTGGCTGTTTTATCAATCCACCATGACCTCACATACGCCCACCACCCCCCGCATCACGCCTTGGACTCCCGAACTCAAACCCCAACCCGCCGAGCTCGTGGACACAATCCTGGCCCGCCGCAAAGGCCGCTTGCTCAACCTGGACCATGTGCTGCTGTGGAGCGAGCCGGTGGCACGGGGCTGGAACACCTTCATGGGCCATGTGCGCACCGGGCTGTCGGTCGAGCGCAAATGGCTGGAGTTGGGTATTTGCACGGTGGCATTGCTGACCGGCGCTCACTACGAGTACCACCATCACCGGCCAGACTTTCTGGCGGCGGGGGGCCAACCACAAGAGCTCGACGCTCTGGAGCGTGTGCTGGCGGCCGACCCCTGCCAGCCTGTGAACGACCCGGACCTGGGCTCGGTGGAGCGGTTGATCGTGCAGTACGCCGCACAGATCACGCGCCAAATCCAGGTGGATGACACCTTGTTTGCCGCCTTGCAGCAACACCTGGACACCACGGGCCTGGTCGAACTCACCCTGTCCATCTCGGCCTACAACATGGTGGCTCGCGTGCTGATTGCCACGGGCATACAGCCCGAAGATTGATGCCCCTTTGGTCATAATGCATCATGGTCCGCTCTTCACAACGCCTCCACGCCCCCCGTCCCCCTGCTGCCACTCGCCCTGCTGCCACGGTGTTGTTGTTGCGCGATAGCCCCGAGGGCCTGCAAGTGCTGATGACGCGCCGCTCCATGACGGCCAGCTTCGCACCGGGTGCCTATGTGTTTCCGGGGGGTGGCATCGATGCGGCCGATGCACAAGCCCACACGCAAGCGCGTCGCCGCCCCACCCAGACCGATGAGCGCCTCACGCAAGCCATTGCAGCGATACGCGAAAGCTTCGAAGAGCTGGGCGTTCTCCTCGCCCGACGGGCAGATGGCTCGTATGCGCAGGCCAGCGACATTGCGCGCCTGGACCGCAAGGCGTCCTTCGTCGAGCAATGCATGGCTCACCAGCTGACCTTAGCTGCCGACGAGGTATTCCTGCTCACCCACTGGATCACCGATCGCGATCTGCCGCGCCGCTTCGACGTTCCGTTTCTGGTGGCTCGCATGCCAGAAGGCCAGACCCCGGTGGCCGATGAAACCGAACAGTTCGAGCCCGTGTGGGTGCGGCCTACCGACGCTTTGGAGCGTCATGCCAACGGTCAGTTTTTCATGGTCTTTCCCACCATCCGCACGCTGCAACGGCTCACCACCTTCGCCCGTGTGGAGGCGGTTCTCGCCGGTTGTGCTAATGAGCAACCCTGGTTCACCAGTTGTCCGCGCGCGGGCTTGCTGGGCGGACGCGAAGAGCGCTACATGGAGCACGAAAGTCCCTTTGGCGAACTGGCTCTCACCTGCCCCGATGGACAGCTGGACCACCACCTCGACTGGCAGTCTGAACACGCCGTGCCGCTGCTGCGCAACCTGCAACGCCTGACCTGCCCCAACCCCGGCGTGATGACCGGCCCCGGCACCAACAGCTACCTGGTGGGCGACCCGGACAGTGGTTATGCGGTGATCGACCCAGGCCCCAACGACACCGAGCATCTAGAGCGGCTGTGGCGCGCGGCAGGGGGCGATATTCGCTTCATCGTCTGCACCCATTCGCACCCGGATCACTCACCCGGTGCCCAGCCGCTGCAAGCGCTGTGCAAACGCCACGGCGCCACGCCACCGGTGCTCGGACTCAGCTCGGCGCCCACTGCGCGCGCCGCCAGCCATTTCGTGCCGGACCGTGAGTTGCAGGATGGCGAGACCCTCACCCTGTCCGGCCCCGAGCACACCCACACCCTGCGTGTGCTCCACACCCCGGGACACGCCGCCAACCACCTGTGCCTGGTGCTCGAAGAAGACGGTCTGCTCTTCAGCGGCGACCATGTGCTCAATGGCAGCACCACCGTGGTCGACCCGCCTGATGGCCACATGAGCGACTACCTGGACTCGCTCGACAAACTGCTGGCAGCGTGCGCCAGCGATGGCATCGAGTTCATCCTGCCCGCGCACGGCTATGTGCTGGGCAACGAAGCCGGCAGTGCTTATGACGCCGCCGATGTGATTCGTCGCCTCAAGGGCCACCGTCTGCAACGCGAGGCCAAGATTCTGGGGGTGATGCGCGCCCTGCCCCAGGGCAGCATGCAGGACTGGGTGGAACGCGCCTATGACGACGTGCCGCCTCGCCTGTGGCCTGTGGCCATGCGCTCCTTGACCGCCCATGTGGAGCGGCTCAAAGAGATGATGTAAAAAGTGTGAAGCCCGCCGATACGCCGGATTCTGTGCACGGGGTTGCCCCCGCGTGACCGTCATTCCTCTGGGCCGGGGGTCACCCACCCGGCTCGGTGCTACCTACCCGCCCACACCCCACGGAACCATGGGGGAGCGCCTTGCGGCACCTTGTGGGCCTACTTGGTATTGCTGCGCGCAGAGATTGCCCGTTTCACCCGCACGGGTTGCCCCGTGCGACTCGTCTCTGTTGCTCTGATCCTCACCTCACGGTGGAGAGGCGTTACCTCCTGCGCCGTCCTGTGCAGTCCGGACGTTCCTCCAGTGCGGTGTTTCCACCCAGTGCTTGCGCACCGGCCTTGCGGCTTGCACCAGCGACGGCCTGGCGAGCTTCACCCCCTGATTATCCCCCGGAGCGATAATCCGGTCTCAATCCATGACCTGCCCGATCACCACGGGCCCCTCGCCATGATTCGACTCTCCGAGCTCAAGCTCCCGCTCGACGCTTCCTTTGACCCGCCCGACGCGGCCTCGCCCGCGCCCCTCGCACCACCCGCCTTGTGGGATCTGGTGGTCTCGACGCTCGGCGTGCCTGCCACCGAGATTCAGCACTGGCAGGTGTTCAAACGCAGCTTTGATGCGCGCAAGTCGCAATTGCGTGTGGTGTACATCGTCGATGTGGCGCTGACTTCACCTGAGGCGGAAGCGCGCTGGCTGCAAGCCCACGCCCAGCGCCCACACGTGCAAGCCACGCCCGACATGACCTGGCACCCGCCGGTGCAAGCCCCGGCGATCGCGCCCGGCGACGCCGCCTCGCGGGTCGGGGACCGTCCGGTGGTGGTGGGCTTGGGTCCTTGTGGCTTGTTTGCCGCCCTGGTGTTGGCCCAAATGGGCTTCAAACCCATCGTGCTGGAGCGTGGGCCCACCGTGCGTCAACGCACCCAGGACACCTGGGACCTGTGGAGAAGGCACCAGCTGCACCCCGAGAGCAATGTGCAATTTGGCGAAGGCGGCGCGGGCACATTCTCGGACGGCAAGCTCTACAGCCAGATCAAAGACCCGCGGTACCTGGGACGCAAGGTGATGCAAGAGTTTGTGCAGGCCGGTGCCCCCGAGGACATTCTGTACGCTGCGCACCCGCACATTGGCACCTTCAAACTGGTGAAGGTGGTGGAGAACCTGCGAGAGCAGATCAAGGCGCTGGGCGGTGAGGTTCGATTTGACCAGCGCGTGATCGATATCGAGCATGAGATCGGTCCGGATGGCGTGCCCCATCTGACGGGGCTGGTGGTGCTAGACCAGACGCACGGCACGCGCACCACCTTGCCTGCGCGTCAGGTGGTGATGGCGCTGGGGCACAGCTCGCGCGACACCTTTGCCATGCTGCACCACCACCGTGTGCCCATGGAGTCCAAGCCCTTCTCGGTAGGGTTTCGCATCGAGCATCCACAAAGCCTGATCGACCGCGCGCGCTGGGGCGTGCATGCCGGCCACCCGCTGCTGGGGGCGGCCGATTACAAGCTGGTGCACCACGCAGCCAATGGACGTGCTGTCTACAGTTTTTGCATGTGCCCGGGTGGCACGGTCGTGGCCGCCACGTCGGAGCCGGGTCGTGTGGTGACCAATGGCATGAGCCAGTATTCGCGCAATGAACGCAATGCGAATGCCGGTATTGTGGTGGGCATTGATCCGCGTGACTATCCGCAGGATGCGGCTTCGCTGGAAGCCGCCTTTGCGCCGGCCGTGCCCACCTCGAACACCTCCACCCGCGCAGATCAGCGCCTCGGCTCCAACGCCGCCTCGCCTCGAACGGCCCCGAGCCTGCCCTCACTTCGCTTGCACGATCCCGATGCACCCGGAGGGTTTCATCCTCTGGCTGGCATCGTCTTGCAGCGCCAACTGGAATCCCACGCCTTTGTGCTGGGTGGCAGCACCTACGAGGCCCCGGTGCAACGGGTGGGCGACTTCATCGCGCGCCGTGCGTCCACCTCGCTGGGCGAGGTGGAACCCTCGTATCGCCCAGGTGTCAAACCGGTGAGCCTGGACTCGGCCTTGCCCACCTACGCGATTGAGGCGGTGCGGGAGGCACTCCCCATCTTTGGTCGCAAGATCCGTGGATTTGATCTGCCGGACGCGGTGCTCACCGGCGTGGAAACGCGCACCTCGTCACCTTTGCGCATTCACCGAGACGAGGGTTTGGAAAGCCCCGGCATGCGCGGCCTGTACCCGGCGGGAGAAGGGGCCGGTTATGCGGGGGGCATCTTGTCAGCCGGGGTCGATGGCATCAAGGTGGGGGAGGCGGTAGCGAGGATGTGGGCCGAGAGAACTCAGGGTTGACCCACATCCTGCGCCGCGGTTAGTGCTGCGCCGATTGCAGCGCCGCAATCCGCTCCTCGAGCGGAGGGTGGCTGGCAAACCACTTGCCCAGGTTGCCTGTGATGCCCATGGCGGCCACGCTGCTGGGCAACTCGCCCGCTTGCATTTGCTGCAGGCGAGACAGGGCGTGAATCATCGGTTGTCGGGACCCCATCAATTGCGCCGCCCCGCTGTCGGCGCGGAATTCGCGCTGGCGGCTGAACCAGGCCACGATCATGCTGGCCACAAATCCGAGCAGGATGTCCAGCACCAGGCTGGTGATGTAGTAGCCCATGCCGGGGCCCGTGTTCTCTTCATCGTTACGACGCAAGACGCTGTCCACCGCATAGCCAATGACCCGGCTGAGGAACACCACAAAGGTGTTGAGCACACCCTGGATGAGGGTCAAGGTCACCATGTCACCATTCGCCACGTGGGCTATCTCATGACCCAGCACCGCCTCCACCTCTTCGCGTGTCATGCCTTGCAGCAAACCGGTCGAGACGGCCACCAGTGCCGAATTGCGAAACGCTCCGGTCGCAAAAGCGTTGGGTTCGCCCTCATAGATGGCCACCTCGGGCATGGCAATGCCGGCCTTTTCGGACAAACGGCGCACGGTGTCGACGATCCATTGTTCATCGGCCGACTGCGGCTGGGTGATCACCTGCGCGCCCGTGCTCCACTTGGCCATGGTCTTGCTCATCAAGAGCGAGATGAAGGCGCCACCAAAGCCCATGATGAGGGAGAAGCCCAACAAGGACGTCAGGTTGAGTCCGTTGGCAGTGAGAAAGCGGTTCACGCCGAGCAGGCTGGCCACCACGCCCAGCACCACCATGACAGCCAGGTTGGTGAGAACAAAGAGCAGGATGCGTTTCATGAAAGCCTTTCTGGATGACACCGACGGGTGTCATTGGCTCGGATGGTAGGGATCGGCCCCCGAAAATCAAGGTTCACTGGGAAATACCCCTGAACAGCACGGGGGTGAAGGGGCGGATTTACCGGGGGTGATGTGCGCGTACAGACAACGGACGAAACACCGCCGCATCCGCATAAAACGCAGGATCGGCATTGTCCTCGCACCAACCCGGTATACCCATCACGGGCAAAGGCTGAAAGGGTTTGCTGGCCATGAACGAGGCATCCAAACGCTCGGCCAACCAGGCATCCCAGGCGATATCGGTGGCAGGTAACTGCGGGTCGATCCAAAACGCATGGGCCGTGATCGACTTGTAGGGTTGACAGAGTTTTTCCAGCAAGGCGTGACCAAAGACAACGGGCCGCAACAACCCCGGGACCGCTTCGCCGCTGGCGTCACCTGCAACAGGCACAGCCCGACTGCTACTCGGTGCTGACGTCCGGGCCAGACCTGCCGCCCACCAATTGGGACTGTGCGTCACCAGCAGGGTGTGCCAGTCATGCGCCCGCAACACTGCCCACAACCCAGGCGGTGCTTGCAGGAGCAGTGCGTTTTCATCAAACAAGGTCAACGCGTCACGCAAGGGGCCGCGCTTGGCGCCCACCCCGTCGCGACCAATCACGTCGGCTTGCAGGGCGTTGAGCCGCGACTTGGTTCGCGGGAAGCGCCGCCAGCAGCACGCATTGAACAGATCGTGCAAATTGTCTCGGGTGGGTACCAGGCGTTGCGTGAAAATGAAGTGCTCGTAGGACTGCCCCGGCGCCAACGCAGCCTGCGGCACAAAGCGCACCGGCGGCGACGGGTCCACGCGATTGAGCACGTCCGGCAGACAGCTCGTGTCAGGCGCTTGCTGTGCCAACTGGTGATGCCATTCGCTCCATACGGGCTCCACCCAAGCTCGCCAATCACGCCACCAAGGGCGCGACCAGTCAGGGGGATAGGCAGACACGAGGAAGACCCTGGCTCGTCACTGACGGTGCGTTTAACCGCAGCTGCAAGCCGGCCTTCAGGCCTGCAGTCGCCAGGCCATCGTCTCGCCCGAGCGCAAGGGCTTGAGCTCGGCCTCACCAAAGCGGAAGGACTCGGGCGGTGTCCAGGTCTCGCGACGCAGCGTCACGGTCCCGGTGTTGCGCGGCAGACCATAAAAATCTGGGCCATTGAAACTGGCAAATGCCTCGAAGCGATGCAGGGCGCCCGCCTGATCGAAGGCTTCGGCATACAACTCCAGCGCCGCATGCGCGGTGTAACACCCCGCGCAACCCACGGCGTGCTCTTTCAGCTGCGCGGGATGCGGTGCACTGTCCGTTCCCAGGAAAAACTGGGTGCTGTCGCTCGTGGCCGCTTGCACCAGCGCCTGGCGATGCACTTCGCGCTTGAGCACCGGCAGACAGTAATAGTGCGGACGAATGCCACCGGTGAAGATGGCATTGCGGTTGTACAGCAGATGATGCGCGGTGATGGTCGCACCCAGATAGCTGGCTGACGCCTGCACATACTGAGCCGCCTCGCGCGTGGTGATGTGTTCGAACACAATCTTGAGCTCTGGAAAATCGCGGCGCAGCGGCTCGAGTTGGGTGTCAATGAACACCGCTTCGCGGTCAAAGAGGTCAATGTCGGGGCTGGTGACCTCTCCATGCACCAGCAGCAACAGACCGTGCCGTTGCATGGCTTCAAGAGTGCGGTACGTCTTACGGATATCGGTGACGCCCGCATCGCTGTTGGTGGTGGCACCCGCTGGATAGAGCTTGAGCGCCACCACGCCGGCTTCACGCGCATGTTGCAACTCTTCTGCGGGCAAATTGTCGGTGAGGTAGAGCGTCATCAACGGCTCAAACGACATGCCTGCGGGCACGGCGGCCAGGATACGCTCTCGGTACGCCAGCGCTTGCGCGACGGTGGTCACCGGCGGTTTCAGGTTGGGCATGATGATGGCGCGGCCGAATTGCGCGGCCGTGTGCGGCACCACCGTCTTGAGCGGCGCGCCATCGCGCACATGCAAATGCCAGTCGTCGGGACGGGTGAGGGTGATCGTGTCGGTCATGGCCGTGATTGTCGCCCATGTGTTGCTGCATGCTGCTGCACCAAAAAATCCCACAGTGCTTGCACCAGCGGTTTGACATGATGGCGCGCCGTGGGTCGGGCCCGACAGGCCCAGATTTGCAAAGTGCCTTGCAACTGCTCCAGGCCTGCGGGCAAGGCGCTGACCAGCTTGCCTTGCTCCAATTCACGCTCCACCGCGCTGAGCGGCAAAAATGCCACGCCGTGTCCCTGCAAGGCCATGGCCTTGAGCCCTTCAGACATGTCGGTTTCGTAAACACGGTTGAGGTGAACTGCAGCAGGGCTTTGCTTGAGCATTTGCTCCACCATCTGCCCCAGATACGCCCCGGACGCATAGCCCAGATACGGCAGCGGCTGCTCGGGCGTACCCGGCAAGACATGCCGCGGCACGCCGTGGTCATCGGGTTGCGCATAGGGCCCCAAGGTCTCCTGACCCAGGCTCAGCACGTCGTAGTGCTCAGCATCCAAGGCGATGGGTTGCGAGGCATGGTGGTAGGCAATCAACAAGTCGCAACTGCCCTCCACCAAGTGCATCACCGCATCGTGCACATTGAGCGCAATCAGCCGACTCTTGAAGCCGCCAAAGCCTTCGTGCAGCCGGCTCACCCAGGTGGGGAAAAACGTGAAGGCCAAGGTGTGCGGCACCGCAAACGCGATCATGTCCTGACCAGCCGCCCCATGGGTGCGAAGCAACGTGCGGGTGCTTTGCAAGGCGCGCAGCATCTCCAGCGCTTGCGGGTAAAAAGTTTCACCCGCTGGCGTGAGGCGCGTGGGGTATGAGGAGCGGTCCACCAAGTCGGTGCCGGCCCAGGCCTCCAACGCCTGGATACGGCGCGAGAACGCGGGCTGCGTCACATGCCGCTGCTGGGCCGATCGGCTGAAGCTGCCGGTCTCGACCAGACTGACGAAGTCTTCCAGCCACTTGGTGTCCATGGCGGAATTGTAGACACGCCCCATCCACTTTCGGCTGAGTGACGCTTGCCCGATACACTCCCTCCTATGTCGCTTCACCCTTCCGCTGCCCTGGTGCTGTTTTCTGGCGGCCAGGACTCCACCACCTGTCTGGCCTGGGCCTTGTCGCGCTACGCGCGTGTGGAAACTGTGGGCTTTGATTACGGGCAGCGTCACCGGGTGGAGATGGACTGTCGTGTGCAGGTGCTGGCGCAACTGCGCGAATTATTCCCCGCCTGGTCCACCCGCTTGGGAGAGGACCATGTGCTGGACTTGCGCGTTCTGGGTCAGCTCAGCGACTCGGCCCTCACCGACGAGCGCGCCATTGCCATGGCGGCCAGTGGACTGCCCAACACCTTTGTGCCAGGTCGCAACCTGCTGTTTCTGACCTTTGCAGCCACCCTGGCCTATCGGCGCGGATTGAAATGTCTGGTGGGTGGCATGTGCGAAACGGACTACTCGGGCTACCCGGATTGCCGGGATGACACCTTGAAGGCCTTGCAGGTGGCCATCAGCCTCGGCATGGACGAGCGGCTGGTGATTGAAACGCCGCTGATGTGGCTGGACAAGGCACAAACCTGGTCACTCGCCCGCGACCTGGGTGGTCCGCCGCTGTTGGACCTCATGGTCGAGCACACCCATACCTGCTACCTGGGCGAGCGAAGCCAGCGCCATGCCTGGGGCTATGGTTGTGGCCACTGCCCAGCTTGCGACTTGCGGGCTCAGGGGTTCACGCGCTTTTGCTCAGCCGCCTGACCACAACACCTGAGGCAGATGCCTGGCTTTGTTTGGCGGGCTTGCTTGACCGCATGGGCGATCAGTAATCGATGGCCAGACCGAGTGACACTCCGTCGATGGTTTCTTCTCGGCGGTTGTAGTAAGAGGTGTAGTCCGTCACAAAGCTTGCTTTGCGGTTGATGCGAATCTTGACGCCCAGGCCATACGACAAACCGCCCATGCGCTTGCTGGAGGCTTCGCTGGCAAAGTAGGCGCCATCCAGGTTTTTCACCAGGCTGGCAGCGCCCACGCGGCCAAACACTTCCAGGCCCGGGGCCAACTCCTGGCGAGCCCTCAGGTAAGCGCCGAACAGGGGGTCGATCTTGGCTGCGGCTGATTTTCCGCCAAGGGTATCGGTGCCCTGACTGGTGCCAAACGCCAGCATCCCCTCGTAGGAGAACGTGGGGCCCATGTTTTTACCGACGATGGTGCGCAATGCGGTCGGGCTTAAACGCAAGCCAGTCTGGGCATAGTTGAGGCTGTTGAGGCTGACCTCCACGTAAGCATCTGGGGCGGCCTTAGCGACCGGGGCAACCGGCGCCGGCTTGAGGCCTTGGCCGGAGGATTGGGCCAGGGCGGACAGCGAGACGCTGAGGAGCAGGAGGGTGACGGTTTTTTGGAGCATGGGGGGCCTCTTGGCAATATTTCCAAACTTGTTAGCAAAAAACATGCCGGCAAGTTATTGCCTTTAACACATGGGCAGTCAGTCGACAAAGGTAGATTTTTAGTGGCTTATTGCATTTGCATTTGGTGCTTACCTCAAACACGGCAAGCGACTACCAGGCTTGCTGGGGTTGACCAAGCCCCTTGACGATTTGACTGCTGATTTGAAGTTTGACAGTGCTGCAGGAGGATTTGCGTTTGCGACCATGGTGGCCCTGCGCAAGTTTGACGACGTTGACTGGCGTGCTATTGAAAAGGCCATGAACGAACTTGAGGCGCGACTGCCTGTGAAATTTGTGATTCCCTCTGACTTGAAGAAGTTGGTGGAGCAGCGTCGACTGCGTCGCTATCAAAGTGCCAAGAAGCACTACACGCACCAGGATTTCAAACCTGACACCTGGGATATGGGCGAGGAGGCAAACGCCGTGCTACCTCGCGAGGAACCAGAGATGGTTGCCGAAGCATAAACCTCATGCCAGCCCATTCAAGCCCGCCATCACGCGGGCTTTTTTGTGCTTGCCGTTTGTTCCAATCGGAACAAATAAAAAACCCCGCCACGTTGCCGCAGCGGGGTTTCAAGACTTTAAATCGTCAGCAGGCTTATGCCTGCATCCGATTAGAAGTTGTGACGCAGAGCCACCGAGGTGATGTTATAGGTCTCGCCACGAGCCGTAGCGAACTGACCACCGTAGGCGCTGCTGCTCTGATAGAACAAGCCAGCAGTTTGGTTGGTGTCATTCTTCATCGTGGTCATCATGAGACCAGCAGCGGTGCGCTTGCTGAGGTTGTAGGTGGCGGCCAGGCTGGTCATGCTTACACCGGTACCGGTTTGCTCAGTGCCGTTGTACTTAGTATTGCCGCGATTGGACTGAGCAATAGCAAAGTTCCAAGCGCCCATGTCGTAGGAAGCGCTCCATGCGGTTGCTCGGGCAGAGAGTTCATCTCCAACGGCAATAGCAGGTGCAAGAGCGGAACCTTGAGAAGTTGGCGCAGCGGCTGCAGCAATTGCAATTGCCTTCTCATCGCTCATACCAGCGGCTACGCGAAGCTGGGGTGTGACTTGGTACTTCAACACAAAGGTTGTGCCCTTTTGGTCATTGTTGGCAGCAGTTTTGTACGTTGCACCAACGGCACCGGAGGTAAGCGAGTTTGCACTTTGACCATTCGTGTCTGACACGCCGCTATAGTTAGCGAAAGTTGCATCAATAGGACCATTGGTGTAGTTCAAACGCAGCATGGTGGAAGAACCACGCCGAGTTGATGCGCCACCAACGTCCGATTCGACTTCAACTTGCTTGGAGGTTTGGATACCACTGGTCGAATATGCAATGGTTCCTTCAAAGCCATTGATGCGGGGGCTGACCCACCACAGCAAGTTAGGAGTACGGCTGGCGTTGGCGGTTGCCAGGCTGTGGAAAACTGGCTGCTGGTTAGCGGCCAGGTACAAACCGGCGGGCAGAAGGCTGGGTGTATCCACGTAGTAGATGTCTTGTCGACCCAGACGAACAGTACCCATGCTACCGCTGCTCAAACCAATGTGGCTGTTACCACCAGCAGTGAAGGTCGGGACAATGTCACCAGCCTCTGACTGTGCGCGGCCTGCAGCATCCAGGTTAAAGCGGTAGTCGTACTGACCAATAACGGCCAATCCACCGCCCAGATCTTCTCTCACGCCGAAGATGATTCGGGAAGACTGGTCGGACACACGATTTTCGCTGGTCAGTCCAGTACGCGCAGAGTTCACACTGCCAATGCTGAAATTGTCATAAGAAGCGCCATAGTAACCAGAAATGGTGACTTGAGCGGAAGCGCCAGCGGTGGCAGCCAGGGCAGCCAGGGCAACTAGGGTCTTTTTCATGTGAAAGTTCTCCAAGGTTAAACAAGGGCACCGGCTAGTGGGTTTTGCATTTGCATCACCACCGGCTACCCGGGCCAACCTCCGTTTACGGGAAGTTGACGCTATTCGACCAGAGTGCCTGGATGCTGGCAAAACCTTTTCACACCTGTAGGGCTTTTACGTTGCAAGCGTGCAACAACAAAGCCTCAAATCCATGTTTTGAATACTTACGATGTATTTCAAAGGCTTTCATGCCTCCAAGGACTACAAGCCCTCAAGCCACATGACAAACCTCCCTGTGACCCTGATCAGCCCTCTCCTTTTGCCCCTGTGATCCAATTAGATTCATGAAAGCTCCTCTGGATCAACTGCTGGTCACGGCTGACAATGTCCTGCGTACCCTGTGGGCGGATCACCACGCCAGCCGACCTTACCCACCGGCCACGATGTCTCCAGCGGAGCGCTCTGCTTCCCTGTCCGAGTCTGAACGCCGCGAGGTCGCCTCGTTAATGCGAGTCAACCACGTGGGCGAGGTGTGCGCCCAGGCGTTGTACACCGCACAGGCCCTGGCCACGCAAAACGCCGCACTGCGTGAGCACTTCACCCGCGCCAGCGTCGAGGAAACCGATCACCTGGCCTGGACAGAGCGACGCCTGCAGGAGTTGGGCGAACGGCGCAGTTGGCTCACACCGCTGTGGTACGTGGGAGCGTTTGGCATTGGGCTGGCCGCCGGCAAGCTGGCCGGCGACCGGGTGAGTCTGGGTTTTGTGGTAGAAACCGAGCGCCAGGTGGAAGCGCATCTGCAGTCGCACCTGGACCGCCTGCCGCCTTCAGACTGGGCCTCGCGCGCCATCGTGGCGCAGATGAAGGCCGACGAGGCGCGTCACGCCGTGGACGCGCAGAAGGCGGGTGGGGTGGAGCTACCCGCCCCGGTCAAGGGCGTGATGCGCCTGGCGGCTCAGGTGATGACCACTGTCGCCCACCGCATTTGAGCGGCTCGATTTAAACACTTCACTTGAATCGATTCCATTAGAGCGGTTCACGCTCACGCCGTGGATCGGCAATGGCCCTGTCAGACAGCCACCACCTCAAAACTCGTGCTGATGTTGGCTGTCTTGCCCAGCATGATGCTGGCCGAGCAGTACTTCTCGTGGCTCATGGCAATGGCGCGTTCCACCGCCTGGTCAGGAATATTGTGCCCGGTCACGGTGAAGTGCATGTGGATGTGGGTGAACACCTTGGGATCCACGTCGGCGCGTTCACTGGTGAGCTTGACACTACAACCACGCACCTCGTGTCGACCACGCTTCAAGATGAGCACCACGTCGTAGGCGGTACATCCCCCCGTACCCGCCAGCACGGTTTCCATGGGACGCGGGGCGAGGTTCTGTCCGCCGTTGTCGGGGCGGGCGGCGTCAGGGGCGCCATCCATGTTGAGCACATGACCGCTGCCCGTCTCCGCCACAAAGCCCATGCCCGAGCGGGTGCCGCTCGCGCCTGTCCAACTCACTGTGCATTCCATGATTTCGTCCGACTTCTTTAAGGGTTTAAGCCCACACGGTTGGCCGTGCCGCCACAAAGATTTCTAGAATTGTCCTATAGCTTGCCGATCACAGGCGTCTTCAGGGGTTCCCTTGGGCTCGATGCGTGCAAGCCACCTGTTGTCTCCTCCACCCTCGCGGTGGATTCCACCCCGAGTCTCGCGACTCGGGGTTTTTTTGTGGCCCGCGCGGGTTCGGCGGTGTCCGGCGCATGGGCGACAATTCGGTTTTTGCACTGCAACCAACGCCATGCCTCGCCGCCCGCTGCAACCCGCCGACTACCTCAAAAAAATCCTGACCGCCCGTGTCTACGATGTCGCGCATGAAACCGCCCTGGAGCCGGCACGCAACCTGAGCCGCCGTTTGCACAACAAGGTGTTGCTCAAGCGCGAGGACCAGCAGCCCGTGTTCAGCTTCAAGTTGCGCGGGGCATATAACAAGATGGCGCATCTCACGCCCGAGCAGTTGAGTCAGGGCGTCATCTGTGCCTCGGCGGGCAATCATGCGCAAGGTGTGGCCCTGGGCGCGCACAAACTGGGGTGCCGCGCGGTGATCGTCATGCCCGTCACCACGCCGGCCGTGAAGATCGAGGCAGTCAAGGCCCTGGGGGGCGAGGTGGTGCTGTGGGGCGACAGTTATTCGGACGCCTACCAGCATGCGCTCACGCTGGAGAAGGCGCAGGGGCTGACCTTTGTTCACCCGTTTGACGACCCCGAGGTGATTGCCGGCCAGGGCACCATCGCCATGGAGTTGTTGCGCCAGCACCAGGGCCCGCTCGATGCCGTGTTTGTCGCTATTGGTGGCGGCGGGTTGATTGCTGGCGTGGCCAACTACATCAAGGCCGTGCGCCCCGAGATCCAGGTGATCGGCGTGCAGATGAACGACTCGGCGGCCATGATGCAGTCGGTGCAGCAAGGTCAGCGTGTGGCCTTGCACGACGTGGGGCTCTTCTCGGATGGCACGGCGGTCAAGCAGGTGGGGCAGGAAACCTTTCGCATCGCCCGCGACCTGGTGGACGACTATGCGCCAACATGAACTTCGACCGCCTGCGCTTTGTGGCCGAACGCGCCGAGGTGGGCGAGGAGCGTGAGGCCTTGTTGGCGGTCACCATCCCCGAGGAGCGTGGCAGCTTCAAGCGCTTTTGCGAGTTGATCGGCAACCTGCCCGCCTTCGGGGGCAGCAAATCGCCTCGCAACGTGACTGAGTTCAACTACCGTATCAGCGACGTCAAGGTCGCCCACGTGTTTGTGGGTCTGACCACCTCGGGCAAGGGTGAGAGCGCCAAAATTGCGGCGCACTTCACCAAGCACGGCTTCAAGGCGCTGGACCTCACGCACGACGAATTGGCCAAAGAACATCTGCGCCACATGGTGGGCGGGCCTTCCGCGCTCGCGCACGATGAACGTTTGCTGCGCTTTGTGTTTCCTGAGCGGCCGGGCGCGCTGATGAAGTTTTTATCGTCGATGCGCCCCAACTGGAACATCAGCTTGTTTCACTACCGCAACCAGGGCGCGGATTACGGACGCATTTTGGTGGGCCTGCAAGTGCCACGGTCTGACCAGTCGGCGTTCAACAAGTTTTTGTCCACGCTGGGCTATCCGCATGTGGACGAAACCGACAACCCCGCTTATCAGTTGTTCTTGCAGCGTTGAGTTGGCTCAACGGCGAAAACTGAGGCCTGACTCTAGGCCAATGCGGTTTCCCGGTTGGTGAAGGATCTCAGGGGAACAAGGCATCGCCAGCACGCCACGCATGGCGTCACCTGTTTCCGGGTCAAGGCGCTTTGGGCTTGGGCAACTCCAGCGCCAGGGTCTCCGCACCCCGTGGGTCGGCCCCCAGGCTGGCCCGGCGCGGCTCCAGGGCCAGCAGATACAAGCCTGGCTCCACCTCGCCACCCAACCGAACCGCACGCGCGGCTTTGCCGTCCACGGCGATCAGCGCAGCCCCGTCACGGGCGCCGGCCCGCACCACGCCCACCAGGCTCAGGCGCGAAGACCAGCCAGGCGCTGACACGCGATCGGCCCCCACAGCTGCTGCCCCCAAGGCCCGATTCAGGCTGGCGGCAGCAGGAGGTGCAATCTGCTCATCTGCGCCCGCCAAGGTGGTCACCAACCCTTCGCGCGCAGCGCCGGCCTGGGGCCATTGCAACACCCAGTAAGTGACAGACCCCGCCAGGGCAGCCCAGACGGCGAGCGTCACGAGTCTCACCGTCCAACCGGAGGCTTTCGAGGGTGTGATGGATCCCCCCGCTGCATGGATCGAAACTGTTGCCATCCGGCGATTATCATTGAGACCATGCGCTTGTCCACCCTGCCCACTTCCTTCAATGCCCTGTCACGCTGGCGTCGCAGCTTGAGCCCCTGGTTGCAGCGCCATCTCGTGGCTGCCCTGGCTCGCCGCCCGGCGGGCGGTCGGGCTGGCCGACAGCGCGGTTTCACCCTGATCGAGTTGATGGTGGTGCTGGTCATCATCGGTGTCTTGGCCGCGCTGGTCGTGCCCAACGTGCTGGACCGTGCAGACGATGCCCGTGTGACGGCTGCGCGCACCGATGTCAACAACCTGATGCAAGCGCTCAAGTTGTACCGGCTGGACAACCAGCGCTACCCCAGCGCCGAGCAAGGCCTGCAAGCGCTGGTGGTGCGGCCCACCGCGGCACCCGCACCGATCAACTGGAAGCCCTACCTGGACAAACTGCCCAATGACCCCTGGGGTCGCCCCTACCAGTACCTCAACCCTGGCATCAAGGCTGAGGTGGACGTGCTGTCGATGGGCGCCGACGGTCAAAGCGGCGGCGAGGGCCGCAATGCGGACATCGGCAGCTGGCAATAAGGTCACGCTGAGCCCGCCTGCGCGACCCAAAAAGCTCGGGCAGGTGAAGACCCCACCGGCCCTCACCCGAGGCGTGACGCTGCTGGAATTGCTGGTGGTGGTGGCCCTCATGGCCCTGGCCAGCGCGGGGGCGGTGCTCGCCTTGCGCGACAGCCCGCAACAGCGTTTGGACCTGGAAGCGCAACAACTGGTCAGCTGGCTGGAAGCGGCCCGCGCCCAAGCCCGCACCCGTGGCCTGACGGTGCGGTGGGTTCCTGTGCCCGAAGGTCATTTGCTGCAAGGTTTGCCGCCTGACGCCCTGCCCGCGCTCGGCCTGCGCTGGCGCGACCCCGATACCCGGGTGGTGGGCGGCCCCCTGGTGTTAGGCCCAGAACCTTTGCTGACCGCGCAAACCGTGGTGTTGCAACACGCGAGCCAACCGGCCGTGCAGGTGCGCATCGGTACCGACGGTGTTCGCCCCTTCAAACTGTTGCCGTGATGCTGCCCCCCCCGACCTCCTCGCGTGGCTTCACCCTGATCGAGGTGCTGGTCGCGCTGGGTATCGTGGCCCTGGGGTTGATGACCGGCCTCAAAGCCACGCAAGCCCTGACCACCTCCGCCCAACGTCAGTCAGACGTGCTGTGGGCGCAACTGTGTGCCGACAACGCCCTCAACACCCTGCGTTTGTCGCGTCAGTTGCCAGGTGTGGGCGACAGCTCGGTCACCTGTGTGCAGGCCCAGCAGACACTGCGGGTGCAACTGAGCGTACGCCCCACGCCCAACCCCTCGTTTCGCCGCGTGGACGCGCAGGTATGGTCGCAGTCCACCCCCATCCTGCGGGTGACCACCGTGTTGGGCAACCAATGACAGCACCCGCTACGCTTAGGCGCAACCAGGGCTTCACCCTGATCGAGGTGCTGGTGGCCCTGGTGGCCATGGCCCTGATGGCCGGCCTGGGCTGGCGCGGACTCGATGGCCTGTTGCGGGCCCGTGAGACCAGCCTGTCACGTGTGGATCAAGTGGCCGTCATGCAAACCGCCTTGGCGCAATGGCAAGCCGACCTGGACACGGCCCTGAGTGTGCCGGGCACCCAGGGCCTGCCCGGTCTGAGCTGGGATGGCCGGGTGCTTCGCATTCTGCGCCGCGCCAGTGTGCCGGACCCGACCGGTGCCGATGCCGGTCTGTGGGTGGTGAGTTGGACGGTGCGCCCGCTCAGCCCGGATGAAGCCGAGCAGGTGGGACTGTCGCGCCAGAACCCGCCCTCGGCCTGGGTGCGAACCCAGGCGCCAGCCAGTCACGACCGGCAACGCTTGCAGGACTACTGGGCCGCGGCCGTACAGGGAGCGGTCAGCTTGGCCTCGACGTCTGGGTCTGGGTTGACTACCGGTCTGGGCTCCATCTCGACCGCGGTGCTGTTTCCGTCGCAACAATGGCAGTTGTTTTATTTTCGGGGTGACGCCTGGAGCAACCCCTTGTCCAGCAGCGGCACTGTCAGCGCCGGCCAGGACGCCGCCCTGCCTGACGGGGTGCGGCTCATTCTCAGCCTGCCCGATGGCCTGTCACCGAGTGGCACGATCACCCTGGATTGGGTACGTCCTGCTTTTTCAGCGGTGAGGTCCTGAGATGAATGCCCTCTCTCGCTCACGCGGCATGGCCATGATCACCGCACTCCTGATCGTGGCGCTGATCGCCACCCTGGCCGCGACCACCTTGTGGCAACAGTGGAAGAGCCTGGAGGTTGAATCCGCCGAGCGACAACGCCAGCAATCGCAGTGGCTGCTGGGGGGGGCCCTGGACTGGGCTCGGCTGGTGCTGCGCGAAGACGCCCGTTCGGGCAACCTGGACCACCTCGCCGAACCCTGGGCCCTGCCCTTGCAGGAGGCTCGCCTCTCCAGCTTCCTGGCAAGTTCCAGCGAAGGTGTGTCTGAGGAAGAGCGGGGCATGGCCGAACGGGTCTTTCTGTCAGGCCAGATCAGCGATCTGCAAGCCCGCTTGAACGTGTTGAACCTGATCCAGGGCGACCAGGCCTCCGCTGTGGACGTGGCCGCGTTCGATCGTCTGTTCGAATTGCTCGGACTCCCACGCGATGCCCTGGATCGACTGGTGCGCCAACTGCTGGCGGCCCAGCGCACCGGTAGCAACATGATCATGCCCCAGCGGGTGTCGCAGCTGACTTGGCTGGGGCTCACCCCTGCCCAGCTGGCCCGACTTGAGCCCTTCATCACTTGGCTCCCGAACCGCACCGCGGTGAACCTCAACACTGCAGGGGTAGAGGTGCTGCATGCCAGCGTGCCGGGCTTGCGACTGGCCGATGCCCAGCGTGCCGTCCTGCAACGCAGCGCCCAGCACTGGAAAACCCTGGAAGAGGCCGGGCAGGCGTTGGGCGACTCGGGCAAGACGCTGTCTGGCCCTTCGCACCAACTGGCCAGCAACTTTTTCGAGGTGATCGGGCGGGTGCGGCTAGGCAGCACCACCCTGGTGGAACGCTCGGTCATCCAGCGTGACGACAATCAGCGCATCCTATGGCGCGAGCGTGGTGTATTGGCCAGTCATATGGCCTCCCTACAATGAGCGCACCATGCTGATCCTGGCCCTCCCTCTGCACCCCAGCGCTGACGCTCGAAGGATGTCTTTCGTGCACAGCCTGGACGGCCTGTCGGTCACGCACCTTGGATCCGCCGTACCGCAAGAACTCCCCCCAGCCCTTGGCGAGGTGGTCGCGGTGGTGCCCTGGCAACGGTTGTCCTGGCATGCCGTCACCTTGCCCCCTCAATCCGGTCCCCGACTGAGCGCAGTGCTGCAAGGTCTGCTGGAAGAGCAGCTGCTGGACGACCCGGCCCATCTGCACCTGGCTATCGCGCCTCAGGCGCCTACCCGCATGGGCGGCGCGACCCTGGTGGCAGCGTGTTCGCGCGAATGGCTGCAACAAGCGCTGGCGCCCCTGGACGCCGCGGGCCTGCGCGTGCAACGGCTGGTCCCCGAATGTGCTCCCACATCAGCCCCCGAAGCCGTGATGCATGTGGTGCAGCACGACGGGCAGGCGTTAGCTTTGCTGTGTCACGCCCAGGGCGTTACCCCGATACCCCACGCCACCCGCGCAGCCTGGTCGCAAAACTTGGCCGAGGTCAGCGTCTGCTGGTCCGAGCCCGGCGTCGCCCAACAAGCGGCCGACTGGTGCCCACTGGAGGCTGGCTTGCAACCTGCAGCCCAACGCTGGCTGCAAGCCGCTCGCTCCAACTGGGACCTGGCCCAAGGTGAGTGGGGCCAGTCCCGTGCCCAGCGCAGTGGTCGCTGGATGCAACAGGCCTGGCACACGCTGCGCCACAGGCCTGACTGGCGCGCCGTGCGGTGGGGCCTGGCATTGCTGCTAGGCGCCCAACTCATCGGACTCAACACCTGGGCCTGGCGCGAGCAAGCCTTGTTACAAGATCAACAACAACGCCAGCAACGCGTGCTGACCGATACATTCCCACACGTGCGGGTGGTGATTGACCCTGCGCTACAAATGCGGCGCGAGGTGGACGCCTTGCGTCAGGCCACCGGTGCCCCCTCGCCGCAGGACGCCGATGTGTTGCTGGCCCGCTTGTCCGAGGCCCTGCCTGCCCAGGCCTCGATTCGCCAATTGAGCTTCAGCCCCGGCGAGTTGCGCTGGCAGGCCACCGGGGCGGCCGAGCCGGATGCCGCCGCCCACCAACGCTTGCAAGCCCAAGGCTATCGGCTCAGCCAACAAGGTGACGACTACCGCTTGCGCTGGGAGGGTGTGCGATGAGCCGCTGGGATCTGCGCCCTTGGCACGCCCGCTGGGAACAACTCTCGGTTCGCGAGCGCACCGGGTTGCGAGCAGCCGCTCTTGTCTTGGCCTTGGCCCTGCTGTGGCAGGTCGGCCTGGCGCCAGCGCTTCGTGTGTGGCACCAAAGCCCCGAGCGCCATGCCCAACTCGACCGTCAACAGGCCCAGCTCGCAGCCTTGCAGGCTCAGGCACGGAGCCTGCAAACGCAACCCAGGCTGTCGCGTCAAGAAGCTCAGCAATCGCTGTCTCTACTCACCCGCGACCTGCTGCCTGGCGCCCAGCTCTCGCAGCAAGGAGACGCCACCCGCGTGGTGCTTAAAAACGTGTCGGGCAGCAGCTTGGCCCAATGGCTGAGCGCTGTTCGACAGACCGCCCAGGCCCGGGTGACCGACATGCGGCTGCAACGCAGCCCATCCAGCTCTGCGACCCCTACCCCGTCCAACAGCCCGGACACGCAAGCACAGTGGGACGGTCATGTCAGCGTTCAATTGCCTGATCGAGGAGCCCCCTGACATGATGCGGCGCTGGGCTTCAGGAGGCATCTTGGTTGGCGCACTGGCCGCCGGGATCACCTGCGCGCCAGCCGCGTGGCTGACCCGCCAGGTGGAACACCTCAGTCAACAGCGGGTACTGTGGCAGGACGTGCGGGGCACGGTGTGGTCGGGTTCGGCTCAACTGGTGTTGAGCGCGGGCGCAGGCAGCCAACAGGCTGTGGCCCTGCCGGACCGGCTGTCGTGGCGCCTGAGCCCCAGCTTGTTGCCACAACCCTCCCTGCAGGTCACGCTGTCGATGCCCTGCTGCACCCCCACGCCCCTCACCCTGCAAGCCCAAGCCGACTGGAGCGGCACCCGTGTGCGTGTGCTGGACCAGCAGTCCACCTGGCCTGCGGCGGCCCTGTCCGGGCTAGGCACGCCCTGGAACACCGTGCAAGCGCAAGGGCAACTGCAACTGGAAACTCGCGCGCTTGATATTCGCTGGGCCGAGCAACGTTTGCAGGTGACAGGGCAAGCCACCCTGAACCTGCTGGACCTGTCATCACGCCTGTCCACCTTGCGCCCCATGGGCAGCTACCGTCTCCAACTCCAGGGCCACCAAGGCACCTCCCCGATGCAGGTGCAACTCGACACCCTGCGTGGGCAACTTCACCTGCAAGGCCGCGGTGAATGGATCGGCGAGCGCTGGCGCTTCGAGGGTGAAGCCCGCGCAGACCCGGCCGTCGAGGCAGCTCTCTCCAATTTGCTCAATGTCCTGGGCCGTCGCCAGGGCAACAAAGCGCAACTGACAATGGGATAACCATGCGCCAACGTGTCCTCTCTTCCATCACTTCGAACGCAGGCACTCGCATGCACCTGCTGGTGCTCAGCCTGTGTGCTGCCCTGTCGATGGCGCCCACCGTGGCAGTGGCGCAAAAACCGGGCGAGCCCATCACGCTCAACTTCGTCAACGCCGACATCGAGGCCGTGGCGCGCACCCTGGCCACCTTGACCGGTCGACAACTGGTGGTGGACCCGCGCGTCAAAGGCACATTGACCCTGAGCACCGACAAACCCGTGCCTCCTACTGTGGCCTGGAACCAGTTCCTGGCGGCTCTGCGCCTGCAGTCATTCAGCGTGGTCGAAGCCAATGGTTTGCACAAAATCGTGCCCGAAGCGGATGCCAAACTGCAGGCCGGCCCGGTGATTGCCACGCCCGCCACACCGGGTGGTGGCCAGATTCAGACCCAGATCTTTCGCCTTCAGCATGAAAACGCCAACAACCTGGTGGCCGTGCTGCGCCCGCTCATCAGCCCCAACAACACCATCAATGTCACGCCCGGCACCAACGCCTTGGTCATCACGGACTACGCGGACAACTTGCAGCGGCTGGGGCGCATCATCACCACGCTGGACCTGCCCACCGCCACCGACGTCGAGGTCATCGGCCTCAAGCACGCGATCGCCCTGGATCTGGCGCCGCTGCTGCAGCGATTGATCGAGTCTGGCAACGCGGCCCTGCCCGTGGCCGCCGCCGCGGCCGGCGCGCCGGCTACCACCGACAACCAATACAAAACGACCATCATTCCGGAGGTGCGGACCAACTCATTGATCCTGCGCGCGGCCAACCCGGCACGCCTGGCCCAGGCCCGCACCCTGATCGAAAAACTCGACCAACCCGGCTCTGCCGCCGCCAGCGGCAATCTGCATGTGGTGTACCTCAAGAATGCAGACGCCGTCCGGTTGGCCAACACCTTGCGTGCGGCCATGCAAGGACAAACCGGGTCGATGCTGCCCGGTGCCAATCTCGGTGGTACCACTGCCTTGACGGGCTCATCTGGTTTGACTGGAAACACTCCACCTGGTACCGGAACTGGCTCGAGCATGGGGTCGAGTCTGAGTTCAGGTGCCAACACCAACCTCGCCACCACCGGCGGTCAGATCCAGGCTGACACCGCCACCAATTCGCTCATCATCACTGCACCCGAACCGCAGTACCGTCAACTGCGCGCTGTGATCGATCAACTCGATGGCCGCCGCGCCCAGGTGCTGGTGGAGAGCCTGATTGCTGAAGTGGATGCCAACAAGGCGGCGCAATTCGGGATCCAGTGGCAAAACGTCATGGGCCAAAAGGGTGGCACGGTGGGCATCCTGGGCACCAACTTTGGCAGCGACGGCAACAACCTGCTGAATCTGGCCATCAAGGGGGGCAGCGGAGCGGTGGTGCCGGGCGCTGGTCTGAACGTGGCCACAGCGAGCCAGGTCAATGGCGTGTATGTGCTCAACTCACTGGCCAATTTTTTGCAAACCAATGCAGACAGCAACATCCTCTCCACGCCCACCTTGCTCACGCTGGACAACGAAGAGGCCAAGATTGTGGTGGGCCAGAACGTGCCCTTCGTGACCGGTCAGTACACCAACAACAACACGGTGAATGGCGCCGTCAATCCGTTCCAGACCATCGAACGTCGCGATGTGGGCCTGACGCTTCGGGTCAAACCCCAGATCAGCGAAACCGGCAACGTCAAGCTCACCATCTACCAGGAGGTGTCCAGCGTGGTCAACAACTCGGTGGGCTCCACCACCGGGCTCATCACCAACAAGCGCTCGATCGAATCCAATGTGCTGGTGCAGGACGGTTCCATCGTGGTGCTGGGCGGTTTGCTGGCCGATGAATACGCCAACAATGGCGCCGGCGTGCCGTGGCTGAGCAACATTCCCTGGCTGGGAGCCCTGTTTCGCAACGAGTCGCGAGAGCGCAAGAAAACCAACCTGATGGTGTTTCTGCGCCCGGTGGTGTTGCGCGACGGCGATGCCACCGAGGCCCTGTCTACCCAACGCTACCAACAGATGCTGGGGGCCCAGCAAGGCACGCACCAACCTGCCACCCCCGTGCTCCCGGTCTCCAACACCATGACCCTGCCGCCCTTGCCGACCACGCGAGCAGCGGCCGGTTCCACAACCGACCAGGGGACAGCCGCATCGTCAGCCGGCTCAGCGCCGGCCCCGGCTGCCGGCACCTCGCCACGTGCGCCCGCCCGCTGATCATGCGCCACCCCCTGCCATACGCTTTTGCCCGTACCCACCAGCTGCTGCTGGAGGACGATGGGCAAGGTCTGACGCTGTGGCATGCCGCCTCGCCCCACCCAGCGGCGTGGAGCGAGGTGCTGCGCCATCTGGGCGCTGACTCGCTGCCGCAGTGTCACCAGCTCGAAGCCCGGGAGCTCGCGCAACGCATCAGCTCGGCCTACGCCCATGCCGAGTCGAGTGCCGCCGTGGTGGCCAGTGAGGTGCAGGAAGACGCCGACCTCACGCGCATGATGCAAGAACTGCCTGCCGTGGAAGACCTGCTGGAAACTGCGGACGACGCGCCCATCATCCGCTTGCTCAACGCCTTGCTCACCCAGGCCGCGCGGGATGGGGCCAGCGACATCCATATTGAACCTTACGAGCGCCACAGCAGCGTGCGATTTCGTATTGATGGCGATTTACGCGAGGTGGTGCAACCCCACCGAGCGCTGCACGCCGCACTCATCTCACGCCTGAAGATCATGGCGGAGCTGGATATTGCCGAAAAACGGCTGCCTCAGGATGGACGCATCTCCTTGCGGCTGGGACAACGCGCCATCGATGTGCGGGTCTCCACCCTGCCCAGTGCCCATGGCGAGCGCGCAGTGCTGAGACTGCTGGACAAGAGCGAAGGCAAGCTCGGCCTGCCCGGCCTGGGCATGGAGGGCAACACCCTGACACGGTTGCAACGTCTGATTGCACAACCTCACGGCATCATCCTGGTCACCGGCCCGACCGGTTCAGGCAAAACCACCACGCTCTACGCAGCCCTGCAAGAACTCGACACGCACACGCGCAACATCCTGACCGTGGAAGACCCGGTCGAATACGAACTGCCCGGCGTGGGCCAGACGCAAGTCAACCCGCGTATTGACCTCACCTTTGCCAAGGCACTGCGCGCCATCCTGCGTCAGGACCCGGACGTCATCATGATTGGCGAAATCCGTGATTTTGAGACCGCGCAGATCGCCATCCAGGCCTCGCTCACTGGCCACCTGGTGCTGGCCACGCTGCACACCAACGATGCGCCCAGCGCCGTGACACGCCTGATCGACATGGGCGTCGAACCCTTCCTGCTGAGCTCTTCATTGCTGGGCGTATTGGCGCAACGGTTGCTGCGTCAGCTGTGCACCCACTGTCAGGGCGCAGGATGCGAAGCCTGTCACCAAAGTGGTTACCACGGGCGCACTGGCATCTTCGAATTGCTGACCACCGACGATGAATTGCGTGCCCTCATCCACGCGCAAGCCTCGGAAGCCGATCTACGCGCTTGTGCACAGCGCCATGGCATGCGCCTGATGCGTGAAGACGGCGAGCGGTTGGTCCAGCAAGGCATCACCTCGCGCGAGGAACTGCTGCGGGTCACACGTGACTGAACGCTTGCATTAACCCGATCGCCCCAACACTGCCATGCCCGCGTTCTCCTATCAGGCCATTGATCCGCAGGGTGTCACCCAACGCGGCGTCCTGGAGGCCGACTCGGCGCGCGCGGTGCGCAGCCAACTGCGTGCACGTCACCTGGTGCCCTTGGACGTGGCACCCGTGGTGTCGAGCACGCAGACCCGCGACATCGTGTTGTGGCAGCGTCGGGTGCTGAACCAGACAGCCCTCACCATTTGGACTCGACAACTCGCTGGCCTGGTCGATGCTGGCTTGCCGCTCGAGCGCGCGCTTACTGCACTGGCCGATGAGGCTTCGACCCCACGCCAACAAGCGCTGGTGGCCGCACTCAGAGCCGAGGTCAACGCGGGCTCCCCTTTTGCGCAAGCTCTGGCGGCACACCCGGCCGAGTTCTCGCCCATGTACTGTGCGGTGATCGCAGCTGGCGAACACAGTGGGCAACTCGGCCTGGTGCTGGAGCGCCTGGCCGATGACTTGGAGGCGCGACAGGCCTTGCGCAGCAAGGTGATGGCTGCGCTGCTGTATCCCGCCATCGTGAGCGGCATTGCGCTTTTGATCGTGCTCTTTCTGCTGGCCTATGTGGTGCCGCAGGTGGCCAGTGTGTTCACGTCCAGCCAACGTGCCTTGCCCCTGCTCACCGTGGTGATGCTCGCCATCAGCCAGGCGGTGCAGGCTG
>RFTK01000101.1 GCA_009923505.1 Betaproteobacteria bacterium
GATCGTCTGGGCGGTCCGCCGACGGGGTCATGAACTGCGACGCCACGTCGTTCAGGTGCGAAGCCCGGTACACCGCCAGCTCCGCGACCCGCGCGGCTTCTTCGGCGCTGCCCGGCGGCAGCACCAGGCGCCCCGGGTGGCCGCTTTGCTGCAAGGCCAGCGCCATGGCCAAGGCGCCTTTGACCGGGCGAACGTCACCGGCCAGCGACAACTCGCCCGCCCAGCGATAAGCGTGCAGCGCTTGTGCGTCCAGACAGCCACTGGCAGCCAGAATGCCCAGGGCGATGGGCAAGTCGAATCGCCCCGAATCCTTGGGCAGATCGGCCGGGGCCAGGTTGACGGTGATGCGTCGGTTGGAGGGAAATGGCAACCCCGCATGGGTGATGGCGCACCGCACCCGCTCGCGAGCCTCCTTGACCTCGGTGTCGGCCAGGCCCACCAGCGTCAAGCCGGGCAGCCCATTGCCCAGATGGACCTCCACCGTCACCGGGATCAGTCGCAGACCGAGCATGGCGCAACTGTTGATGGACGCAAAACCCACGACGCCTCCTTCTGGTGCAAGACGTGGCGCCAATGCCTGTTTTCGCACTGCAGCGCACCGACTTGGTGCTCACAATTGGCGATTTTGGGAGGATTGGGATCAAAATAGGGGAGTTCTGCTCCTGTTGGCGGTGAGTCTGCCTTGGCACGGAACCTGCAAAAAGCCTTCAACCCTATCTTGTAACTGGAGTCCCCCCATGAAAAAAATCCTCGCTGCTTCTGCCTCTTTGATGATGTTGGCCGGCGCCGCTCAAGCACAAACCGCCGCGCCTGCCGCCCCCGCCCCCGAGTGGACGGTGGCTGGCAACGTTTCGCTGAACAGCGACTACCGTTTCCGTGGTTTCACACAGACCAACTACGGCGCAGCCCTGCAAGGCGGCATCGATATCACACACAGCAGCGGTTTCTATGTGGGTAACTGGAACTCCAATGTGGCCCAGGACCTGTACAACGGCGCGTCCCTGGAAATGGACTTCTACGGTGGCTTCAAGGGCGAAGTGGCCCCTGGCCTGGGCTATGACGTGGGTGCGATTTATTACTATTACCCGCAGACGGGTGTTGGTAGAGCCGAGCTTGAGACGGTTACAACAAAAATCAATAACCAAGAACTCTATCTTGGCTTGTCATATGGACCTCTTTCCGCTAAGTTGTTCTATGCAACCGGAGATTATTTCAAAACTGCGGCTCTTGCTACAGATCTTTATGGAGCCACCAACTCAACCAAAGGCACAACTTATTTAGATCTGAATTACACACAAGAGGTCAATGGGCTCATACTCGGCGCTCACTACGGATTACTATCCTTAAAAAATAATAATCAAACTAACTTGACAATGGTTGGCGGAGATGCGCTTCCTAAATCTGTTGGAGATTACAAACTCAGCATCGGCAAGGACATCGGCGCAGGCTACATCTTGACGGGTGCTTACATAGGCACAACCAAGAAGAATTTTTTCGGCACTGACATTTTTGCTCACACTGCAGCCGGCAAATCCGCCGTGGTGGTCACTGTCGCCAAGACGTTCTAAAGCATCCCGAGAGCTAGGAGTCCCCATGAAACTCATCACCGCCATCATCAAACCCTTCAAGCTGGACGAGGTGTACCGCGGTGCAGAGTACGTGGTGGACTTTCTCCCCAAGGTGAAGATCGAGGCCGCCATCGATGATGCGTTGGTCGACCAGGCGATCGAGACCATCGAGGCGGCGGCCCGCACCGGCAAGATCGGCGACGGCAAGATTTTTGTTTACGACTTGCAACAAGTGGTGCGCATCCGCACCGGCGAGACCGGGCCGGAAGCCTTGTGATCGACCTGAAGATTTGACTCCCTGACCTGAAAGGCATTGACATGAAAAAACTGCTAGCCACCTTGTGGCTGGGCATGGCCCTTCTTTGCGGTTCGATGACTGCAATGGCACAGCCCGCCACCCCCGCCGCTGCTCCGGCAGCCACCGCAGCCGCTGCACCCGCAGCAGCGCCTGCCGCCGCTGAAGCAGCCCCCGCTGCTGAAGCCGCTGCGCCGGCACCGGTGCCCAACAAGGGCGACACCGCCTGGATGATTGTGGCCACCGTGCTCGTCATTCTGATGACCATCCCGGGCCTGGCGTTGTTCTATGGCGGCTTGGTCCGCAGCAAGAACATGCTGTCGGTGCTGATGCAGGTTTTTGTGGTCACCTCGATGATCTATGTGCTGTGGGTCCTGTATGGCTACAGCGCGGCGTTCACCGCGGGCAACCCATTCATTGGCACGCTGGACAAGCTGTTCTTCAAGGGCATCACCCCTGACAGTGTGGCCGCCACCTTCAGCAAGGGCGTGGTGATTCCCGAGTACATCTTCGCAGCGTTCCAGGCCACTTTCGCAGCCATCACGGCCTGTCTGATCGTGGGTGCTTTTGCTGAGCGTGTGCGCTTCTCGGCGGTGCTGCTGTTCTGTGCGCTGTGGTTCACCTTCAGCTACCTGCCGATCGCTCACATGGTGTGGTACTGGGACGGCCCGGACGCCATCACCGACGCTGAATCACTCGAGAAGGTCACTGCGGCTGCCGGCTGGTTGTGGGCCAAGGGCGCGCTGGACTTCGCGGGTGGTACTGTGGTGCACATCAACGCCGCCGTCGCGGGTTTGGTGGGCTCATTTGTGGTGGGCAAGCGCATCGGCTTTGGCCGCGAGTCCATGGCGCCGCACAACCTCACCCTGACCATGGTGGGTGCCGCCATGCTGTGGGTGGGCTGGTTTGGTTTCAACGCCGGCTCCAACCTGGAAGCCAATGGCGTGACAGCGCTGGCCTTTATCAATACGTTGGTCGCGACCGCCATGGCCACGCTCTCCTGGATTGCCGGTGAAGCGCTGACCAAGGGTAAAGCCTCGATGCTGGGCGCTGCTTCCGGTGCGGTATCAGGCTTGGTGGCGATCACCCCGGCGTGCGGTTTCGTGGGCCCCATGGGCGCCATCGTGATTGGTTTGTTTGCTGGCCTGCTGTGTCTGTGGGGCGTGTCGGGCCTGAAGCGTCTGCTGGGTGCTGACGACTCGCTCGATGTCTTCGGTGTGCACGGCGTTGGCGGCATTCTGGGCGCGTTGCTGACGGGTGTCTTTGCGGCCCCGTCACTGGGTGGTACCGGTGTGTTCGACTACGTGACCAACGCGGTGAACCCCGAGTACTCTATTGCCGGTCAGGTTTGGATCCAGTTCCAGGCGGTCATCACCACCATCGTGTGGTCGGCCGTGGTGTCCTACATCGCCTACAAGGTCGTAGACCTGGTCTTGGGTTTGCGTGTGAGCGAGGAAGACGAGCGCATGGGTCTGGACATCAGCTCCCACGGCGAGTCGGCCTACAACCGTTGATCCGGTTCTGACACGAGTCAGGTCAACAACGACGGATTGTTCTCTCTCCTTGGACTTAGACCCGCAGGCGCAAGCCTGGCGGGTCTTTTTTTGGGCAGTCCCACCGTATCGGCTTTCACCGAGAATGCAGACGACACACCTCAGGAGACCTCATGACTGCACTCGAGTTGCACAGCGGGAATTTGCACTGTGCGTTACGCCCCGACCTTGGGGGTTGCCTGGCGGGTCTGTGGCTGGGTGACGAGCCGGTGCTTCGCTCGACCGCGCCGCAGGCACTGAAGTCGGCCCGAGAGTCCGGGTGCTTTCCTCTCGTGCCGTTTTCCAACCGCATTGCACAGGCCCATTTGCAATGGCAGGGCACCAGCCATCCGCTGGTGCGCAACAACGGCGATGAGCCGCACGCCATTCATGGCGTGGGCTGGCAACGGGCGTGGCAGGTGCTCGAGCATACCGAGAGTTCGGCGTTTTTGTCGTACGAGCATCGCGCGGACAGCGGCTGGCCCTTCGCCTTCGATGCGTCACAGATGATTCAAGTACAGCCCAACCGCTTGACGCTCACCTTGTCCATCACCAACCAGGCGCATACGGCGGCTCCCGTGGGGCTGGGCTGGCATCCGTACTTCGTCAAGCGCGCACACAGCCAACTGGGTTTTCAGGCCAGCGGGCGATGGGAAATGGGGGCTGACAAATTGCCCACGCACCGCACGGCGATCACAGGGCTCTCGGCCGATTGCGACACGCTGGATGTTGACCACTGCTATGACGGTTGGAATGGCACGCTGAGCCTACACGACGCGGTGTTGCAGGTGCATGTGCAATCCAGCATGCGCCGACTGGTGGTGTTCACCAACCCGACCCGTGACAACGTGGCCATCGAGCCGGTGAGTCATGTCAACAATGCGGTACACCTGGTGCGTGAAGGCGTCGCGGACGCGCAGACACTGGGGCTTGTGGTGCTCCCCCCCGGCGAGTCCATGAGCGCGACGATGGACATCACGGTTGAGCCCGCTTAACAGATCAGCGCAGACTCATCATCGTCTGAAAGAGCACGGTGGCCTTGGGCACCACGGTTTCCAGGCGGACGTACTCGTGCTCGGTGTGAAAGCCGCCGCCCGCGGGTCCGACCGCACACACCACGTCGCAGCCACACGCAGAGGCGATGCCTGAATCCGAGCAGCCGCCGGTGATTTCACCCTGCACCATCACACCGTGGGCCAGCGAGGTGGCGAGGTAGCGCTCGGCCAAGGCCTTGGACCCCGCGCTTTGTACAAAGGGTTTGAACTCGCCGCGAATGGCCCAGGTGGTGCTTTCGCCGATCACGCTGGTGGTGCAAATGCGGGCAATCTCGGTCAGACATTTCTCGCGTTGCTCCAGCGTGCGAATGCGCAAATCAACGCCCGCCTTGGCATGCGGGGCCACGGTGTTGACCGATTGGCCGCCTTCGATCAGCCCCACGTTGAGGGTGATGCCCTCATCCCGGTCGATCAATTGTTCCAGCGCACCGATTTTTTTGCCCAGGGCCGAAATGGCGTTGATGCCGTCATAGAAATTGCCCCCCGCATGCGCCGCTTTGCCGCGCACATCGACTTCAAAAAACACACCGCCCTTGCGACCGATCACGACATTGCCGTTGGGGCGACCGGGTTCGGCATTGAACACGTAGCGATGCTCGCGACACAGGGCTTCGATCACCGGGCTGCTGGCGAGCGAGCCAATCTCTTCATCGCAGGTGAACAGGGCGCTGACTTGGAGGTCGCGACGCCCCAGTCGATGCCAGGCCCGCAACAAATAAGCGTTCATCAGCACGCCGGCCTTCATGTCGGCCACACCAGGCCCGTGTGCTGTGGTGCCCTCGACCCGGAAGGGTCGTCGTGTCGCCTCGCCAGCGGGAAACACCGTGTCGCAGTGCCCCAGCATCAGCACCGCCTGGTCTCGCGCCTGGCCTGGGTTGACCGTGCCGGACACGCAAGTGAGCAAGTCCTCGGTGTGGTGGCGGTGCACCTCGATACCATCGGCTGCCAGAAAATCAGCGATCCAGTTCAACACCTTCGCGACGCCCTGGCGTTGGTAGCTGCCCGAATCCAGGTTGACCAGGGTTTCCAGGTGAGCCACATAGTCATCGAACTGGGGGTCAAACCACGTTTGAAAATCGGTTGGGGTCATGGTGCGGGGTCCTGGCTGGCAGCCACAAAAAATCCCAGCGAGCACTGGGCTGGCTGGGATTATGGCGAAACCGTGCTGTGGCGGGGTGTCAGAACGGTATGTCGTCGTCCATGTCGTCAAAGCCGGTCTTGCCTTTGGGGGACTGGCCCGGTGCTTGTGCCTGCGCGGCGGCGCGTGGGGCGGCCGCGCGCGGCGCCTGAGCGCCTCCTTCGTCACCGCTTCCCATGCTACCGCCGCCCTCACGCCCGCCCAGCAGTTGCAGCTCGGTGGCGATGATGTCCACGGTGTTTTTTTCGACGCCGGCCTGGTCGGTGTACTTGCCGTATTTGATGCGGCCTTCGACGTACAGCGGACGCCCCTTTTTGACGTATTCGCCGGCGATTTCGGCCAGGCGGTCATAGAAGGTGACGCGGTGCCACTGGGTGTCTTCGACCATCTCACCGCTGTTGCGGTCCTTGCGGCGGCTCGAGGTGGCGATGCTCACATTGGCCACAGCCTGGCCGGAGGGCAAATAGCGCACCTCGGGGTCGCGCCCGCAGTTGCCCAGCAGAATGACTTTGTTGACGGATGCCATGGTGTTCCTCTCAAGAATATGTCAATTATGGGGCCAGTTGCCAACCGGTTGCGCCCACCCGTAGCCTGTGCGCAGTGATGCGTTAACGTGCCGAACTGTCGGCGGTGGTTGCCGTCACCGCCGACCCGCCGTGGCTGGTGGCCTCTGCTGTCGCGGGCATAAAACGCATGCCCCAGGCCAGCACCAGCCACAGCGCCATCAACGCGGCGCAGCCCAAAAACAGCCCTTGGCTGCCCAGCTGCTTGGCCACCCAGCCGCCAGCCGCGCCGCCGGCAAAAATGCCCAGCGACTGCAGCGTGTTGTAGACCCCCAGCGCTGCGCCGCGAACCGATGGCGGAGCCAGCCGGGACGCCTGGCTGGGTTGGCTGGCCTCCAGCACATTGAAGCCACAAAAAAACAGAAACAGCAGCACGCCCAGCGACCACACATCAGGCTGTCGACTCGACACGAACAGCAAGCCCAGCTGCACACACAGCACCATCGCAATGCAGCCTAAAAACAAGGGGCGCAGCCATCCTTTGCGCTCCATGCGAAACAAGGACAGACCCATGAACACAAACGACAGCAACACCACCGGCAGATAGAGCCAGCTGTGCTGCCCCGTGGACAAGCCGGCCTGCACCAGCAACGCGGGCACAGCCACCCAGGTGGCAATCTGCACCGCATAGAGAATGAACACACCGGCGTCGAGCCGTAACAGCTCTGGCGAAATCAGAATGCGCCAGGTGGCACGCGCGTCCTGCGGGGACGTGGAGGTTGCGGGCCGGTAGGTTTCTGCAGGCGTCCACCCCAGCACCACCGCCACACCGCCCAGGGCCAGACCACACGTGACCCAGAAAATCGCCGGCAAGCCGCCCCAGGAGGACAGCAAGGGTCCCATCACCAGCGACAACGCAAACATGAGTCCGATGCTGCCCCCGATGAGGGCCATGCCCTTGGTTCGCACTTCGTCGCGCGTCTGGTCCGCCAGCAAGGCCGTGACCGCGGCAGAAATCGCCCCGCCTCCTTGCAAGGCCCGGCCCCAGGCCAGACCGGTCACGCTGGTGGCCAAGGCGGCGATCACACTGCCCAGGGCAAAGATCAGCAACCCCAGCACGATGACACGTTTGCGCCCCCAGCGGTCGGCGGCCAGACCGAAGGGAATTTGCAAGCAAGCCTGCACCAGACCATACAGACCCATGGCCAGGCCAACCCGGGAGGCGTCTGCGCCCCCGTCGTAGTGTCGAGCCTCGATCATGAAGACGGGCAGCACCATGAAGAGCCCCAGCATGCGCAGGGCGTAGATCATGGCGAGCGACACACTGGCGCGGCGCTCGAGGGGGGTCATCAGGGTGGGGGAGTCGGCTGACACGGCGAAGGGAACAAAACGAACCCTATTGTCGCCCAAGGCGAGGGGCGCACGGCTGGGCGGTCTGTCGCACTCGGTGTGCGGCGTGTAACGGCGTGCGGGTGGGCGTGCTGGTCGGCGAACAGCCAGGTTGGCTATCATGGCAGGTTGCTTGTGACTCGCCCAACCCTGTGAACGACTCTATTGCCGGCACCTACCTCGCCCAGACGCATGGCTGCATCAGCGTGAGGGGTGCGCGCACCCACAACCTCAAGAACATTGACCTGGACATCCCCCGGCATCAACTGGTGGTGGTCACAGGCTTGTCCGGTTCGGGCAAATCGAGCCTGGCCTTTGACACGCTGTACGCCGAGGGGCAGCGGCGGTACGTGGAAAGCCTATCGGCCTACGCACGTCAGTTCCTGCAACTGATGGACAAGCCCGATGTGGACATGATCGAGGGCTTGTCGCCAGCGATTTCCATCGAGCAAAAAGCCAGCAGCCACAACCCGCGCTCGACGGTGGGCACCATCACCGAAATCCACGATTACCTGAGACTGCTGCTGGCGCGCGCGGGCACGCCCTTTTGCCCCGACCACCACCGACCCTTGCAGGCGCAAAGCGTGGCGCAAATGGTCGATGCGGTGCTGGCCCTGCCCGCCGACACCCGCGTGATGGTGATGGCACCCCTGGCGCGCGACCGCAAGGGCGAATTCAGCGAGCAACTCGCCGCCTTGCAGGCGCGCGGCTTTGTGCGCTTTCGCATTGGCGGACAGCTGGTCGAAGCGCAGGACTTGCCCGACTTGAAGCGCCAGGAGAAGCATGACCTGGATGTGGTGATCGACCGCCTCAAAGTGCGCCCCGATGCCCAGCAGCGCCTGGCCGAAAGCCTTGAAACCGCCATGCACCTGGCCGATGGCCGCGCGGTGGTGATCGAGGTGGACTCGGGCACCGAGCATCTTTTCAACGCGCGCTTTGCCTGCCCGCTCTGTAGCTACACCATTGCGGAACTCGAGCCGCGTCTGTTCTCTTTCAACTCGCCCCAAGGGGCTTGTCCGTCCTGCGACGGATTGGGGCACCAGGAGGTGTTTGATCCTGCTCGCGTGGTGGCCTTTCCTTCGCTCAGCCTCGCCAGTGGTGCCATCAAGGGATGGGACCGACGCAATGCCTATTACTTCGGCTTGCTGGAGGGCGTGGCCAAGCATTACGGCATCGACCTGGAGACGCCGTTTGAAGACTTGCCGACGAACGTGCGCCAAGTGATCCTGCACGGCTCGGGCGAAGAGGCCATCAAGTTCAACTACCCCTCGCCCGGTGGAGGGGGGCGCAAGCTCAGCCGCAAGCATCCGTTTGAAGGCATCCTGCCCAACATGACGCGGCGTTACCGTGAAACCGATTCGGTGATGGTGCGTGAAGAACTCGCGCGCTTGCGCAGCACGCAGCAGTGCACCGATTGCGGCGGCGCGCGTCTGCGACGCGAGGCGCGCCATGTCCGACTGGGCGAAGGCACGTCGGCGCTGGGGCTGCACGAGATCAGCCAACTCACTTTGCGCGAGGGCTGGGACTACTTCAAGGCGTTGCGCCTGCAAGGCGCAAAGGCCGACATTGCGGCTCGGGTGGTGCAGGAAGTGTCGGCGCGCTTGAAGTTTCTCAACGATGTGGGCCTGAACTACCTGACGCTGGCGCGCAGCGCCGACACCTTGTCGGGAGGTGAGGCGCAGCGCATTCGCCTGGCTTCGCAAATCGGCTCGGGACTCACCGGCGTGATGTACGTGCTCGACGAGCCCAGCATCGGCCTGCACCAGCGGGACAACGAGCGCTTGGTTGGCACGCTGCGGCATTTGCGCGACATCGGTAACAGCGTGATCGTGGTGGAGCATGACGAGGACATGATCCGCGCCGCAGACCACTGCATCGACATGGGGCCGGGTGCGGGTGTGCACGGCGGACGCGTGCTCGCCCAAGGCACGCCGCAACAACTCGAACAACATCCCGACTCCCTCACTGGCCAGTACCTGGCCGGGCTGAAGGTCATCACCGGACCGGCCCAGCGGCGCGCCTGGCGACCGCTTGAGGGTGCGCACGCCCCAAGCCCCAACGTCTTCACGTCACGCGCAGGCCAGACTGATGCGAGGGCGCACGACCCGGTGCTCGGCCCCGACCCCGCCCGCTTTCAATGCCTGCAGGTGCGTGGCGCATCGGGCCACAACCTGCAGCAAGTGAACACGAGTATTCCGCTGGGCCTCATGACCTGTGTGACCGGCGTCTCCGGTTCAGGCAAATCCACGCTGGTGAACGACACCTTGTACGCAGCCGCCGCGCGGCATATCCACCGCGCCCATGACGAGCCCGCCCCCCATGAGGAAATTCTGGGGCTCGAGCAAATCGACAAAGTCATCAACGTCGACCAGTCGCCGATCGGTCGCACGCCCCGCAGCAACCCCGCGACCTACACGGGTCTCTTCACGCCCATCCGTGAACTCATGGCCGAAGTGCCCATGGCACGCGAGCGCGGCTACGGCCCCGGACGGTTTTCGTTCAACGTGGCAGGCGGCCGATGCGAGGCCTGTCAGGGCGATGGCATGGTGCGCGTGGAGATGCACTTTCTGCCGGATGTGTACGTGCCGTGCGACGTGTGCCATGGCCAGCGTTACAACCGCGAAACCCTCGAGGTGCAATACAAGGGTCGCAACATCGCGCAGATGTTGGACCTCACGGTCGAAGCGGCGCTTGAATTTTTCAGTGCCGTGCCGGCCATTGCGCGCAAACTGCAAACGCTGATGGACGTGGGCCTGAGCTACCTCAAACTGGGTCAGGCGGCCACCACCCTCTCAGGGGGTGAAGCCCAGCGGGTGAAACTCGCCCTCGAGCTTTCCAAGCGCGACACCGGACGCACGCTCTACATCCTGGATGAGCCCACCACCGGGCTGCACTTTGCCGACATCGACCTCTTGCTCAAGGTGCTGCACCAACTCTGCGAGGCGGGCAATACCGTGGTCATCATCGAGCACAACCTGGATGTCATCAAGACGGCCGATTGGGTGATCGACATGGGCCCCGAGGGCGGTGCCGGCGGCGGACGCGTGCTGGGCGTGGGCACGCCTGAGCAGATCGCGGCCTTAGCGCACAGTCACACGGGCCGTTACTTGGCGAAGCTGCTGTAGCGTCTTCAGCGGTGCGGTGAGCTGAGCCCTTGCACGCTGTGTCCCGTCACCGCCCTGCAACGTCTGAACACCTCAACCCTTGGCGCGCTCCAAGGTCTCTCGGGTTTCTTGAGCCACTCGGCGCGCGGCTTGAGCAAAATCCTCACCCCCCGAGGCATACAACACCGCCCTCGACGAATTCACGATGATGGGACCCGTGGTGACCCCCGCGGCATCGTGGCGCCAGCCCGCTTTGACCGTGGCCACCGCGTCGCCACCTTGTGCACCCACGCCAGGAATCAACAAGGGCAACGTTGGGGCGAGCGCTCGCACCCGTTCGATTTCAGCCGGGTAGGTGGCGCCCACCACCAAGCCCAATTGCCCATTCAGATTCCAGGGGCCCTGGGCCAGTTGTGCCACATGCTCGTACACACGCGGCTGCCCTTCGACGCTGGCGAGGCGCTGATTTTGCAGATCGTCGCCGCCGGGGTTGGACGTGCGACACAGCAAGAACGCGCCCTTGCCCTCGTGCCTCAGATACGGTGCCACCGAGTCCCAGCCCATGAAGGGCGAGAGGGTGACCGCATCGGCGTTGTAACGCTCGAAAGCCTCGCGCGCGTACTGCTCGGCCGTGGAGCCGATGTCGCCCCGCTTGGCGTCCAGGATGACGGGCACGTGAGGCGCTTGACGGTGCATGTGCTCCATCAATTGCTCGAGCTGAGCTTCGGCGCGGTAGGCGGCGAAGTAGGCAATCTGTGGTTTGAACGCAATCACCAGATCGGCGGTGGCGTCCACGATATGGGCGCAAAAATCAAAAATCTTGGACGCATCCCCCCGCCAGACGCCTGGAAACTTGGCAGGCTCGGGGTCCAGGCCCACGCACAGCATCGATTGGTTGCGCGTGCCGGCCTCGCGCAGCTGGTCCAGAAATGTCATGCCAGGATTGTAGGTGGC
>RFTK01000102.1 GCA_009923505.1 Betaproteobacteria bacterium
ACGGTGTTCGGCTTCCAGCCCTTCACGATGAGCCACTACCGGCAGGCCGTCCAGTGGCTGACCGAGCTGGCCATGCAAACCGACAAGGGCGTCGTGCTGGCCAGCGCCTTGGTCGATCATCTGCGGCGGCAGTCGGTCATTCTGCCTGCCATCAACGCCGTCGAACGAGCGACCGCCGAAGCGATTACCCGCGCCAACCGGCGCATCTACGATGCCCTGGCCGAACCGCTGTCGGACGCGCATCGCCGCCGCCTCGACGCGATCTGCTCAAGCGCCGGGACAACGGCAAAACGACCTGGCTGGCCTGGCTGCGCCAGTCGCCCGTCAAACCGAACTCGCGGCACATGCTGGAACACATCGAACGCCTCAAGGCGTGGCAGGCGCTCGACCTGCCTTCCGGCATCGAGCGGTCGGTTCACCAGAACCGGCTGCTCAAGATTGCCCGCGAGGGCGGCCAGATGACGCCCGCCGACCTGGCCAAGTTCGAGGCGCCGCGCCGCTACGCGACCCTGGTCGCGCTTGCCATCGAGGGTATGGCCACCGTCACCGACGACGAAATCATTGACCTGCACGACCCGAAATACGGCAGCAGTCCTGGGCGGACTTTCTATACCCACATCTCCGACCAGTACGCGCCATTCCACACCAAAGTGGTCAATGTCGGCGTGCGCGACTCGACCTATGTGCTCGACGGCTTGCTGTACCACGAGTCCGACCTGCGCATCGAGGAGCACTACACCGATACGGCAGGATTCACCGATCATGTATTTGGCCTGATGCACCTGCTGGGCTTCCGCTTTGCGCCGCGCATCCGCGACCTGGGCGACACCAAGCTGTTCATCCCCAAGGGCGACACTGTCTACGACGCGCTCAAGCCGATGATTAGCAGCGACAGACTGAACATCAAGGCTATTCGCGCCCATTGGGATGAAATTCTACGGCTGGCCACGTCGATCAAGCAGGGCACGGTGACGGCCTCGCTGATGCTCAGGAAGCTTGGCAGCTACCCGCGCCAGAACGGCCTGGCCGTCGCCCTGCGCGAGTTGGGACGCATCGAGCGCACGCTGTTCATCCTGGACTGGCTGCAAAGCGTCGAGCTGCGCCGCCGCGTGCATGCCGGGCTGAACAAAGGCGAGGCGCGCAACGCGCTGGCCCGCGCCGTGTTCTTCAACCGCCTGGGGGAAATCCGCGACCGCAGCTTCGAGCAGCAGCGCTACCGAGCCAGCGGCCTCAACTTGGTCACGGCCGCCATCGTGCTGTGGAACACGGTCTATCTGGAGCGGGCCGCGAACGCCTTACGTGGCCACGCTCAAGCCGTCGATGACGGCCTGTTGCAGTACCTGTCGCCGCTCGGCTGGGAGCACATCAACCTGACCGGCGATTACCTCTGGCGCAGCAGTGCCAAGATCGGCGCGGGAAAATTCAGGCCATTGCGACCGCTGTCCCCGACTTAACCGCAGCACCCACGCTGCTGCTGGATCGGCGGGCATGGCACCGATCCGAACGAACAGAACACGCAGCAATCGCCCGGCTTTGGACGCAGCAGCGTATGGCAGGCCGGGCACTCGTAGTAGAACTGGCAAGCGTCCGTGGGCATGGTTTCCTTTTGTGCGTGGCCGCAGTGCGGACAGGTCAGCACGGATTCGAGGATGACAGTGCTCATCGTGGCGTCACTTCTGCACGGTGGACGGATAGCCTGCGTTCGTCGTGGCCTTGGTCAACGCCTCCGGCTGGGCCTTGTCGGCGTCATAGGTGACGATGGCCGTTTTCCTGTCGAAATCGACCTTGACGGCGCTCACTCCGGGCACTTTCTCCAGCGACTTCTTGACTGTGATCGGGCATAGCTCGCAGGTCATGTTCTGCACGGCCAGCGTGACGGTTTTCGGGGTAGCGGCCAGCACGGTGAGCGGTATGGCTGCCAGCAGAGCAATCAGCAGTTTGCGCATGGGAGTCTCCTTTCAGTAGAACAATGGGGCGAACCACGGCACGGCCAACAGGCCAAGCAGCAGCACGGTGACGATCCAGAACGTCAGGCGCTGCCGCTGGCGTGTGCGCGGATCAGCGCACGGCGTGCCGGGCGTGCAGACCTGCGGCACCAGATAGAGCTTGCGGAAGGCCAGTCCGAGAAACAGCAGCGTCATGCCGATGAAAAAGGGCCGGTACGGCTCCATCGCGGTCAGGCTGCCAACCCATGAGCCACCAATGCCAAGCGCCAGCAGGACAAGCGGCCCGACACAGCACACCGACGCGCCGATGGCGGCCAGTACGCTCGCGATCAACGAGCTTTTTTCAGTGAGTCGTGCCATGTCGTTTTCCTTGAACCTGTTTGCCCAACTGTTACTATAAATCCCGTACTTAAGTACGGAGTCAAGGGGAGTGTGATGGAAACAGTACTGACCATCGGCAAGCTGGCTGACGCTGCCGGTGTGAATATCGAGACGATTCGCTACTACCAGAGGCGCGGCCTGCTGGATGAGCCGCCCAAGCCACTCGGTGGGCATCGGCGCTATGCGCCTGAGCAGGCCAAGCGTGTGCGATTCATCAAGCGGGCACAGGCGCTCGGCTTCACGCTCGATGAGGTGGCCGCACTGCTGACCTTGGATGTGGCGCGCGCCTGCGGCGAGACTCAGGCGCTGGCCGGACGCAAGCTGGGTCTGATCGAGCAGAAGATTGCTGACCTCGCGGCCATGCAGCGGGTGCTGGGGGAACTGGTACAGCAGTGCGACGTGAGGGACGGCCATACGACTTGTCCGATCATCGACGTGCTGGCCAAGGATTGAGCGGGCAGTTGAGGACATGCACGGCCGCTGCAAACCGCTTACCGTGCTTTATTTTCCGAATTCTGAGACGACCCCATGAAGTGCAGAACCAATCCCTTGTGAACTAATGCCTTGCGCGTTGCAGCGTCTTCGCTTCGCGCCACGTCATTTGACGCGCCCTGCGCGGGCGCCAGGTTCTTTCGTGCCATTTGGTGAGTCTAAGCCACTGCCTCTTCGCTGGGCTGCCCGTGTCCGCAGCCGTCTGAGCCCTTGCCTGCGCGCGGAGCTCCCGGGCGATTGCTTTTACTACAAGGGTCCTGTACTATTACTTCCGCGACCCCACTTAACAGGAGACACTGGCAATGAAGACGCTACTTCCGCTACTGATGGTCCTCGCGGTGGGCGTAGCCCACGCACAAGCTGACTTTTCACCTAAGCCAGTCAGAATCATCTCGCCATACCCGCCCGGAGGAGCCGCCGATGCCCTAGCAAGACAGATTGCCGCACCTCTCGGTAAACGTCTCAACCAATCAGTCGTAGTCGAAAACAGACCAGGTGCCGGAGGAACAATTGGTGCAAACGCGTGCAAATCCTCTCCGCCAGACGGGTTCACATACTGCATGTTCCTCACCGACATCGTGGCTCTGAATCCGTACACTTTCAAGCGCTTGGCGTACGATGCCGACCGCGACTTCATCCCAGTGGCGGCGGTTGCAAGTCTTGAGTTGGTCATTGTCGGACCAGCGACAGGGCCGGGAACTCTGAAGGAGGCGCTCGCCTTCGCTAAGGCGAACCCAGGCAAGGTGAACTGGGCAAGCTTCGGCATTGGTACTTCAGCACACCTGCTATTGGAGAGAATCAAGAAGAGTGCTGGCGTCGACATCCAGCACATTCCGTATCAGGGCGGAGGACCCGCTGTCAACGCCCTGCTGTCAAACGAGGTTCAGCTAACAATGCTCGCCGCGGCCCAGGCATTGCCGCACATCCAGTCGGGAAAGATGAAGGCTTTGGCGGCACTGGGAAACAAGCGCCTCGCTACTTTCCCGGAGGTTGCAACTCTATCTGAGCAGGGTATTGACTTCACTTCAACACTCTGGCTGGGGCTGTTCGCACCTGTGGGCTCGTCACCAGGTCACCTAGCAACTGTCAATCGCAACGTCAACGAAATTCTCACTGATTCGGCGTTCGTACAGCAAGTATTGGCTCCTGCCGGCTACCTGCCCATCCCCGGAACTCCTCAATCATTTGCCGAACGCATTAGGCGGGACCAGTCTGAGTGGGGGGGCATCGCGCGCGGCCTGAATCTGGCTCTCGAGTGACGATGTGACATTCATATCAAACAGCCAATGAGTAAGTTCTCCGGAATCAACGAGCCTGAGAAGTGGCTTCTTCCCGCGATGCTTCGGGAACAGGCTGAACAGCAGGCCGACGCCCCATGGCTAGCGGTTGCGGGTGGCCCCACGCTCAGTTTCGGACAGGCCTGGACCGAAGTGCAGCGTGCCGCGACTTGGTTCGAACGTAGCGGGGTCACACCCGGCGAGCATGTCGCGCTCATGCTCCCGAACTCAGTGGACTTCGTCCGGGCATGGCTCGCCCTGGGAACCCTTGGTGCTGTCGCAGTCCTCATCAACACTGAGCTGAAGCGAGACTTTCTACAGCACCAGTTGAAAAACAGTGGGGCGCGTCTTCTTCTATGCCATAGCAGTCTAGTTCAAACTATCGAAGAAGCACTTCCTGGCGCCCCAAATATTGAGATGGTTGTCCTGTGCGACGCGTATTCACCAAGCCATCACCTCTCGAGCTACGTGCAACCCTTCGCGCCTTGGTTCGGAGCCTCAGGATGGCAGTGCTGTCCAGCCGTCGACCGTGACCTCCCTGACTCCCGACAAATCTCTTCTGTCATCTACACATCGGGAACGAGTGGCCCTGCCAAAGGGGTACTCATGCCCCATCGTCACTGCGCGGCGTTCGCAATCAACACCTCTGAGAGCATGGCTTTGACGGGCGAAGACCGGTGCTACATCGTACTGCCGCTCTTCCACGCCCACGGTCTACTGATGCAACTTGGCGCATCACTCGTTCAAGGAATGGCCGCAGTCATGCGCGAACGGTTCTCAGCCTCGGCATGGCTGGAGGACATTCGCCGTTATCGCATCACCGCAACGTCAGTACTCGGTGCGCTTGGCGCCTTCATCGAGGCGCAACCGCAAACACCAAACGATAAAAACCACTCGCTGCGGGTTCTCTTTAATGCCCCCAATGTCTCAGCGATAGACCGCTTGTTCAGAGAACGCTTTGGCGTCCGTGACATAGTCTCTGGCTACGGGATGACGGAGGTGAACATGTGCGCATTGGGGCGTTGTGGCTCACCGCGCCCGGGGGCAGCAGGCTGGATACTGCATGATATGTTCGATGTCGCAGTTGTAGACCCCCTGACGGATTGCGAACTGCCGCATGGGCAGGTGGGTGAGATTGTTGTGCGCCCGAAGATTCCGTTCGTGTTCATGCAAGGCTACCAAGGGATGCCTGAGAGGACGGCCGAAGCAACAAGGAATCTTTGGTTTCATACAGGAGACTCGGGCGTTGCAGACGCGGACGGTCTTCTTACCTTCATTGACCGAATCAAGGACACCATTCGACGCCGAGGAGAGAACATCTCTGCGACCGAAATTGAGCAGGTACTCGCGAAGCTGCCAGGAGTGGCAGAAGTTGCGGCATATGCCGTGCCTAGCCCGATTCCGGGTGGGGAAGATGAGGTGGTGCTCGCGCTCGTTCGCGCTAATGGTCCAGAAGGAGAGACACTGGACAGCAAGGCCGTCTACGATTTCGCAGATAAAAACCTGCCTCGATTCGCAAGACCTCGTTACCTGCGGTTCATTTCGGAACTGCCGAAGACAGCGAACGGAAAGGTTCAGCGCGCAGTCTTGAGAAAGGATGGAACTCGGAGTGCCAATGACCGCGGCGAATTGTCACGAGTCTCTTCAGACTAGAGTTGTTCAATGACTAGCGAGTTCGGCAATCTAGCGGGACGTACGGCTCTAATCACTGGCGGTGGGCGTGGAATCGGGCAGGCGATTGCACTCAAGCTAGGTAGGGCAGGAGCCAAAGTGCTTGTCAACGATTTCGACGCGGAGCCTGCCAAAGCAACAGTCGAAATCATTCGGGAGAGCGGCGGCGAGGCTGACGTCTTCATCGGCGACGTTCGTGAGGACAACTTCGGCGACCGATTCATTCAGCATGCCGTTGCGACGTGTCGCTCTGTTGACATCATCATCAACAACGCGGGATACACGCGAGACGCCGTCATTCAAAAAATGTCAGATGCCGAGTGGCGGGAAATCCTTGATGTTCACCTGACAGCACCTTTCCGCATCTTGCGTGCTGCTCAACCTGTTTTCAAGCAGCAAGCCGCTGCGGATGCGGGCGCGGGACGACGCTTAGTGCGAAAGGTCGTAAATGTTTCCTCGATTTCGGGTTTGTTCGGTATCGCGGGTCAATCGAACTACTCCTCGGCCAAGGCTGGTCTGATTGGGTTGACGCAGGTGCTCGCAAAGGAGTGGGGGCGCTACGGTGTGACGGTCAACTGTGTAGCCTTCGGGTTAATTGGCACTCGGCTGGGGACAATCAAGTCGTCCACTACGAGGGTGCGTATTGGCGGAGAAGACGTGAGCGTCGGGATGAACTCTGACCTGCACAAAGACCTGCAGTCACGGATTCCACTTGGCAGAGTGGGTACCGTTGAGGAAGCAGCAGGAGCAGTCTATCTTTTCTGCACTCCAGAATCGGACTATATTAGTGGGCAGACAGTACTGTGCAGTGGCGGTCTTACGTCGATTTAGCATCGGTCTTAGGAGTATCGCTATCTCTGAGGCGGTTGCCGTAGTCGCGCGCTCACTGCGCGCTGCCACCACAGAAGCGCGAAGGTCCCAAAGGGCACCAGTGCGCAGAATACAGCCAGCAATGGCCACCAGTTTCCTCGGTGGTTCACCAACAAGTCGTCGGTGACCGCCCAGACATAGGCCAAGAAGCAGACACCGTGAACGAGGCCGGCTGTGCTGGACACGCTTGCCATTCCCATCAAGTGTTTTAGGGGCACGGCCACCAGCATCAAGAACAACAGGGACGAGCCCTCCAGCAGCGCTGCGAACCTGAAAGAACGAGTGAACGGCATCATCTCAAGCGCCCGAGGTCAAAAACTCGGTTTGAAGACCGCCAAGCCGATGACCACGGCAGGCAAAAGCAAGGCAAAGACCAGGTAGTTCGCACTTTGCGCAGGCGCCACGTTAGCACCGCGGCGAAGGTCGTTGATTCGCTTGACGAGCATGCCGTGGACAGCGCACAGGGCGAGAACGAGCAGCAGCTACGAAGCGCATGACCCGCAGAGCGGCGGATTGCGCCTCCATGGTGGGGAGCCGCCCGCCGGGCGCCACCAGCATCACGACTGCGATTGTTCCGCCCACCCAGGCTGCCATTGCCAGGATGTGGCCGCTTTTGAGAAGGGGGTAGAGAAAGGTCCAGCTGTTCATGCAATCTAGCTTTCGTCACTTTCAGCATCAGGCCGCTGCAGTTCAGCGATGAGCGCACCGAGAGCGGTCATGACAACCTTCTTATCGGCACCAAGAGCTGCGTCCATTCGCTCCAAGAAAGGCCAAAGGACCGCTTGCGCAGCCGAGAGGGTGGCACAGCCCTTCTTGGGGTCGCCTCAGAAAACGGAAAATAAAGCACGCTAAGCCCTTACTTACCCAGATGTTTGACTGTTCGTGGCACTTTCACCATGGCAATTGCAATTGCCCCTCCAGCAGCGTGTTGACCTCCCCACAGTCCTGCATCGGGTTGTCTCGCAGACCCAGCAATGCGCGAATCTCGCTCGACATGACGCTGAGCGAAATCAGGATACTGCTGGGCCTACGAGATAACCCTGCTCAGGACTGCGGCGACGTCAATGCACTACTGGATGCGCATATTCGTCAGACTGTTGATTTCCACGCAGAAGTGACCCACTAACCCCCAGGATTTCCATCTAAATCTGACCCACGTACTAACCCTAACCTGCTGCTTTGTTGAGCAGCAGACGGAAGCTGGCCGATCCCGTAAGCAGCGGCGTACCGTCAAGCAGATATACGCCGATCTGCAGGCGCTGGGCTATACCGGCTCCTACAACCGGGTCGCGGCCTTTGTCCGCCTCTGGCAAGAACAACGCCTGGTGGCCCAGCAGACCACCGGCCGCGGCACCTTTGTGCCTTTGGCCTTCGGCCCCGGCGAGGCGTTCCAATTCGATTGGAGCGAGGACTGGGCAGTGCTCGCAGGTGTGCGCACCAAGCTGCAGGTGGCTCACTTCAAACTCAGTCACAGCAGGGCGTTCTACCTGCGCGCCTATCTTCTGCAGACGCACGAGATGCTGTTCGATGCCCACAACCATGCGTTCGTCGTGCTGGGCGGTGTGCCCCGCCGAGGCATCTACGACAACATGCGCACCGCTGTAGACCGGGTGCGCCGTGGCAAGGAGCGCGACGTCAATGCGCGCTTTGCGGCCATGGTGAGTCACTTCCTGTTCGAGGCCGAGTTCTGCAACCCGGCCTCGGGCTGGGAGAAGGGCCAGGTGGAGAAGAACGTGCGCGATGCCCGCCATCGCCTGTGGCAGGTGGTGCCGCCATTCCCAAGCCTGCCCGATCTCAATGCCTGGCTTGAGGAGCGCTGCGTGGCGCTGTGGCACGAGATCGAGCATGGCAAGCTGGCTGGCACCGTCGCGGACGTCTGGGCCGAGGAGCGGGCAGCCTTGATGCCTGTGCCCCGGCCCTTCGATGGCTTTGTGGAGCACACCAAGCGCGTCTCACCCACCTGCTTGGTCCACTTCGAGCGCAATCGCTACAGCGTGCCAGCGCCGTATGCCAATCGGCCTGTGAGCCTGCGGGTCTACGCGGATCGCCTGGTGGTCGCGGCCGAAGGCCAGATCGTCTGTGAACACCAGCGCCTGATCGAGCGCAATCATCACGGTGCCGGCCAGACCGTCTACGACTGGCGACACTATCTGGCGGTGCTGCAGCGCAAGCCCGGCGCTTTGCGCAATGGTGCTCCGTTCCTGGAACTGCCAGCCGCCTTCAAGCGGCTGCAAGCCGCACTCGTGAAGCAGCCAGGCGGCGACCGGGAGATGGTGGAGGTCCTGGCGCTGGTGCTGCACCACGATGAACAGGCCGTGCTCGCCGCAGTGGAACTGGCCCTGGAGTCTGGGGCTGCCAGCAAGACCCATATCCTGAACGTGCTGCACCGGCTGCTGGACGGCAAGCCCGCTCCAGCACCGGTCACCTCGCCCCAGGCCCTCAAGCTGGCGGTGGAACCCCAGGCCAACGTGCTGCGCTATGACCAATTGAGGGAGGTGCGCTATGCGTCATGACCCCGCCATCGCTTCCATCGTGATCATGCTGCGCGAGCTCAAGATGCACGGCATGGCCCAGGCAGTTGCGGAGCTGGCTGAGCAAGGTGCGCCAGCCTTCGAGGCAGCACAGCCCATCCTGTCCCAACTGCTCAAGGCTGAGACCGCCGAGCGGGAGGTGCGCTCGGTGGCTTACCAATTGAAGGTGGCCAGGTTCCCCGCGTACCGGGACCTGGCAGGCTTCGACTTCAGCCACAGCGAGGTGAACGAAGCCCTGGTGCGCCAGTTGCACCGGTGTGAGTTCCTGGAGGATGCCAACAACGTGGTGCTGGTGGGCGGGCCGGGCACAGGCAAGACCCACATTGCCACAGCCCTCGGAGTGCAAGCCATTGAACACCATCACCGAAGGGTGCGGTTCTTCTCCACGGTAGAGTTGGTCAATGCGCTGGAAGAAGAGAAGGCCCAAGGCAAGACAGGGCAGATGGCCCACCGGCTTGCATATGTGGATCTGGTGATCCTGGATGAGCTGGGCTACCTGCCGTTCAGTGCATCAGGAGGCGCCTTGCTGTTCCACCTGCTGTCCAAACTCTACGAGCGCACCAGCGTCGTGATCACCACCAACCTGAGCTTCAGCGAGTGGGCCAGTGTGTTCGGGGATGCCAAGATGACCACGGCATTGCTCGACCGGCTCACGCATCACTGCCATATTCTTGAGACCGGCAATGACAGCTACCGGTTCAAGAATAGCTCCGCACAGCAACCACCACAGACCACCAAGAAGGAGAAGGCGACCAAGAACTTATCCACAACGTGAGCGTGAAGTTCACGAATCAGGGTGGGTCAAGATTCGATGGAAATGGTGGGTCAGCTTTGCATGGAAATCAACACGGCACTTGCTCTCGCTGCGTGAAAAATGCTCGGGCGCTCGACGAATAGAGGCATGTGGCATCTTGCAAGGTTTATCAGATTGCAATCATCCGGGATGCAACGCATAGCATGAAGTGTTTCGCACGCCGACATTAGCCTGCGATTTTGGGTTCGTGAGCGGCCTGCCTAATTGGCATCGGAGAAGGTCGTGCGGCTGACTTCTGATATTCCGTGCAGTCGTCTTCTGAAAATGACACCTGGCGTCAGATCATCCGGTGAGGAAACGTCAGAATAGAGCCACCTTGCGGATTGTTTGACACAGGCCGTCAAAGGTCATAGATTTCTTCCTGACACATTTCCCTCAGGAGGATACCTTGCACGGTCAGCGCATCGGTTACGTCCGCGTCAGCAGCTTCGACCAGAACCCGGAGCGGCAACTGGAACAGGTTCCGGTGGACAAGTTGTTCACCGACAAGGCGTCGGGCAAGGACACACGGCGGCCCGAACTGGAACGGCTGCTGGCCTTCGTGCGCGAAGGAGACACGGTGGTGGTGCACAGCATGGATCGTCTGGCGCGCAACCTCGACGACCTGCGCCGCCTGGTGCAGAGCCTCACCCATCGCGGCGTGCGCATCGAATTCGTGAAGGAGCATTTAACCTTCACCGGCGAGGACTCACCGATGGCGAACCTGATGCTCTCGGTGATGGGCGCGTTCGCCGAGTTCGAGCGCGCCTTGATCCGCGAGCGTCAGCGCGAGGGTATTGCGCTTGCCAAGCAACGCGGTGCTTACCGTGGCAGGAAGAAATCCCTGCCGTCTGAGCGTATTGCCGAACTGCGCCAACGTGTCGAGGCTGGCGAACAAAAGACCAAGCTGGCACGTGAATTCGGAATCAGTCGCGAAACCCTGTATCAATACTTGAGAACGAATCAGTAAATATGCCACGTCGTTCAATCCTGTCCGCCGCCGAGCGGGAAAGCCTGCTGGTGTTGCCGGACTCCAAGGACGACCTGATTCGACATTACACATTAAGCGATACCGACCTCTCGATTATCCGACAGCGGCGCGGGCCAGCCAATCGGCTGGGCTTCGCGGTGCAGCTTTGCTACCTACGCTTTCCGGGCGTCATACTGGGCGTCGATGAGCCGCCGTTTCCGCCTTTGCTGAAACTGGTCGCTGACCAGCTCAAGGTTGGCGTCGAACGCTGGGGCGAGTATGGCCAGCGGGAACAGACCCGGCGCGAGCACCTGGTCGAACTGCAAACGGTGTTCGGCTTCCAGCCCTTCACGATGAGCCACTACCGGCAGGCCGTCCAGTGGCTGACCGAGCTGGCCATGCAAACCGACAAGGGCGTCGTGCTG
>RFTK01000103.1 GCA_009923505.1 Betaproteobacteria bacterium
GAAGAACCGTAGTTCATCTTGACCGATGGGTTCTTGGCGTGTTGGATGAAATCGCCCACCGTGAGCATCGGCAATTTTTTATTCACCACCAACACATCCGGCACAAAAGCCACACCACGTATGGGTGTGAGATCTCTTTCGAGGTCGTACGGTAAATTTTTATAGAAAGACTCAGCCACCGTGTGATGTACTGCACCCATGAGCACGGTGTAGCCATCCGCGGGTGATTTCGCCGCCAGGGATGCCCCTATCGTGCCGCCTGCTCCCCCCTTGTTATCGACGACGACCTGCTGCCCCAGTTCCTTGGACAGTTGCGCAGCCAGGGGGCGCGCAAACGTATCCGTTCCGCCACCGGGAGGAAAAGGAACAATCAATCGGATGGCACGGGTGGGCCATGGTGTTGAGGGCGCGAGTGGCTGGGCAACTGAGTTGCAAACAGCGACAGCGAAAGCCAATACACCCAACCCTCTTGCACACAATATCGTCATGACTGCCCTTTGTGAAAAGTCGATCCGGCGGCCCTTGGTTCTTCAGGCCGTTGAACCAATGAAATTCTTGCCCCGCGCGCCTTGCATGGATGATTGAATCAGCGCCTGAGCATCAGCAGCTGATACACCGTAGTCTTCAAAATGACTTGAAACGCCGACAGATTCCAGGAACTTTTCTAAGGCAGTGGCAGGGTCGTGAACATCCGCTCCAAATACCGACTGCAACACGCTGTCTCGTTGACGATCGCGTCCCTGGGCCAGCCTCCACACCATCGGCAGCGTGAACGAACAGGCCAAGCCATGTGACAACCCATGCTTGAGCGTCATTTCATAGGAAATATTGTGTGCCAATGCGGTACGAGTGTTGGAAAAGGCCAGTCCGGCGAATAAACTGGCCTGCGAAGCCAGGGTTCGCAGGTGTTGATCGGTCGGATCCTTCAGCAAGGCGGGCAAATGGTGAATCACTGTCCGCGCCGCTTGAACGGCCAGGCCATCCGATACCGGGTTGGCATTGACGTTCCAAATCGATTCCAAGGCGTGAGACAAAGCATCCAGATTGCTGTCACGCGTCACAACCTGTGGCAAAGACAAGGTCAAGGCCGGATCCACCAAGGCAGCTTCAGGCCAGGTTTGCTCCAAATGCAGCGAATACTTTTGGTGCTTGGCAGACGTTCGATCCCAGAGCGTGGCCCATGGTGTCACTTCACTGCCCGTGCCCGCCGTGGTGGGAATGGCGATCATGGGCAATGCGCGTTGAACAGTGGGGGCTTGTGACTGTGCAAGGGCAGCATGAATTTCATGAAAGTCACCGCTGGCCACACCCGGCAAAAACATTTTGGCACTGTCGATCACCGAGCCTCCGCCCGCGGCCACCACCACGCAATCGGCGTACTGCCTCCAAAATTGAGCATACCGCTCGGTGATCCAACTGAGTTCCGGATTGGGTTGCACATCGTCAATCACCCCGGCCAATTGAGAACCCAACAGCGCCTGCAGCGACCCCAACAAGCCGGTGTCCCGGGCTTGCGGAAAAGTAATCACCACAGCGCGACGCCCCTTGAGCAAGGTTGGCAATTGCGACAAGCAGCCCCATCCGAAGGTGACTGCCACGGGGTTATGGTATTTCCAGGCGCTCAAATGGTGCTTTCAGATAAATTTCTTGCGGATCACGGAGGACAGCAAATCAATGCAGGTCACAAACAAAATGATGATCAACAGCACGGCACAGGTTTGCGCGTATTGAAATCCTCTGATCACTTCATACAGCACAACGCCAATGCCTCCCGCGCCCACCATGCCCACCACCGATGCCGATCGAACATTCGACTCAAAGCGGTAGAGGGAGTATGAAATCCACAGCGGCATCACTTGCGGTAACACACCATAAATAATTTCTTCGATGGCCAAGGCACCCGTGGCTCGCACGCCCTCAACCGGTCGCGGATCGATGGCTTCTACCGCTTCGGAAAACAACTTGGCCAGGGTGCCCGTGGTGTGAACCCATAAAGCCAGCACGCCTGCGAACGGCCCAAGGCCCACCGCCACAATAAACAACATGGCAAACACCATTTCATTGATGGCGCGACAAGCGTCCATCAAGCGTCGAACAGGTTGATACACCCAGGGCGGCACGATGTTGGAAGAACTCAGCAGGCCACACGGGACAGCACAGATGATGGCCATCACCGTGCCCCACACTGCAATGTGCAGCGTGGTGATCATTTCCTTCAGGTAGATTTCCCAATCCCGAAAATCGGGCGGGAAAAACTCCTTGGCATACTTGATCATATTTTCCGAATCTCGGAAAAAGTCCAGGGGTCTTATTTCGGCCCCTTGCCATGCCCATCCCAGAAAAATGATGAACGCTGCCCAGGCAAACAATTGGGGCAAAGAGCGCCCACCGTCTGGATTCGGTGGGAGTTGTGTGGCGGTCAGTGGGGTCATCGGGTTTACTTGGCAGCAGCGCCAAGATCATTCAATTTTTTATCAATCTCTGCCAATTTGGCCGTCTTGTCCGATGCATTCATTTTTTCATCGGACTCGATCTTGATCCTGTCTTTGTACAACTCAAGTTGACGGATGGGGACCAACTGCTGATCTGTCGATTCACGAAATCCAGCGATCTGCTGCATGCCCTTGAGGATTTCCTTCTCTCGTGCATCTTTGCCGTAGCCCAGGATGAATTTCTTGATGGCGTCCTTGGACTCAGCCGGGAGATCCTTCTTCCAGACCAAGGGATCGCGCGGAATCAATGGTGAAGTCCACAGAATCTTGACTTCCGCGTGCTTGGCTGGGTCGCGCAATTTGAGTTTGTCCAACTCTTCGCTGTTGTTGGTGGCCACATCAATTTGCTTGTTGAGCACCGCCAACAGGTTACCGCCGTGGTTGGAGCTTCTCGTCACGCGAAAGACGGTTTTGGGATCGAGCTTACGCTGGCTGAACACATAGTAGACCGGCACCAGAGTCCCCGAGGTGGACTGCGGATCACCCAGCCCAAACGACAAACTCTTGCCATTGGCAATCATCTCGTCGATGGATTTCAAGGGACTGTCCCGGTGTGTGATGACATACGAGTAATAGCCCGGGCGACCTTCCAGATCGATAAACTGGGCAAACACCTCGCCGCCTGCACGGTCCACCGCTTCGATCGCGGATTTATTGCCATGCCAAGCCACCTGAACCTTGCCAAATCGCATCCCTTCGATGATGCCGGTGTAGTCGGTGGCAAAAAAACCATTGATCTTCAGACCCGTTGCCTTGCTCATGTCGTCCAGAAATGGCTGCCACAGCGACTTCAAGGCCGAAGAAGAGTCGGTCGAGATGATGCCAAAGTTGATTTCTTTGAGGCTTTGGGCTTGGACAGTCGCCGTCAAGCAAACCGATGCGACAGTCGTCAAAAACATTTTGCGTGAAATTTTCATGATGCAGGTCTCCTTGGGGTTGATAGTTGAAAAAAAGAAAGAAGTCATCAGCCAGATACAAATTCGAGCGTTTCGGTGCCGTCGAGCAACTCCTCGACACTCGCGCCGTAGAGGCTGCGAAGGTGTTGCGGTGTCAAGGCATCGGAGGGGCCGTCATACACCACCTCGCCCAATCTGAGCGCGACCGTGCGGGGGCAGTAGCGGCGAGCAAACTGAACCTGGTGCAAAGACACCAGCACTGTGATTCCGTGGTCCTGGTTGATCTTGGCCAGGATGTCCATCACGGTTCTGGCGCTTTCTGGGTCCAAGGACGCAATGGGCTCATCGGCCAAAATAATCTTGGCCTTTTGCACCAGGCACCTGGCAATAGCCACGCGTTGTTGTTGTCCTCCGGACAAGGTGCTGGCTCGCTGGTAAGCCAGATGCTCAATGCCAATGGTTCGAAGGGCAGCATAAGCTTCGTTTTTTTCAGCCTGGGTGAACAAACCCAGCAGGCTTCGCCACCAGGGGACACGCGGCAACATGCCCGTCATCACATTGGTGAGCACATTCATGCGTCCGACCAAATTGAACTGCTGAAAAATAAAGCCGATATCCGATCGCATCTGCCGGATGTTGCGATCTATCTGGCCATTGCGCTGAACCACATGGGGGCCCACTTGAATGGCCCCACTGCCAACATCAGCCTCGACAAATCCGGAAATGTGCCGAAGCAGCGTTGATTTGCCAGAACCAGACGCTCCGATCAAGGCCACCATTTCCCCTGGTGTAACCGAAAAATCGGCCTGCTTTAACGCCACCGATCCACGTCCAAACGTTTTGCTGATGTTCTGGATCACCACACCCGTCTGACGAAATTGACTCATCACATCCATCGAAATTCACCTTGGTGAAAACGCATCATGATCGGTCGATTTGACAAACTCATGACACCATTGAAAATTGTTGACGATTAACAGTGTTCAACGACTATCGATAACCCTGGCTTGAGCAAAACAGATCGTCCTGCATCAACTCAGGCGTAACGCCATCACGCCTCCCACCACCGAGACCGTTCCCAGCACCCGATGGGTCGTCCAGTGCTCTTTCAGAAACCAGGCGCCCAAGATGGCCGCAAACAGCACCGAGGTTTCCCGCAAAGCTGCCACCATGGCCACCGGCGCCACCGTCATGGCCCACAAGGCAATGGCATACGACCCCACAGAGGCCAATGCCCCACCCAACGCCAATCGCCAGCGTCCGCGCACATACGACCAAACCTGTCCCTTGCGGTGCAAGAAGACCAACACCGCAAAAGGCCATCCATCCAGCACAAAGAGCATCGCCACATACTGGGCCACATTGCCTGAGATACGAGCACCCTTGGCATCCACCACGGTGTAAATCGCGATCAACACCGCATTGCTGAGCGCAAACAGCACCGCCTTGCGATGCCGCATCAACCCAGCACTGGCCCCGAGCAGCAGCACACCCCCCGAAATCAGCACAACACCCAGCGTCCCTAGCCCAGTGAGTTCTTCGCCGATCAAGGTGAGCGATGTCAGTGCGACCAGCATCGGAGCGGTTCCTCGCATCAAGGGGTAGGTCAGCCCCAAGTCACCATGTTGGTAGGCACGGGACAAGGCAAAGTAATAGCCCACGTGTATCACCAACGAGGCCACGATATATGGCCAAGCCTCAGCGGCCGGAAAGCCCACCGACAGACACACGGGGATGGCGATCAGCGAGCACAGCACATGGATGAGGGCGGTGTCGAGGGTTTTGTCAGCACTGGACTTGACCATGGCATTCCAGCCCGCATGCAACAAGGCTCCCAACAGCACGAGCGACAAGACCGGCCATGTGATCGTCATGCGGGTCCCCGACTGTCGTCGAGATGAAGCCCGGGTTGCTTCAACCGACTGTCTGCCAATACGCCGGCTTGCTCGAGGATGGGATATGCGATGGAACAAATGTGGGAATTGATCCGCTTCAACTCACTCAGCAGATCGATGTGCAGCGAACTGGTGCCAATGCTTTGAGGCGTGTTGTCTTGCAACCGTGCCAAGTGCCGGTTGGCGTACTCACGCTCAAGATCGCGAAATTTGACTTTTTCTTCCAGCAGCATGTGTGCGTTGCGAAGTCCGCCATCCAGAAACACACTCATGCCCAGGCGCAGGTTGTTGACCAGGCGTTGGTGCAAATCGTGGATTTCCTGGAATCCCGCTTGGGAAAACACGCGGCCCTTGGAAATTTTCTTGTCCTCAATATCCAGCAAGACCCGTTCGATGATGTCACCCACCTGCTCCATGTTGATGGCAAATGACATGATGTCAGCCCAGCGCTGACTTTCTCGCTCGGACAGGGCTTCACGGGAAATTTGTGTCAGATAAAACTTGATGGCTGAGTACAGCCGGTCCACCGCATCATCCATCTTGCGCAATTTGTCTGACAGCGCCACATCATCGTTCTGAATGACGGGCATGACACCTTGCAGCATGGTCTCGACCAGATCCGCCTGATGTAACGCCTCACGAGCAGCACAAGCAATGGCCAGGGAGGGGGTTCCTAAAGCGGTGGGGTCGAGGTATTTGGGTTGGTCGACCTCAGAGCTTTTCACTTCTTGAGGCAGCCAGCAGTCGAGTCGCTGTCCAAACCACTGGGTGACACCTATGAGTGCCACGGTGAGCAATAGATTGAAGAACAGGTGAAAGCTCACCACCGGGTCGAGTCCCCATGACTCAACGATTGGCGCATACGCAGGCACTTCGGACACAAAAGGTATGGCCAAAATGCATCCCACCGCCTTGAAACTCAGATGGCCCAAAGGCACGCGGCGCACTTCTGCGGGCGCTTTCATCAAGGTGATATAGGCCAGCAGACCACTCCCCAAATTAGCCCCCAGCACCAAGCCCAGGGCCAGCGGCAAGGTCAACACCGCCGATTTGCACAGCACCGCCACCAACAGCACGATGGCCAGGCTGGAATAGGACAACACGGTCAAGACGGCGCCCATCAGCACCAACAGAAACAACTCGTTGGGCAGCACCATCAGCAACGCCTTGATTCCAGCAGATTGCGTCATCGGGCGCGTGGCCTCGACAATCAGGTGCAGCGCCAGGGTCATCAAGCCCAGGCCAATCACCACCCTTCCCCATCGCCCCCAGGTGTTGTTCTGATTGGCCACAAAGACAACCACCCCAGTCACGATCAGCAGCGGTGAGAGCCAGCTCAAATCCAAGGAAAAACACAAGGCCATCAAACTGGTACCCACATCAGCACCCAACATCATGACCAGGGCCGTCGATGTGACAAAAATACCTTGCCCGACGAAATTGCTGATGATCATGCAGGTGGCCGTGCTCGACTGCAACAAACTGCTGACCCCCAGGCCCGCCAACAGGCCCAGCAAGGGATTGCGAACACTGCTGGCCAGCACCTGCCGAAGATTTCCTCCCATGACCCGCAAAATGCCGGTCCGCACCGTGTGGGTACCCCACACCAGCAAGGCAATCGCGGCAAGGAGGTTCAGCACATGTTGCATAGTGGGTGCAGGTTCAAGTGTCAAAGCCAGGGGATGGAATAGGTCTTGATATTGGTAAAGCTCTTCATGGCTTCTTGAACCCCTTCCTTGTAACCAAGCCCCGAATCCTTGATGCCTCCAAAGGGCGTGAGTTCAAGACGGTAGCCCGGCACCTCACGAACGTTGACCGTCCCCATCTGCAATTCGTTCACAAACCGAACGATGTCATCCATCCGATTGGTGCACACGCCACTGGACAATCCATAAGCAGTCCCGTTGGCAATCTGGATGGCCTCATCCATCGACGAAAACCGGATGATGGGCGAAACAGGCCCAAACGTTTCCTCTCGTACTACCGTCATCTCGGGGCGGACCTGATCGATGACCGTGGGCGAATACAAAGCACCCCGCCGTTGATTGCCCACCAACAACCGAGCGCCTTGGGCCACTGCCTCGTTGACACGCGACTCAAACAATTGGGCCGCCGCCTCGTCGATGACCGTCCCCATCAGATTGTTTTCATCGCTGGGGTCGCCATAACTCCATGCTCGGGTTTTGGCGACCACCCTGTCGGTGAATTCTTCCGCCACCTTCTCATGAACCAGCATGCGTTTGACGGCTGTACACCGTTGTCCAGAATTTTTGTAGGAACCCTGTACGGCCAGATTGGAGGCCTCTTCCAGATCAGCATCGTCCATCACGATCAGCGGGTCGTTTCCTCCGAGCTCCAGCACCACGCGTCGGTACCCTGCTTTGCTGGCGATGTATTTGCCAATTGGCACGCCGCCTGTGAAGGTGATCAAATCGACAGCGGGATGGGTGAGCATTTCATCGGCAATCTCGCGGGGATCACCGGTGATCACTTGCAACATCTCGGGCGGCAGTCCGGCCTCATGGAGCAAATCAGCAAAGTAAATCGCCGAAAAAGGCACCTTTTCTGACGGCTTCAATACCATCCGGTTGTTGGTGGCCACACTCGGAATCACTTTGTGGGCCACCTGGTTCATCGGGTGATTGAAAGGGGTGATGGCCGTGATAACGCCCAAGAGCGGCGAACGCTGCGTATAGACCCTGCGTTGCTTGCCATGGTGGGTCAGGTCGCAACTGAAAATTTGTCCATCGTCCTTGAGCACTTCCTGTGCGCCAAACAACAGCACGTCGCTCACTCGACCTGCCTCGTAGACGGCATCCTTCATACACAACCCAGACTCGGCGCTGATCAAATGGGCAATGTCCTGGAGTCGATCACGGGCCAATGCCGCCGTTCTGTTCAGAATGGCAGCCCGCTCAAATCGGGTCAGTGTCGGGTGATACGCATGCGCCTGCTCGTAGGCCCTGCGAACTTCTTCAAGCGTGGCTTTGGGAATCGTGCCCAGGAGTTCTTCAGAATACGGGTTGAACACCTCGATGCACCGATCACGGCCCGCCCCGACTTTTCGCCCTGCCAGACGCATGGCGTCAAGCTGATGATCACGAATAAAAGCTGCAATATCGCTCATGCGTCTTGACCTATGAATGAATGCAAGGTGATCTGGGCCTATTGCGCTGACTGCAAGGCGAGTTCGAATGCATCGAAATTTCGCCAGCGTCGCTTCCTGTCCAGGCCAGCAATCGGCCGATTGACAATCAAGGGAACTCGTTGCTCGCTGACCCCGCCATGCGATCGCAATGGAGCATCCAAACCTGAGAGGTCATGTTTGGCTTGTGAGGTTCCCATGACGGTGGACCGCTCTGATACCACCACCAAGTCACCAATGCGATCGGGTGGCAACTCAAAATGCCGAGCCGCCTCCTCGCGGGTGTAGACGGCCTCGATACCCGGCTCTTGTTGCAAGCGCTGCTGCGCCTGTGATGCCTGTGTCTCGGAAGGCAAATAAACCGTGGCAAAAGAGCCCAACGCGCCATGGTGAACGACATAAGGGTCCGTGATGGGCAAGATCACGCGCGATTGCCCAACGCCCAACCAGGCATCGAACCAGTCTTGCAAGTAGATGACCTGCGGCTGTCCATCCATGCCAACCTTGGCATTCATGCCATGGTCGGCTGTCAGGGCAATCACACAGCCCATGTCATGCAGTTGCTGCATGTAGCCGTCCATCATGGCGTAAAAGCTGTTGGCGCCCTCCGTCCCAGGCGCGTATTTGTGCTGGATGTAATCCGTGGTGGAGAGATACATCACATCGGGCTGCTGGTGTCGCATGAGCCAGACACCGGCGGCAAACACAAATTCAGACAGATCCGCGCTGTACACACTGGGCAAGGGCTTGCCCACCTTGCTCAGCACCCCCTCGATGCCGTGCTCGGCAAGCGTGGTTTTATCGGCTTTTTCAGCTGAAAAGCAAATGCCTGTCATCTGGTGTCCCAACAACTGCCGCAACTTGTCCTTGGCAGTGACCACAGCGACCTGCTTGCCGGCGTTGGACAAGGCGGCCAGGATCGACGGTGCACGCAACCATTTGGGGTCATTCATCATGACCTCGACATCGTTGGCGCTGTCATACAGGTAATTGCCACAAATGCCATGCACGCTGGGTGGAGCCCCGGTCACGATCGACAAATTGTTGGGGTTGGTGAATGTGGGCACCACACAATCGGCAATCAGGCCAGTGCCCTGGGTCAGCACCTGTTTCATCCAGGGCATGTAGCCAGTGGCCACCGCCTGTCCCAGGTAATCGGGCTCACAACCATCCACACAAACCACCACCACCGGTTGACGGGGAAGAGGATACTGACGTTGATTGACTTCAATGCTCATGTCTTGCTGCTTTCAGGCAAAGGGGTCTGTTCATGCTTCAAATAATTGCGAATGGTTCGCTCCCGACTCATCAACACGTGTTGACGCAGAGCCTCGGCGGCCTGGGGACCCTGGCGACTTTTGATCGTCGTGAGCATGGATCGGTGTTCGTTGATGGAGGACAGCAACAAGGCGGGTTCGGTCAGGTTGCGTCGGCGAAACAGCTCCAACTCCCGAGTCAGTCGGCGGTACAGGGACAACAGTTTTTTATTGCCCGCGAACGACACCATGGTTTCGTGGAATCCGACATTCAGGGTGTAGTACCGGGCCTGATCCTGCTGGAGAACGGCCTCCTCCATGCGGTCAATCATGGCTTGCAAGACAGCGAGTTGCTCGTCGCTGGCGTTGGCTGCCAGCGTGGCGCCCACGTGAGCCTCCATCATGGCTCGAAGCTCGAATATCTCCAGAGCTTCATCCAGCGGCACTTGTCGGACAAATACGCCTCTGTTTTTTTCCAGCTGCACCAAGCCAGCTTCCTCCAGCACTCGGAAGGCCTCCCGAACTGGGCCACGCGATACGCCCAGACGCTCAGCCAGCACGGCCTCTGACAGCTTGTCACCCGGGCCAAGCTCACCCGATTGAATCAGCCGCCTGATTTCCTGCTGGACCGCGCCCGTCAGTGAGCTTTTTTGCAGCATGTCAATGGTGGGTTGACCCGGCTCAAGAACAGCGTGTGCGGCATTGATCATGAGGCCCATTGAAGCACAATCCAGGAAATTGTCAACAATCTACAAAATTGACAGAGAAGGTAGCTTCTAGTCCAATGTCCGGATCTGCCCCCTGCTCCTTCGCACACCCCACGACACATCGGTCCACTTCAGCCTATGAAATCCCACCGCGAAGCCGTTTTACTGACCCCCGGCCCACTCACCACGTCCTTGCGCACCAAACTGGCCATGCTGCGGGACTGGGGATCGTGGGACAGCGACTTCATCGAGGTGACATCCCGGGTGCGCCGCCATTTGCTTGACATCATTCATGGACATGACAGCCATGTGGTGGTTCCATTGCAAGGCAGTGGCACTTTCAGCGTCGAAGCCGCCGTCACCACGGTTGTCCCACGGGATGGCCACATCCTGGTGCTGGACAACGGGGCCTACTGCAAACGGGCTGCCAAACTTTCCACGCTTATGGGTCGACGCACCACACTGGCGCCCTTTGATGAAGCCAGCGCGGTGTCAGCTGCCGCGCTGGATCGGCAATTGCAGCAAGACCCGAGCATCACCCACGTGGTGATGATCCATTGCGAAACGGGCGCAGGGGTATTGAACCCCCTGACAGCGATTGCCGATACCTGCAAACGTCATGGCAAAGGACTGATCGTGGACGCCATGAGTTCATTTGCCGCCCTGGAGATCGACGCTCGGCAGGTGCAGTTTGACGCGCTCATTGCAGCCAGCGGTAAATGCCTGGAAGGCGTTCCTGGCATGGGCTTTGTCTTCATCCGACGCGACATACTGCCTGCCTGCGAGGGCAACAGTACATCCTTGGCGATGGATTTATACGATCAGCAGGTGTACATGGAAAAAACGGGGCAATGGCGATTCACCCCCCCGACTCATGTGTTAGTGGCGCTGGATGCAGCGATCCAG
>RFTK01000104.1 GCA_009923505.1 Betaproteobacteria bacterium
AAATCGGCCTCGAGGCCGAAGTCGGCGACGCTGAAGATCGGGGCTTCGGGGTCCTTGTTGATCGCCACGATCACCTTGGAGTCCTTCATGCCGGCCAGGTGCTGGATGGCACCGCTGATGCCGCAGGCCACGTACAACTGCGGCGCCACAATCTTGCCCGTCTGCCCCACTTGCAGGTCGTTGGGCGCATAGCCTGCGTCCACCGCCGCGCGGCTCGCGCCAATGGCCGCGCCCAGCTTGTCGGCCAGGGGCGTCATGACTTCGCCGAATTTCTCCGAACTGCCCAGCGCACGCCCACCGGACACGATGATCTTGGCCGCGGTGAGTTCGGGGCGGTCGTTCTTGGCGATCTCGCTGCCCTCAAAGTGCGACTTGCCCGCGTCAGCGGCCGCCGAGAGGGTTTGCACGGACGCGCTGCCACCGGTGGCCGCCGCCGCATCAAAGCCGGTGGTGCGCACCGTGATCACCTTGACCGCATCGGTGGACTGCACCGTGGCCATGGCGTTGCCAGCGTAGATGGGGCGCTCGAAGGTGTCGGCGCTCTCAACCCGGGTGATGTCGCTGATCTGCGCCACATCGAGTTTGGCCGCCACGCGGGGCGCCACGTTCTTGCCACCGGCCGTGGCAGCAAACAGGATGTGGGTGTACCCGCTGGCCACAGCCAGCACCTGGGCGGCGACGTTCTCGGCCAGGTTGTGGGCCAGGGCTGCCGAGTCGGCGTGCAGCACCTTGGCCACACCGGCGACTTGGGTGGCCGCTTGGGCCGCCCCTGCCGCGTTGTGGCCCGCCACCAGCACGTGCACCTCACCCCTTGGGCGGCTCGGTCACTTTGAGGGTCTTGATGCGGGGTGTGACGTCCACGCCCAGCTCTTCGGGCTTGACCACGTCGAGTTGCTTCTTCTTGGCCTTCATGATGTTGGGCAGCGTGACATAGCGCGGCTCATTCAGGCGTAAGTCGGTGGTGACGATGGCCGGCAGGCTCATGGAGAGGGTTTCCAGGCCACCATCGACCTCGCGGGTGACGCGCGCCTTGCCGTCGGCCACTTCGACCTTGGAGGCAAACGTGGCTTGCGGCAGATCGGCCAGCGCCGCCAGCATCTGGCCGGTCTGGTTGCAGTCGTCATCAATGGCTTGCTTGCCCAGAATGACCAGGCCCGGTTGCTCCTTGTCCACCAGGGCCTTGAGCAGCTTGGCCACGGCCAGGGGCTGGAGTTCTTCGGTGGTCTCCACCAGGATGGCGCGGTCAGCACCAATGGCCATGGCGGTGCGTAAGGTTTCCTGGCAGGCGGTCACGCCACACGACACCGCGATCACCTCGGTGGCAACGCCCTTCTCTTTCAAGCGCACGGCCTCTTCCACCGCAATTTCGTCAAAGGGGTTCATGCTCATCTTCACGTTGGCGATGTCCACCCCCGTGTTGTCCGACTTCACGCGGACCTTGACGTTGTAGTCCACCACGCGCTTGACAGGTACCAAGACCTTCATGGGATTGCTCCAGAGTTATCGAAAAGTTGACAATTGACGTTTACGTAAACGTCAATTGTAGGAGATTTGTCCTGCCTTGAATAGGCCCAAGGATTTCCACTTCAACACCGCATCTTAATGCGCTTCGCGCCCCATTTCGCGCTCGCAGGGGGGCCGGCAGGCCCTCTGGAGGCCCGCACAGACCATTGACAAACCGATCGGTCGGTTAATTCGGGTAACCCATGAGAGATCCCAGGATTCTCACGGGTTACAGTTGCTCATCTCAGTTCGGAGCTTTCATGAAACGCCTCACTCTTGCCCTGGCTGCATCCGCCTTCTTTGGCGTGTCCGCCCAAGCCCAAACCGTCCTCACCACCTCCAGTTGGGTGGGCCCCACCCATACCCTGTCGCTGGCCCAGAAGGAGTGGTGCGAAACCGTCGAACAGCGCACCAACGGCAAGGTCAAGTGCAACATCCTGCCTCGCGCTCCCACGGCTGCACCGGGCACCTACGACGCAGTCAAGAGCGGCGTGCTCGACCTGTCCTTCACCGTGCACGGCTACACCCCCGGCCGCTTCGTGTTGACTCAGATGACCGAGCTGCCCTTCCTGGGCAACAGCGCCGAAACGCTGTCTGTGGCATACAACCGCATTGCGTCCAAGCACCCCGAATTCACCGCTGAACACCAGGGTGTGAAAGTGTTGTCCTTCTTCACGCACGGGCCTGGCATCATCTTCAACACCAAGCAAGCCATCACCAAGGTGGACGATCTGGCCAGCCTCAAGTTCCGTGTGGGCGGTGGCATGGTCAACGAGATATCCAAGAGCCTGAACATGAACGTCACGCTCAAGCCTGCACCCGACTCGTACGAGCTGTTGTCGGGCGGCGTGATGGACGGCACCTTGTTCCCGGCCGAATCGACCGAGTCGTTCAGAATCGAAAAGATCATTCGCCATGCCACCACTTTCCCCGGCGGCCTGTACAACACCAGCTTCGTGTTCATGATGAACCCGGCCAAATACGACAAACTGGGCCCGGAGGAGAAGAAAATCATCGACTCGGTGTCGGGTGAATTTGTTGCTCGTTTGTTTGGACGTGGATGGGACAACGTGGACCGCCGTGCCTACGCCCTGATGCAAGCCAACAACGTGGTGGTCACCAAGGCCGATGCCAAGTTTGTGGCCGATGTCAAAGCCAAGACCGCCCCCCTGGAAACCAAGTGGGTGAAGGACGCTGAGGCCAAGGGCTTGAAGAATGCGGCCAAGGTGCTCGCCGACTTCCGCGCCGAAATTGCCAAGCTGGAAAAATAAGCGCCAGCCCGTTCCAACACAACGGCCTCTTGAGGCCGTTTTGTTTGTCTGCTAACGGCGTATAGTTCTGACCCATCGCTGAACCATCCTGTCCCTGCCGATTCAGGATCGAAAGGTCTGCTTTTGAACACCCTGCTTGAAAAACTCTGCAGCCTGCTCTGTGCCTTGGCTTTGTTCGCCATCATGACGCTGACCTTCTTTGATGTGGGTGGCCGGAAACTGATGTCGCGCTCCATCACCGGCTCACTGGAATTGACGGAACTCTTGATGGTGGTCGTCATCTTTGCTTCACTGCCCTTGGTATCTCGCCGGGGCGAGCATGTGGTGTTTGATTCGCTCGACAGCATCTGGCCCGCCTGGTTCCTGCGGCTACAAGGCGTGCTGGTCAACCTGCTGTGTGGCTGTTTGATGCTGGGTCTGATGTGGCTGATGTGGAAAACCGGCGTGCAGTTCACCGAAACGGGCGAAACCACCGCCCAGCTTCACATACTCAAGGCACCGTTCATCTACGGCATGAGCGTACTCTGCGGTGTCACCGGCCTGGTGCACCTGGCGCAGATCGTTCGCCCGCCCCAAGCGCTGCAAGAAGGCGAAGGAGCTGCACTGTGATTGAGACCCTGCTCGGATTCGCCGCCATTTTTGCGCTGGCCTTGTTGCGCGTGCCACTGGCCATGTCCATGGGCGTGGTTGGCCTGGCCGGCATTACCTATGTTCGGGGGTGGGAGCCCGCCCTGGCCAGCACGGCACAAGTCGTATACGAAACCGGCTTCGCCTACACCTTGTCCGTCATCCCGCTGTTCATCCTGATGGGCAACTTTGTCGCCCGTGCCGGCCTGGCCCATGAACTGTTTCAAGCCGCCTATGCCTTCATCGGCCATTTTCGTGGTGGCCTGGCGCATGCCACCGTGGCTGCCTGCGCCGGCTTTGGCGCTATCTGTGGCTCATCGATTGCCACCGCCGCCACCATGAGCAAGGTGGCCTACCCGTCGATGAAAAAACTGGGCTACAGCGACTCGTTGTCCACCGGGGTGATGGCTGCGGGCGGCACCCTGGGCATCATGATTCCGCCCTCCACCATCATGGTGATCTACGGCATCATCACCGAAACCCACATCGGCAAGCTGTTTGCGGCTGGCGTCATCCCCGGCTTGGCCACGGCTGCCCTGATGATGGTGGGCATCAGCGTGATCACCTCGCTCGATCCTGAACACGCCCCTGCCGGCAAACGCAGCACCTGGGCCGAACGCTGGAAAGCGTTACGCGGCATCTGGGGCGTGGCCCTGTTGGTGGTGATTGTGCTGGGAGGCATCTACGGTGGCATCTTCACGGCCACCGAAGGCGCGGGCTTCGGCGCGGCCGGTGCCTTCTTCTTTGCATTGGCGCGAGGCCGCCTGACCTTGACATCACTCTATGAGGTGCTGGTGGAATCGGCGCGCACCACCGCCATGTTGTTCACGTTGCTGATTGCCGCCTCGGTATTTGCCAACTTCGTGAATTTCACCACCATGCCCATGGACCTCAAGGAGTGGATCACCCACCTGGGTCTGTCGCCCAGCATGGTGGTGGTGGCCATGATGGTGATCTACATCGTCTTGGGCACCGTGATGGAAGAACTCACCATGGTGCTGCTGACCATCCCGCTGTTCTTCCCCATCGTGCTGGCGCTGGGGTTTGACCCGGTATGGTTTGGCGTCCTGATTGTGATGGTGGTGCAGATCGGCTTGATCTCGCCGCCGGTGGGCATGAACCTGTTTGTGCTCAACGCTCTGCTGCCCGGCGTGAGCCTGGGTCAGATTTTCAGAGGTTGCTGGCCCTTTGTCGCCATCATGGCCTTCATGCTGATGCTTTTGGTGATGTTCCCCGGCATCAGCCTGTGGTTGCCTTCTCTGATGAAGTGAACGTCAGGGCACTTGCGGCAAGCGCTCGAGCGCTTGCTTGCTGCTGGGGTAAGGCACCTCAATGGCAGCCAGCCGCAAAGCGTCGAGGATGGCGATATTGACGCTGGAGCGGACATTGGTCTGACCATTGTCGGGGTCGCGTATCCAGAAGGCCAGCGTGAACTCCAAGCCGTCCTGCCCCAATTGCATCAAGTGGGCCACGGGCCCGGGGTCTTGCAACACCCGCGGACACGTCAAGGCCGCCTGCGTCAACAGGTGCTGCACGCGCGGCACATCATTGCCATACGCCACGGTCACCTGGCAGGTCAGCAAGATGCTGGGGTCGGCCAGCGAAAGGTTCTCCACACGCTGAGATATCAGCAACTCATTGGGCACGATAGATTCGCGGCCATTGACGGCGCGGATCAAGGTGTAGCGGGTCTTGATGTCGGTGACCTTGCCTTCAAAACCATCCACTTTCACATGGTCGCCAATGCGCAACGACCGCTCCAGCAAAATCACAAACCCGCTCACATAGTTCGCCGCGAGTTTTTGCAAGCCAAAGCCCAGGCCCACCCCGATAGCACCGCCCAGCACCGACAGCGCCGTCAAATCGACCCCCACCGCAGACAACGAGAGCAACAAGCCCACAAAGAGCAGCACAGCGCGCAGGGCATTGCCTGCCACCTTGCGCATGGACAAGTCCTGCACCGCATGCGAGAGCAGGCGATGCTCGATGGTGGAAGACAGCCACAAGACACTCACCAGCACCAGCAACGACGAGACCAGCCCCTCCAACAGGGTGCGCAAATCCAGGTGCGATTTGCCGAAATGGATGCGAACCGATTCCAACTCGGTCAGCACCATCGGCAACCAGCCGGCGATCCACAGCACCGCCGCCAGCCAGGCCACCCAAGACACAAAGCGTTCGATCAGGGTGACCACCGACGACGCGGGAAAAGCCACCGAGAGCACGCGCGCCATGAACCGGATCGCCACCAGCGACACCAGCATCGGCAAAGCCAGGCGCAGCACCGCCACCGGCACATGCTGCTGCACCAGCACCACGCGAGAAAGGTACACCAGACACAGCGCACACACAGGAAACAGCAAGCCCTGCAGCGGGCGCTCCCCCAGCCACACCGAGGAGCGAGCGTTGACACGCCCCTGCAACGCGCGCGTGAACAACCAGGCCAGGAGCAAACTGCCCAGCAAGAACGACCATTCCAGCACCACGCCCGGGTGTCGCAGATCGTCCATCAACTGCATCAAGTCATTCAATGGGGCTCTCCTTCAGGTTGTTCAGCCACGCTGCCCTCAGCCCGTGAACCATGAGTCGGTTCACAGATCGGCCAGCACGCGCAGATGCGCCTCGACACTGCGTCCCAGGGCACTGAGCGCGTACCCCCCTTCGAGGCAGGACACGATGCGGCCCTGGGCATGACGATCGGCCAGTTCGACCAGTCGTTGCGTGATCCAAGCATAGTCGCTCTCGACCAATCCCAGCTGACCCATGTCGTCCTCACGGTGGGCGTCAAAGCCGGCGCTGATAAAAATCATCTCGGGTCGATGCGCTTGCAGACGCGGCATCCAGACATCCTCCACCAACCCGCGGATCTCCATGCCGCGGGTATAGGCCGGCACTGGCACATTGAGCATATTGGAAGCAGGATGCTCGGTACCCGAATAGGGGTAGAAGGGATGCTGAAAAAAACTCACCATCAAGACGCGGTCGTCACCCGAGAGGATGTCCTCTGTGCCATTGCCATGGTGAACATCAAAATCGACCACGGCCACGCGCTGCAAGCCGTGACGCTCCAACGCGTGCTTGACCGCAATGGCCACGTTGTTGAAAAAACAAAACCCCGAGGCCTTGGCGCGTGACGCGTGATGCCCGGGCGGGCGCACGGCGCAAAAGGCGTTGCGCAACTCACCGGCCATCACCGCATCGGTGGCCGCCACGGCCGCGCCTGCCGACTGCAGGGCCGCGTCCCAGGTATGGGCGTTGATGAAGGTGTCCGGGTCAAGGGCGGCGTGCTCAGGGCCACCGGCCGCCAACTCCTCTCTCAGTCGATCGGACATGCCACGCAGGGCTGCCACGTGCAGGCGGTCATGCGCCAACTCAACATCAGACAGCGAAGCCGCCGACGCTTCCATCTCGGTCAGCCCCAGGCTCACGCCGGAGACCATCAACCGGTCCCGAATGGCATCCAAACGCTGCGGACACTCCGGATGCCCCTGTCCCATGTCATGACGCCAGCAGTCGGGGTGCGTGTAAAAACCGGTCTTGTACATGATTTTTTTAGCTTACCACGCAGCCACGACCTCATAAGGTTAAGGCTGTTATCCGGCTTGATATCATGCCAAGGTCGTGAATTATTCAGATCGTTGCCTCGGCCGACTGGCCGCCTCGTTGGCCCTCATCGCGGGTCTCATTGGTTGGGTCCCCGACGCGCATGCCAGCAAATCCGGCACGCGCCGTGACTCAGCGCCCAGCGGACCGGCCTACGGTCAGCGCAGCGATGTGCGCGAACTGGCCGACCACCTGGCCACCCAGCATTCGCTGCCCAAAGCCTGGGTACGACAGCAACTGGCGCAAGCCCACTACATTCAAAGCATTCCTCGCCTGGTGCTCCCCCCCGCTCCCGGTCAACGTAAAAATTGGGCGGCTTACCGCGATCGATTCATCGAACCTAAACGCATCGAAGCAGGGCTGGCCTTTTGGCGCGAGCACCGCCAGGCGTTGTCGCGCGCTGAAGCGCAGTACGGCGTGCCCGCTGACATCATTGTCGGCATCATTGGGGTGGAGACTTACTATGGGCGACACCTGGGCAACTACCGCATTCTCGATGCGTTGACCACCCTGAGCCTGGACTTCCCCGCCGATCATCCGCGGGCGAGCGAGCGCCGCGACTTTTTCCGTGCCGAGCTCGGCCATTTTCTGGTTCAACTCAAGCGTTATCCCAAACGCTCATGGCGCGGCAGTTACGCGGGCGCCATGGGCTGGCCTCAGTTCATGCCGTCGAGTTGGGCACGCTTTGCGGTGGACTTTGATGGCGACGGCCAAATCGACCTGATGAACAGCCCGGTCGACGCCATTGGCTCGGTGGCCAGCTACTTCAAGGCATTTGGTTGGAAGACTGGCCTGCCCACCCACCACGCCATTCAGTTGCAAGTGAGCGAGCAGGACATGGACATCTTACTGGCTCCCGACATCCTGCCCAGCTTCAGCCTGGAGACCCTGCAGGCCAAGGGCGTACAACTGCCTGAATCGGCACAGCAACACCCCGGCCCGTATGCCTTGGTGGAACTTCAAAATGGCGATGCGCCCAACAGCTATGTGGCAGGCACCGACAACTTTTATGTGGTCACCCGCTACAACTGGAGCAGCTATTACGCCATGGCGGTGATTGGGTTGGGGCAGGCGGTGAAGGGTCGGGTCACTTGGTGACCACCGGCGCTGGCAAGGCGAGACCTCGCCCTTGAAGGGATCAATCCCGTTTGCCCTTCTGCCGTCTCGCGATTTCCGCTTCAATGTCTTTCAGGATCTTGGGACTGGGTGTCTTCCAGTTGCCGCCAGACTGATTCACCATGTAATTCAAGGCCTCTGAAAAGCCTAGCACCGACAAATCGGCTTGTCCCCCTTTGGGCGGCATGGCCCGCACCCCCACATAGCCATGGGCAGTGAGAATCACTTGTCCTTCCGCAATCAAGGGGGCCCACTTGGCCTTGTCACCCAAGGGGGGCGCGTTGGCCACCCCCTTGGCATGGCAGTTGGCGCACACCGCTTTGTAGGTCTCTTCACCGGAGGCGAGAGCCAAGGTCGTACCCAGTGCCAGGGGTATCGCGATGATCGTGTTGAAAAAATTCATGTGGGTGACTGCGTGGGACCCGCGAACAAGCCCTTGTGCTGATCGCGTAGTAAATTCTTTTGCACCTTGCCCATGGCATTGCGCGGCAACTCATTCACCACGAAGCATCGCTTGGGAATCTTGAAATTCGCCAGTTTGGATTTGAGCTCGGCGATGATGCCGTCAGCCTGGAGCTGCGCGGCTGGCTTGGGGATCACCACGGCCACCCCCACTTCGCCGAAGTCGGGGTGCGGCACGCCCACCACGGCGCTTTCGGCCACGCCAGCCATCTCATTGATGTAGCCCTCGATCTCGGCCGGGTAGACGTTGTAGCCCCCGCTGATGATCAGGTCCTTGCTACGTCCCACAATCACAACATAGTCACGGGCATCCACCTTGCCCACGTCACCGGTTTTGAAGTAACCATCTGCGGTGAACTCCTCGGCGGTTTTCTCGGGCATGCGCCAGTAGCCGGGAAACACATTGGGCCCCTTGACCTGGATACCGCCAATCTCATCCACGGGCAAGGGGTTGCCCGCGTCATCCACCACCCGCAATGAGACGCCGGGCAGCGGAAAGCCCACCGTGCCGCCGCGGCGCTCTGCCTGATCCCCGTGACGGCTGTCAGCCCGGTAGGGGTTGGAGCTGAGCATGATGGTTTCGCTCATGCCATAGCGCTCCAGGATGGTGTGACCGGTCCGCTCCTGCCAGGCCTGGAAGGTTTCTATCAGCAACGGCGCTGAGCCTGCGATGAACAACCGCATGTGGCGCGTGGTCGTCTTGTTCAGGGAAGGTTCGGCCAACATGCGCACATACAGCGTGGGGACCCCCATGAACACCGTGGCACGCTGCAAATCATCGATGACCCGTTTGGGATCGAACTTGGCGTGCCACAACATCTTGCTGCCATTGAGCAGCGCTCCATGGATGGCGACAAACAACCCATGGACATGGAAGATCGGCAAGGCGTGCACCAGCACATCACCCGGCACCCAGCCCCAGTAGTCCTTGAGCATGGCAGCGTTGCTGTACAGGTTGTCGTGCGTGAGCATCGCGCCCTTGCTGCGCCCGGTGGTGCCACTGGTGTAGAGGATGGCGGCCAGATCGCTGCCGCGTCGCACAGCAGGCGTGTGACGGTCACTGCACACGGCCGCGCGCTCTAGCAAGGTGCCTGTGCGGTCATCGTTGAGCGTGAACACATGGCGCGTGCCGGCCTTGAAGGCGATGGTGCTCACCCAGCCAAAGTTGCGGCCGGCGCACACCACCACAGCGGGCTCGGCGTTGCCCATGAAGTACTCGATCTCGGCGCTTTGGTACGCGGTGTTGAGCGGCAAAAACACATGGCCAGCGCGCAAGGTGGCGAGGTACAGAATCATCGCCTCGACCGATTTTTCGACCTGCACCGCAATACGCGAAGATGGCGGAATATCCAGCTGCTCGAGCAGATTGGCCATCATGGCGCTGGCACGCTCGAGGTCGCGCCAGCTGTAGCACAGGCCGTTGTCGGTTTCGACAGCAATGGCATCCAGACGGGCCGGAAAGGCTCCGCGCAGGGCGGCAAACAGGTTCTCGTTCTTCATCGGTGGTGAGGGTGGAACAAATAAAAACTACGTCAACCGCTGACTGCGGTCTATCGTCCGAGAGAGACCCAGGGACTCAATCCAGCTTGGCGCCGGACTCCTTGACCACCGAGGCCCAGCGGCGGATCTCGGCATTCACGAAGCTGCCAAAGGCTGCTCCCGTGACGTTGGGAAATTCAGCGCCGTTGGCTTGCCAGGCGGTCTTGATCTCGTCCGTGTTGGCCGCTCGGCGGACCTCTTCCAGGATGCGGGCCTGCAACTCGGCGGGGGTGCCTTTCGGCGCCCACAGACCATACCAGGTGGTGACGGTGTAATCGGGCAACCCCAACTCGGCAGCGCAAGGCACATCGGGAAAGGCGGGGTTGCGTTTGGCCCCTGACACCATCAAGGCTTTCACACGTCCGCCTTTGATGTGTTGCGCCGACGAACCCAAGCCGTCGAACATCATGTCCACGTTGCCAGCAATCAGGTCTTGCAACGCGGGACCTGCACCACGGTAAGGAATGTGGGTGATGAATGTCCTGGTCTGTATCTTGAACAGTTCGCCCGCCAGGTGGTGCGAGGTCCCCCCGCCCGCCGAACCGTAGTTGAACTGGCCGGGCGCCTTGCGAACGGCCTCCATGAAGGCCTTGAAGTCGCCCGGCAACTTGCGCGGATTGACCACCAGCACCTGCGGCACCACCGCCATCAGGGCCAGGGGCACAAAGTCTTTTTCTAGGTCGTAGTCGAGCCGGGGGTACATGGAGGGCGCGATGGAATGATGGACCGCCCCCATGAAGAGGTTGTAGCCATCGGCCGGGGCCTTGGCGGCCAGACCTGCCCCCAGGTTGCCACCGGCACCGCCCCGGTTGTCGATCACCAATTGCTTGCCAGTGAGCTTGGCAAACTGGCCTGAAAACGGCCGGGCAAACGCATCTGTGCCACCGCCAGCGGGAAAAGGCACCACCAGGTTGACGGGTTTCGAAGGCCAGTTAGGGTCGGCCCAGGACGTCGACCAGGGCGAGGTGACCAACGTGGCAGTTCCCAGTTGCAACAGGCTTCTTCGGTTCAGCAAGCTATCCATCGTTGTCTCCTTGTTTGAATCGGGGGACCTGAATCATGCTCTGACTCTCGGTCGGCGGCATCGCATGTATTGTGCTTGACCGTGCCAAGCCCAACAATCACATTGT
>RFTK01000105.1 GCA_009923505.1 Betaproteobacteria bacterium
GATGTTTCGTCCTCCCCGCAAGCCCTGGCTGGTGCCGCTGGTGACGCATTCGCGGGGGCGGGCCTGGCTGGAGACAGCCCCCACCTCGATGGCCGGCATCCGTTTGTTGGTGCGCACCTTGCGGGGGGGTGGCTACACCGCCGTGTTACCGGATCAGGTACCACCCGACGGGCAGGGCGTGTGGGCCCCCTGGATGGGACGTGACGCTTACACCATGACCCTGCTGCCCCGCCTGGTGCAGCAAACCGGCGCTCTGGTGTTGATGGCCTGGTGCGAGCGAGAAGCCAACGGACGCTTCACGCTGCACATGAAGCCGATGGACCCCCCCATGCCTGTGGGGTCTTCGGTGTCGTTGGAGATGGCTGCCACCGCCATGAACCAGGCGGTGGAGTCGTTGGTTCGAGCCAACCCCGGACAGTACTTGTGGAGCTATGCACGCCACAAGCGTCCACGGCAGGATGATTGATGGGTATGCCCACCACAACCCGGATCCATGCGGAGCGTTCAGATGCTTGAGGTGTGGCAGCAGCACTCCAGCCGCGCACTCGACGGAGTGAGCGCATGACATCGCTGGTCTTGTGGCTGATGCGCCTCTTGCGCTGGCTTCCACTGCCCGTGCTGCGTGCCTTGGGCGCAGCGCTTGGCTGGCTGTTGTATGTCAGTGTGCCGAGCCGACGACGGGTGGCCAGCACCAACCTGGCGTTGTGTTTTCCTCAATGGTCTGAGACACAACGTGCGCAGGGGGTGCGCGACCACTTTCGCATGTTTGCCCAGGCCTGGCTGGACCGCAGCTGGTTGTGGCATGGCACACCCGAGTTGGTGCGCCGACGGGTGCGGCTGCGGGGTGACGTGTCGGTGTTGAGCAATGCGCAGCAACCCGTGGTGATCTTTGCCCCCCACTTTGTGGGGCTCGATGTGGGTTGGACCCTGCTGGCTTTGTCGGTCGATCGGGCCTTCACCACCATCTACACCCAGCAGTCCAACGAACAGGTGGACCGTTGGGTGGAGCGAGGACGCAGCCGCTGGGGTCGTGTGCGTTTGTTTCGGCGCGAAGCGGGCGTCAAGGCCATCATCAGCGCCTTGCGTGACGGCGAGGCGCTTTACTTGCTGCCGGACATGAATTTTGGTCTGGAGGACTCTGTGTTTGTGCCGTTTTATGGCGTGCCGGCGGCCACCGTGCCGTCACTCTCGCGGTTTGCTCAACTCGGTCGCGCCACCGTGGTACCGGTGGTCACCCGTCTGACCCCAGAGGGCTATGAGGTGGAGGTGCTGCCCGCTTGGGACAATTACCCCACAGGGGACGCCTTGGCGGACACGGCCACCATGAACCGACGCCTTGAACAGATGATCGACGCCATGCCCAGCCAGTACTACTGGGTGCATCAGCGCTTCAAGTCACGACCGCCCGGTGAGGAGGGGGTGTATCGCTGATTCGTGCGGGCGCCCCATTCAGACGTTGGGGCTGCTATCACTTAGGCGGCAGGACTCGAGTGAAACCCTCCTTGACAGACTGCACCCCGGCTTTGATCATGGCCTCACCACGTGCAGCGAGGTGAGAGGCCTGTTGTCCTGTCATGCCCTCGCTGTGGATTTTTCTTCATCAAGATCCGCCGCCATGAGCATCCACTTCAACTTGAACGGGCAACCCGTGCAGACGCCCACCGACCCCAACACCTCCTTGCTGGCGGTGTTGACACAAGACTTCGCCGTCAATGGCACCAAATACGGTTGCGGCAAGGCCCAGTGTGGCACCTGCACCGTGCTGATCAACGGTGAACCGGTGCGCTCGTGCGTGACGCCCGCCTCGAGTGCGGTGGGGCGTTCGGTGACCACCCTGGCCGGTTTGTCACGAGATGGCCGGCCAAATCGACTCCAGCAAGCTTTCATCGACGAGCAAGCGGCCCAATGTGGCTTCTGCACCTCGGGCATGATCCTGCAAGCCCAGGCCTTGCTCGATCGCAACCCCTCCCCCAGCGAAGCCCAGGTGCGCTCAGCGCTCGATGGCAATCTGTGCCGCTGCGGCATCCACAACCGCATCGTCAAAGCCGTGATGCGCGCGGCCAAGGGAGGCTGACATGAACGCACCACTGTCTCGTCGTCGATTGTTGCAAGCTGCGGGTTTCCTCAGCCTGTCGTTTGGCATTCCTCTGGAAACTGCGCTGTCGCAGCAACCGGCCCGGTTGCCGGGTGACCTCAACTCCACGCGGATGTTGCGTGCCTGGTTGCGCATTGAAGCCGACCACCGGGTCACGTTGCTGGTGGGTAAGGTCGAATTGGGCCAGGGCATCCTCACGGCCGTGCAGCAAATTTGCGCCGATGAAATGGACGTGAACTTTGAACAGGTTCAGGTGATTTCCGGTGACACCGCGCTGGTGCCCAACGAGGGCGTGACGGCGGGATCCTTCTCCATGCCCAATTGCGCAACGGCAGTTCGCCATGCCAGCGCGGAAGTGCGCAGTATTCTGCTTGCCCTGGCCGCCGAGAAACTGGGCCACCCGGTGTCGACCCTGCAGGTCTCGCAAGGTGTTATCAAGGCCCCCGGGGGGGCGCAATTGCGCTACGGCGACATTCTGGTGGGCCAAGCCCTGGAGCGTGAGGCCACGGGTCAAGTGCCGCTCAAGCCTGCATCCGAACACCGTTACATCGGCCGCCCGGTGCAGCGCCCGGACATCCACGACAAGGTGATGGGCAAGTCCATCTTCGTGCAGGAAATGCGTATGCCTGGCATGGTGTACGGTCAAGTGGTGCGCCCACCCACCTATGGCGCCACACTCAAGACCTTGCCCACGGCGGCGGTTGAGCGTATGCCGGGGGTGATCAAGGTGGTGCGCAACGGCAGCTTTGTGGGGGTGGTGGCCCAACGCATCGAGCAGGCGCAAGCGGCGGCCCAAGCCCTGTCGCAAGTGGCCACCTGGGAGGTGCCCCGTGCTTTGCCCAAGCAGGCTGACTTGGCCACCTGGCTGCGCCAGGCCCCCAGCCGACTCATTGAAACCAAGCGGCAACCCCGCGTGGGCGGAGAGTCCGCCACCAAAACCCTCAAAGCCACGTACTTCAGGCCCTACCAGATGCACGCATCCCTGGGCACATCGGCGGCCATCGCCACCTGGCGAGACGGCGAGTTGTTGATTCAAACCCACAGCCAATCCGTGTTTGAGACCCGACAGGCCATTGCAGGCATGATGCGCATGCCGCTGGACAAGGTGCGTTTGCAACACGTCCAAGGCTCGGGCTGTTATGGGCACAACATGGCCGACGATGCCGCCGCCGATGCCGCGTTGCTGGCGGTGGCCGTGCCCGGTCGCCCCGTCCAACTGCAGTACACGCGTGAGCAAGAGCATCGCTGGGAGCCTTACGGTTCAGCCATGTTGATCGACGTCCAGGCGGGGGTGGACAACCAGGGCAATGTGCTGGACTGGGATTTCCAAATTCGCTCGACGCCCCATGGCACCCGTCCGCAAGGCATGCCCGGCAATTTGCAATCGGCGCTGTACATCGAGTCGCCGTTTCAGCAACCCGTACCTGGCAATGCTGGCGGGCCGAACTACGCGGCGGACCGCAACGGCATTGCCTTGTACGACTTTCCCGGCCATCAGGTGTTGACACATTTCATCACCCAAATGCCCTTGCGCGTGTCCTCGCATCGCGGGCTGGGTGCGTATGCCAATGTGTTTGCCATTGAATCCTTCATGGACGAACTGGCGCATGCGGGTGGGGTCGATCCACTGGCCTACCGCCTGCGCTTCCTGAAAGACCCGCGCGGCCGCGATGCCTTGACCGAATCCGCCAAGGCGTTTGGGTGGGACCGCTGGCAACGCCGCCCGGGGTATGGACGCGGCATCGCATTTGCGCGCTACAAAAACATTGCGGGCTACTGTGCAGTGGCGTTGGAGGTGGAGGTCAACCCCGCCAGCGGTCATGTGCGTGTGGTGCGTGCAGTGGCCAGCGCGGACAGCGGGCATCTGGTGAACCCGGACGGGGTGTCCAACCAGATCGAGGGCGGCCTGATTCAGTCGCTCAGCTGGACCCTCAAAGAGCAGGTGCATTTTGACGAGACGCAAGTGCTTTCCACCGACTGGGCCAGCTATCCGATTCTGGGATTCAGCGAGGCGCCCCCCATCGAAGTGGTGCTGATCAACCGCCCGGGTGCGCCATTCCTGGGTACGGGCGAGGCCTCGCAAGGACCGACCGGCGCGGCCCTGGCCAACGCCATCTTCGATGCCACAGGGGTGCGCTATCGCGAGCTACCGCTCACGCCGCAACGCATTCTGGATGGGCTGAAGACCAAGGCCTGAACGTCAATCAAGAAGGACACCCCATGGCTGTGAGCAACAAAACATTGACACGTGTGGCACTGGCGAGGCGCTGGCACCTCGGGTGGTGGTGTCTGGCGCTGTCTGTGCCCCTGACGGCTTGGAGCCAGACCGCTTATCCGCAGCGACCGGTGAAGCTGGTTGCCCCCTTTCCCCCGGGTGGCACCAGCGACGTGTTGGCCCGCGTGATCGCTCAGAAGCTGGGGGAGGGGTTGGGCCAACCCGTGACGGTCGACAACAAGCCCGGCGCGGGGGGCAATATTGGCCACGAGCTGGTGGCCAAGGCCCCGCCCGATGGGTACACCCTGGTGTTGTCCAACAGCAGCACCCTGGTGAACAACCCGTATTTGTACAAACGCATGAGCTTTGATCCGCTGACGGACTTCGCACCCATTTCGACTGTGGCTTCAGCGGGACAGGTTTTGGTGGTGCACCCCTCGGTGCCGGTTCGAACGGTCGCAGAATTGACGGCATTGGCCAAGTCTCAACCCGGTAAGCTCAATTTCGGTTCGGGGGGCAAAGGGATTCAGTCGCACATCAGTGGTGAGATGTACATGAGCGCGGTGGGCGTCCAGATGGTGCATGTGCCGTACAAGGGCACCATCCAGGCGGTGAATGATCTGGTGACTGGACAATTGCAAGTCGTGTTTTCTGACATGGTGCCTGCGATACCGCAGATCAAGGCCGGCAAGCTGCGTGCTCTGGCGGTTACCTCGACCGAGCGGTCGGCCACACTACCTGACTTGCCGACCATGGTTGAAGCCGGTGTTCCCGGGTTCAATGCGGGGGTTTGGTGGTCGGTGCTGGCCCCCAAAGGCACGCCTTCAGACATCATCACGCGGCTCAATGCTGAGTTGGCCAAGGTGGTCAAGCACACGGAGGTGATGGACACCTACAAACGTCTGGGCGTGAACACCGAGCACAGCACACCGTCCCAGGTGATGGAGCGGGTGCGGGCTGAAGGGCCCCAGATGATCAAGATTTTCAAGGAAGCTGGCGTTGAGCCGGAGTGAGCCAAGCTGCCTCAGGTCAGGTGCGCATGCTCGTCGTCATTGATGGTGGTACGACGCATTTCGCGGCGCTCTGAGATGTCATAACGGCGACCGCGGTGCAGGGTGCTGCGGTTGTCCCAGATCACCGTGTCCCCCGGTTGCCACTCATGTGCATACACGTGGTCGTGCTGGGTGGCATGTTCCAACAAATCCTGCAAGAACATGCGACTCTCGGCAGTGGGCCAGCCGATGATTTGCCGGGCATGCGCGCCCACAAACAACAGCTTGCGACCTGAGCCCGGGTGCGTGTCCACCAACGGCCAGACCACGGGAGCCAGGGCCTTTTTCTGCTCGTCGGTATAGGCCTCATCGCCCAGCAATAAGCGGGTGTGCAGCGCATAGTGTTCGGCCTGTAAGCCTTCAGCATCCCGGCGCGTGCGCTTGTCCAGCGTGTCATAGGCATGGCGCAGATCGGCAAATTCGGTATTGCCCCCCCAGCTTGGGGTGATCAGGCAATGCAGCAGGGAATAGGCTGCGCGCGGTTTCATGAACGAACTGTCGCTGTGCCAGAGTTGGTTGGCAAAGTTAGAGAGGTTTTTGGGTGAGTCGCGACGATCCACCTGACCCTGGGCGTTTACATTGGAGATGTCGATCAACCGTTCGTCGCCCAGCCGCTCGGGTCGCTTGAACACACGTTTGAGTCCAATGTCAATCTCACCAAAGTGGCTCATCCAATGGATTTGCTGTGAAGCGGTGAGCGCTTGACCACGGAAAACCAACACCGCGTACTGGTTCATGGCCGCGTTGATCGCGCTGACCTGCTGGGCAGACAGTGGCTGGGTCAAGTCGATGCCATGGGCTTGGGCACCCAAGACGGGGTGAAGAGGGGTGCAGGTCAGACTCATGGCGAACTCCGGTCACTCTTGTTCAATGTTGGCATCCTTGATGATGCGTGCCCAGCGGCGCATCTCGGCCGCGATGAAGGCGTCGAACTCCTCCGGCTTGGAGGCCACCATTTGCAAGCCGAAGTCCTGGGCCCGTTGCTGGACATCGGGGGAATTCAGGACGCGCGCCGTGTCGGTCTGAATTTTTTGCAACACGGCTTTGGGGGTGCCCGCCGGTGCAATGAAACCCAGCAAGGCCCCCACGCTGAAGCCGGGCACCGACTCGGCGACCGTGGGGTAGGCATGGCCCGCCACCCGTTTGTCCCCCAGGGTGGCGATGACCTTCATCTTGCCGGCCTGGACATGCGGGTAGACCGAGAGGAACGGGTCGATCACCAGGTCGAGTCGGCCTCCCAGCAGTTCGGTGTGAGCCGGGGCACTGCCTTTCATGCCGATATGTTGCATCGAAAAGCCGGCTTCACGTTGTAACAATTCGCCACCCAGGTGGGTGGTGCTGCCGGGGCCAGGCGTGCCGTAGTTGAGGCCCCCGGGTTTCTTGCGGGCGTATTCCACCAACTCCTTGAGGTTGTTGAAGGGCGCATCGGCCCGCGCCACCATGGCCAGTTGCAGGTTGAAGAGTTGCGTCACCCCCACCAGATCGCGTTGGGTGTCGTAGGGTAACTTCTTGCGCAAACTGGGGTTGACGGCAAATGAGGAGTTGACCATGCCCAGGGTTGTGCCGTCCGGGGCGGACTTGGCCACAAAGTCGGCGCCGATGGTGGTGCCTGCGCCAGGCTTGTAGTCCAGCACCACGGGCTGCCCCCACATGTCTTGCAGCTTTTGCGCCAGCAGTCGACCCACGGTGTCGGTGGGACCGCCAGGGGGGAAGGGCACAATGATTTTGACGGACCCCTTGGGGAAGTCTTGAGACCAGGCAGCGGAACTGAGGCTGAAACACCCGGCCAACAGTGTCAAGGCCAAGGCAAGCATGCGTATCAAGAGGCACCTCCTTGCAAGTGGGGATGAGCGTATCACAGGGCTTGGCCAGGGTGTAGAGGGGGCCTGTCTCGGGGGCAACGTTGACAGCCGCGCCAGCCGGTACCGTGACCGGAAGAACACGTTCAGGTGTAGGATTGTTTCAGGCCACGTGCTGTTGACTCACCGTCAGTCCGCTTTCCGCGAGGGATCATGTCCAAGACCAAGAAACAACTGTTTGAACACCTGAGCCAGGGGGTGTACTGTCACCTGGGCGTTTCTGCGGTGCATGGCATTGGTGTGTTTGCCATCCGCCAAATTCCGAAGGGGGTTGAGCCATTGCGCTCACTGGTGAGGTTTGATGATATTAAGTTTACACACAAGGAGATCAAGAAATTGCCTCCTGGCGTGCGCCGTGAAATCAAGATGTTCTGTTACTACGATGACGAACACGTTCATATCCCTCGAATTGGAATGAACGCGGCGAATTTGTCGGTGTACCTCAATCACTCCAAGACACCCAACGTCAAATTCAAGAAAAACGGCGAGTTGGTGAGCCTGCGTGCTATCAAAAAAGGCGAGGAATTGTTGATGGACTACGACATCGAATTTAATGCCGTCCACGTCTTCAAGTGAGTCTGACGAAGGGCGGGGTTGACGGTGACCGATCGGTAGATTTGATTCCACACCGCCGGCGTGAAATCGGTGTGCAGGGGTGAGGTGGTGTCCTGCGCCAACGGGTGATCGGGATCGGTGAGTGCAATAGCGTAGATGGGTTCAAAGTCCGTCACAAACAGCATTTTGTAACCGTAGTCTCCCACTGGACCCAGGTTGTAATAGCGGTAGCCGTTGCGGGCAGCCCAGCGAGACACCAGCAAGCAGGCATAGATGCCGGGCGATCGATTTTTATAGGTGAGATTCCATTGACAGAAACTGCCATAGACCTGTTCACGCTCGGGCAACAGGACAGACACATCGCTCAACACCAGATCGCCGTTCTCAGCGTACACCTGAACAATCAGGATATCCAGGTCCTGGACGTAGTCAATGAACCCGGCCACTTCCTTGTCGTGAATTTCGTAGGCGCTGAAGTGTTCTCCGCCCAAGGCGAACAATTCCTCCAGGGTGAGGTCCTTCCCAGGCATGACACGCTCAGTGGTATGAAACCGCTTGAAGGCTTTGTCCAGCTTTTTGAATTTGTGCACGCGCAGTGGTTCAGTCCAGAAGTCTGCCGCTTGCACATTGACCAGTCCGTACCGGTCGCTGATTGGAACGCCATAGGGGCCGTCAGGGGGCACTGCGTAAACGATGAACGGTTTTTTCGCCATCGCCAGCATGTCAGGACTGACGTCGATGTAAGGGCACAACGCATCCCAGCGGCAGGTGTAGTAGGGAATACGCTCGTGAAAGCTCTCCACGCAGAGATTTTCAGAGGTCCAGCTTTGATTCGACAGACGATGCAACATCTCAGCCGTCATGTATGGGCCCTCTTCTTGGCTGCAGCGGGCTGAAGGGGTTGAATATCAAAGTAGTCAGAGTCCACCCTGAAATTCCGACGCAGATAAGCCGGCTCATCTTGGGAAAGCTGCTGAATCACCGCGGTCATACGGGACAAGTGATGGGAGGCTTCACTGTTGGGGTCGTGCAGTTGCTGGCGGTAAACCGGCATCAAGGGACAAGCCGCGTCGAAAAAGAAATCCTGCGTTTTGGGGTTGTAGGACAAGGGGTAGAGCTGACAACCAAATGGCTTGTCGTCTTCCAGAGTGCAGCCTTGCGCACTTAGGTGCTTACAGGTGCTGGTGATGCACAAGCGCCCCAAGTTTTGTTTTTCTGATTTGTTTAAGGTGATTTCTAGGGGCGGAAAACCTTCATCGATTCGACAACACAACTGGCACTCAGCGCAATGATCAAAAAGCATATAGGTTTCCAGGTAAGCCCAAAATTGTACTCACGTCATCGGAAACATCATATTCAATTTCACGGCGAGCGTTAAGGTGTTCGTTATTCGTTTTACAAAAAGTTTGCATGGATTGTTGAAGCAAGACGCAGTCATCAATATTGGTACAAAAGCGCTCAAATTAAGAACATCGATGCAGCTTGCGCTTCGGCCATTTCAAGCTCACAAGACTGAAGATGTCTAGGGACACTGCTGAAGCGTGGCGTGTGGACTCAAGTGTTGAAGTGGCTCCAAGCTTTGAACATCATGTAGACAGACAGGGCCAGCAGCAGCAAGGAAAACCCCAACTGCACCTGCCTGGCATTCAGCCGTCGTGAAAGGTGCCGGCCCGTCAGCATACCGCTCACCATGGCCACCATAAAAGCCGATGTCTCAAACCAAGGCAACACAACCCCTGACCTCACCGCGTTGACCACCCCCCCCGTGCTCACCAAGAAAATCAAAAATAACGAGGTGGCGACAATGCCTGGCAGTGCGAGGTTGGTGAATCGTCGCATCAGGGGTACTATTAAAAAGCCACCGCCCACCCCGAGCAAGCCCGTCATCAAACCGGTAAACAGTCCGATGCCGCCCAGCACCAACGCGGTGAGAGGCGTCCAGATGAATTTGCCGGTTGCATCGCTGATGAAGGCCAGTGCCAGCACATCGTCCGAGGTGTGCGATGTCTGCTGAGCCTGCTGGAAAAACCGCCGGGCCACCACCAGCATCAGTGCGGCAAAGCTACCCATGAGCACGTACTGCGGTAGCGCGTGGGCCCATTGCTGGCCGAGGTGGGTCATGGGAACGCCGCATACTGCCATGAGGAGGGCGGCTTTGTAGCGAACGAGTCGATGCTTGAAGCCGTCTAAGGCTCCCACCATGGCGCCGGCTGCGACCGCCACCAAGGCGACGGGTGCTGCTTGTTGCATGCTCCAGTGCAATCCCGCGACCAGCACTGGCACCGCCAAAATGCCACCGCCCGCGCCCATGATGCCCATGATGGCGCCGATTAACACCCCCAGAGCGATGACGATACCCATACCCTGGGATTCTAGTCAGCCCAAGGCGTGTCGGGATATCTTCAGAAGCGCAGTCTCCAGCGCTGAGAAAGTGGCCGCTTCAACCGGCTTTGGCGAGGCGCTCGTTTTGCGGATACAGGAATTTGCGGGCTTCTGTGTCCAATTCAGTCTTGAACACATGTCGACTTTTCAGGGCTTCGGCCCGCTGGGCGGCAGGCCTGGCGTTGATGAGATCCAGCAGTCGCTTGACGTGGGGGTAGTGCGCCCAGGTGGCGTCTCCGGTGCCCAGCACATACGGCACCATGCGGGCCCAACCCCAAAATGCCATGTCCACGATGCTGTAGTGACCGCCCACCATGAATTCATGTTGGGCCAGGTGCTGCTCGATCACCCCCCAGTGGCGGTTGGCTTCATAGTCGTAGCGGTTGAGCGCATAGTCCTTGGGTTCTGGCGCCACATGGCGAAAGTGAACCGACTGGCCTGAGAACGGACCAATGCCGGTGGCGATGAACATCAACCATGACAGCATCTGTGCTCGCTCCGGACTGCCGAGATCGGTGGCCACAAATTGTTGAGCACGGTCAGCCAGAAACAGCAGGATGGCATTGCTGTCAAACAGCGTGACGGCGCCATCCACCACGGCGGGTACCTTGGCGTTGGGGTTGACGGCCAAAAAATCGGGCGCAAATTGCTCGCCCTTGCGGGTGTCGACAGGAATCGCCTCGTAGGACAGTCCCAATTCCTCCAGCAGGAGGGCAATTTTCATGGGGTTGGGGGCGGCGTTATAAAAAAACTTCAGCGGCAGCGGATCTTTACCCGGTTGACGCGAAATCATCAGTACATCGGGGTTGGGGTAACCCACCTGCACGCGTTTCGCGGTCATTTGCGGAAGTAGGGTGCCGGTACCGTTGAATTCAACAATCTCAACGTCTAACCCTTCGTCTTTAAAAAATCCCAGCGCCTTGGCCACCACAATCACTCCCAACGATGGGGTGACTGCAGTGACCGTACCAAACACCACTTTCTGCTGCGGTTGAGCAAACACATGGCTGACGAATGCGCTGAGCAGCAAAG
>RFTK01000106.1 GCA_009923505.1 Betaproteobacteria bacterium
ACCCGTTGCGCGTCCACCCCAGGGTCGAGACGCTCATCATCAACGCTATCGCCATGAAAAAACGGCTGACTCGCCCTCCAGCGTGTCAGCCGTTCTTGCGAGGCGAGCCGATCAATCAGGCCAACTGCTGCTCCAATTGGTGCAACACCTGATAACACGGCAACACCTGTGCAATGCTGGAGTTGGGCTCACGGCCCTCGCGGATGGCCGCAAAGAACTCGCGGTCCTGCAATTCAATGCCGTTCATCGACACATCCACCTGTGACACATCGATCTTTTCTTCCTTGCCATTGAACAGATCGTCATAACGGGCGATGTAGGTGCCGGTGTCGCCAATGTAGCGAAAGAACGTGCCCAGCGGCCCGTCGTTGTTGAAGGACAGCGAGAGTGTGCAGATGGCGCCGTTGGCGGCCTTCAGTTGGATGCTCATGTCCATCGCAATGCCCAGCACGGGATGGATGGGCCCTTGCACCGCGTTGGCTTTCACGATCGGGCTGCCCGCCTGGTAAGCGAACAGGTCGACGGTATGCGCCGCATGGTGCCACAGGAGGTGATCGGTCCAGCTGCGCGGCTGGCCCAAGGCGTTCATGTTGGTGCGGCGAAAGAAGTAGGTTTGCACATCCATTTGCTGGATGTTGAATTCACCCGCTTGGATTTTGTTGTGCACCCACTGGTGGCTGGGGTTGAAGCGACGGGTATGCCCGCACATAGCGACCAGGCCAGTCTGCTGCTGCACCTTCAGGACTTCCTCGCCTTCCTTGAGCACATCACACAGCGGGATTTCCACCTGCACATGCTTGCCGGCCTTGAGGCAAGCCAGGGTTTGTGAGGCGTGCATTTGCGTGGGGGTACAGAGGATCACGGCGTCGACCTCGGGCAGGGCCAGACTGTCGGCCAGATCGGTGGTGACATGGCCAATGCCGTACTTTGCCGCGACTTCCTGGGTTTTGCCCAGGTCGCGGCTGATGAGGGACACGACCTCGACGCCATCGATGTTCTTGATGCCGTCCAGGTGTTTGATGCCGAAGGCACCCGCGCCCGCCAGGGCAACTTTGATGGGTTTCATGGGGTTCTCCAGAATTTAAGCAGTCTCAAGAATGGCATGGCCCACTGCCGTGTTGGACGCGGGCACATGGTAGAAGCGGTGCGTGACCTTGGGCAGCTTGCCCGTGACTTTTCCATGACTCACATCGGGCATGGCACCCCGGGCAATCAGCCACATCACCAGTTCAATGCCTTCGCTGCCTGCTTCGCGCACGTACTCGATGTGCGGCGTTTGCGCACAAGCTGCGGGGTCGTTGATGAGCTTGTCCAGCCAGGCGTTGTCCCACTCGCGGTTGATCAGCCCGGCGCGCGCGCCCTGCAGCTGGTGGCTCATGCCGCCCGTGCCCCAGATGTGCACCTTGAGGTCTTCGTCGTAACTTTCCACAGCTTTGCGAATGGCCTGCCCCAAGTTGAAGCATCGTTGTCCACTGGGCAGTGGGTATTGCACCACGTTCACCGCAAACGGGATGACCGGACAGGGCCAGGCGTCTTTGACCGGGTCGAGCTCGCCCACCATCAGCGACAGCGGCACCGTCAAACCGTGGTCCACATCCATCTTGTTGACGATGGTGAGGTCAAAGTCCTGCTGGATCACACTGTGCGCAATGTGCGAGGCCAATTCCGGATGGCCCTTGACCACCGGCACTGGACGGGGGCCCCAGCCCTCATCGGCGGGTTTGTATTCGGCCGCCGTGCCGATCGCAAACGTGGGGATCACGTCCAGGCTGAAGGCGGTGGCGTGGTCGTTGTAAACCAGGAACACCACGTCAGGCTTGTTGTCCTTCATCCATTGCTTGGAGAAGTCATAGCCTGCAAACAAAGGCTTCCAGTAGTCTTCGGTGGTCTTGCCCATGTCCATGGCTGCGCCGATGGCGGGCACGTGGGAGGTGTAGACGGAGGCGGTGATGCGTGCCATGTTCAGCGTTCCTTGTTGGCAGCCCGACCGGCGGCGCCTTGGGGTTGACGGTGAGGTTGAGCGTCGCCGTCTTCCCCCAGAAAGCGGTTGCCCTCCACCGAGCGGCCGCCCTTGATCATCATGTTGCGGTACTCTTCCTCGGTCATGCCCGTCATGGAGCCTGCCATTTGCTGGAAGCTTTTGCCATCGGTGGCCCCGATGCGCGCCAGGAAGTAGATGTTGCCACCGGTACGCATGCACCAGTTGAGGTCGCGGGCCAGCACGGCCTGTTTTTGTTCTTCGGTCATCGGCCATTCATCCAGATAGGCACGCTCATCGGCCTTGAAGCGGGCACGGTTCTCGGCCTTCATCAGGCTGGTGCAGAACTGGTTGAGCCAGTAACCGCGACGCGACTGGTCAGCGTCGAAGATGATCGTGCCAGGCACGTCCTGGTAGGGTTTGTCTAAGGCCATGGGTGTTCCGTTTGTTCGGTGGCTAGGTGGCTGTTCAGGCCTACGGGTTTATTGGACTTCTTCCGGCCAGTACAGGCGCATCGGATTGTCCACCAGCAGTTGGCGCTGCAGGTCGACGGTGGGCGCGATGTGGGGGATGAAGTCCACCAGCAGGCCGTCATCAGGCATGTGGTCTTTGAGATTGGGGTGCGGCCAGTCGGTGCCCCAGAGCACGCGGTCCGGAAACAGCTCGACCACGCGACGGGCAAAGGGTACAACGTCGCGGTAGGCATTCTGCTCGCCCTGCAGCGCCTTGGGCCCAGTCACCGACAGGCGCTCGGGACAGGACACCTTGCTCCACACGTTAGGGTGCTCGCGCATGAACTTGAGGAACAGTTCAAACTCGGGGCCATCGATGGGCTTGCTCACATCGGGTCGACCCATGTGGTCCACCACCACCGTGGTGGGCAGTGCCGTGAAGAAATCCCACAACTCGGGCAGGTCCACCGCTTCGAAATAAATCACCACATGCCAGCCCCATGTCGCGATACGACTGGCAATCTCCATCAACTCGTCCTTGGGCGTGAAGTCCACCAGACGCTTGACGAAGTTGAAGCGCACACCGCGCACACCGGCGTCGTGCATGGCCTGAATCTCGGCATCGCTCACACTGCGCCGTACCGTGGCCACGCCGCGCGCCTTGCCTTGCGAATGCAGCAAGGCATCCACCATGGCGCGGTTGTCTGCACCGTGGCAGGTGGCCTGGACCACCACATTGCGGGCAAATCCCAGATGGTTGCGCAAGGCAAACAGTTGGTGTTTGGACGCATCACAGGGCGTGTACTTGCGCTCGGGGGCATAGGGAAATTCAGCGCCCGGACCAAACACATGGCAATGCGCATCGACAGCGCCCGCAGGCACTTGAAAACGGGGTGTGGACGGGCCGTTGTACCAGTCCAGCCAACCAGGGGTTTTGGTGAATTCGCTCATGGGGTGTTCAATTCCAACTTCATGTGATGTAAGCGTAGGTGTCTGTGCAAGATGGCGATTTGATGAAGCGCGACGTGCTGCTCGGGTCAATCGGGTTTGATCTGCGCGTCGCGCACCAGCTTGTCGTAGCGCAACCGTTCGGCTCGGATCAGGGCACCAAATTGCTCAGACGAACCTGGCACCACCTCCCCGCCCACAGCCGTCATGCGTTCACGGACTTCACGGGTTTGCAAGGCTTTTTGCACCTCGGCGTGCAAGCGGGTGACCACGGCCTTGGGGGTGGCGGCAGGTGCCACCAGGCCATACCACACCGAGGCTTCAAAGCCCGGAAAACCCGACTCGGCGATGGTGGGGGTCTCTGGAAAAATCGCCGTCCGCGTGGGGCTCAGCACCGCCAGCACACGCAGTTTGCCACTGCGCACATGGGGTTGCACCTCCAACGCATTGACTGCCACCAAGGGCACTTGTCCACCGATCACATCGGTAATGGCCGGCGAGCCACCGCGGTAAGGAATGTGCTGAAGATCAATGCCTGCTGCCCGCGCAAAGAGTTCGATGGCCAGATGCGGCGTGGATCCGTTGCCCGGGCTGGCAAACGACAACACGGGCGACTTGGCTTTGGCCACTTCAAGAAACCTGGCAAAACTCGTGAGGTTTGACGCCGTGCTGGTGGCCAGCACCACGGGCACACGCCCCACCAAGGACACGGGCACCAGATCGCGCTCGGCATCAAACGGAGCTGGTTGATAGAGCGCCATATTGGCCGCCAAGGCATTCGCTGCCAGCATCAGGGTGTACCCATCGGGCTCCGCCGTGATCACCGATTTGACCGCGATATTGGTGCCAGCCCCGGGCTTGTTCTCCACCACCACCGGTTGCCCCAGACTGGCGGACAAGCTTTGCCCGAGGGTGCGGGCCACGATGTCCACCGCGCCCCCCGGCGCATAGCCCACCACCACCTTGATGGGCTTGGTGGGGTAGGCCTGCGCCTGCGAGCGCGTCGCAACCGTGGCACCTGCTGCCCACGTCACCGCGGCAGTCACGCGGGTCAGCAGTTGACGACGCGTCGTGTCAGCCCGCCCGTGGGCTTGTCCGGTAGCCTGGGGTTGCCCGTTTGAATGGTGTGTCAACGTCTTGCCCTCAATCGATGTAGCGCAAGCCTGCTTTTTCGAGCGGCTCACGCATCTTGTACATGTCCAGGCCCAGCACGCCGGACGCCAGTTTGTTGCGCTTGTCGCCCTCATTGGCCTCACGCGCCAGCGCAGTCTCCAGCGTCTTGGCCGCCATGGCCTTGGGTACGCACACCACGCCGTCGTCATCCGCCACGATCACATCACCCGGTTGCACGCTCATGCCAGCGCACACCACGGGGATGTTGACCGACCCGATGGTGGCCTTGATGGTCCCCTTGCTGCTGATGGCCTTGCTCCACACAGGGAAACCCATCTCGGTCAGCGTCTTGACGTCACGCACCCCCGCATCGATCACCAGGGCGCGGGCCCCACGTGCTTTGAATGAAGTGGCGAGCAAGTCGCCAAAATAGCCATCGGTGCACTCGGCGGTGATGGCAGCCACCACGATATCACCGGGTTGAATCTGCTCGGCCACCACATGCATCATCCAGTTGTCACCGGGATGCAGCAGCACGGTCACCGCTGTCCCCGAGACTTGTGCTCCGGCATAGATGGGCCGCATATAAGGTTTCATCAGTCCCACGCGACCCATGGCTTCGTGCACCGTGGCCGACCCCAGCGCGGCCAGTCGATCGGTCACCTCGCGATCGGCGCGCGCGATGTTTCTGTAGACCACACCCAATTCATACATGTCGATTCTCCTGAAGCAGTGAAGCCCCGCACCCATCAGCGGCCCTGGGCCTTCAATGTCGTGTCCAGACGCGAAAACACGCGACGCGCATTGCCTTCGAACACCTGGTAGCGCTGGGCATCATTCAGGTTGGCCGTGGCCTGAACATAGCGCTTGGTGTCGTCGTAGTAGTGACCGGTGCGCGGATCGATGCCGCGGACAGCGCCAATCATCTCACTGGCAAAGAGGATGTTTTCCACCGGAATCACCTCGGTGAGTAAGTTGATGCCAGGCTGGTGGTACACGCAGGTATCAAAGAAAATGTTTTTGAGCAGATGCTCTTCGAGCAACGGCTTTTTCATCTCCTGGGCCAGTCCGCGGAACCGACCCCAGTGGTAAGGCACGGCACCGCCGCCATGGGGAATCAGGAACTTCAGCGTGGGGAAGTCCTTGAACAAGTCAGAGGTCAGGCATTGCATGAAGGCCGTGGTGTCGGCATTCAGGTAATGCGCGCCCGTGGTGTGAAAACAGGCGTTGCAGCTGGTGGAGACGTGAATCATCGCAGGGATGTCGTACTCCACCATCTTTTCATAGATGGGGTACCAGTGGCGATCCGACAGCGGCGGGCTGGTCCAGTGACCGCCAGACGGATCCGGATTGAGGTTGATGCCCACAAAGCCATACTCTTTGACGCAACGCTCCAACTCGGGGATGCAGGTGCGCGGATCCACCCCCGGTGACTGCGGCAGCATGGCCGCGCCGATGAAGTGCTGGGGGAACAACTGCGACACGCGATGGCACAGCTCGTTACAGATAGCGGCCCAGGTGGATGACACCTCAAAGTCGCCGATGTGGTGCGCCATGAAGCTCGCACGCGGGCTGAAGATGGTGATGTCGCTGCCCCGCTCTTTCATGAGCTTGAGCTGGTTGGTTTCGATGGTCTCGCGCAGCTCGTCGTCGCTGATCCTGAGTTCGCTCGGCGAGGGTTTGGCCGCGGGGTCGGAGAGGCCGGCAATCTGTCGGTTGCGCCAGGCCTCCAGCGATTTGGGGGCCGTGGTGTAGTGGCCGTGCACATCGATCACGAGGGGCTGTTGCTGGCTCATGGAAATCCGTCTCCTGCTTGAGAAATTGAAAGTGTTGAGTTTGAGGTGTCGGCGACTCAACCAGCCCCTGTGGCAGCCGGCACCATGACCTCGCCGCGCATCAGCAAGCGCGCGGTGCGAAGCAGTGCAGCGCGGGTCACGTTCTGCGGGTTGGCGGGGTCCAGCCCCAGCTCGACACTGAACTCGCCCGTGGGGTGCTCGACCGACACGGTCTGGGTCAGGCCACCTGGCATGACAGCCAGGCCCTGGGTGACCGAGCCGTCCAGTACGCAGGCAGTGGCCACGGTGACGGCGGCCAAGACGCCAATGGCATCGTGGCACACATGCGGGATGAAGCTGCGGGTGGTGAGGCTGCCGCCCTCGCGGGGCGCGGCCACCAGCGTCATTTTGGGATAGTTCTTGTGGGTGACATCGCCCAGGCCCATGCGCGGCGAGATCTGGCGACGCAAAGCCTCGATGCGGGTCTTGAGGTCGGTGTCGGCATTGAGTTCGGCCACGCTCTCGTACCCGGTGCGGCCCAGGTCGCTGGCGCGGAACATCACCAGCGGCATCCCATTGTCAATGCAGGTCACGTCAATTTCGAACGGTTCGAAGCCAGACAGTTCGGCCGTGGGCTCCACACGAATGCGATCGAGCACCTGACCGGTGGGCAACAGGCTGGGACAGACCGAACCCGCAGTGTCCAGAAAGTTGATGGTGATGGGCGCAGACGACCCCGGCGCACCATCGATACGGGCATCGCCCTCGTACTCCACATAGCGCCCCTGCGGCCCCAGCGGCGTGCGCACCGTGATGTCGCACTGCATGTCGGTGTTGAGGGTCAACACACGAAAGGTGCTGGTGTCGCCTTGTGCCTGCAACAGGCCCGTCTCCAGGGCAAAGGGCACCACGCCGGCGAGCATGTTGCCGCAGTTGGGCGTGGTGTCCACGGTGTCCTTGTCGGGCTGCAACTGAGCAAACAGGAAGTCCAGGTCCACGCCGGGTTGGGCACTGCGGCGCACGATGGCCACCTTGCTGGTCAGGGGGTGAGCGCCGCCCAGACCATCGATCTGACGACGGTCCGGAGACCCCATGGCCGCCAACAACACCCGATCTCGCGCGGTGGTGTCTGCGGGCAAATCGGCCTCATTGAAAAACGGCCCTTTGGAGGTGCCGCCTCGCATGAAGAGACAGGGAATGGCGATTTGTTGCATGGGCAAATTCTAGGAAGGTCCCCCTCGTCGCGGGCTGGAGTTTGGATGCTAGCTGTTATTCAATAATCGAATATCATGGCAATAGCTATTCAATTGATTGAGGATTTTATGGATCTCAAGCAGCTGGAATCGTTTGTTCGCGTGGCCGAACTGGGCAGCTTTACCCGGGCGGCGGGGATACAGCAGGTGGCTCAGCCCTTGTTAAGCCGCCATGTCCGACAGTTGGAGGTGGAGTTGCACCAATCCTTGCTGGCCCGCAATGGCCGCGGCGTGACCCTGACCGAGGCCGGTCGGGTCTTGCTGGAGCACGCCCGTGGCATATTGCACCAGGTGGCGGTGGCTCGTGAGGAACTCGAGGCGGTGCGCGGTGCACTGTCGGGGCGCGTGTCGATTGGCTTGCCGCCCAGCCTCTCCAAGTTGATCACCGTCCCCCTGACCTTCGAATTTCGCCAGCGCATGCCCAAGGCGCAACTCAGCCTCACCGAAGGCTTTTCGCTGTTGATGGTGGAAAGCCTCCGTGCCGGCCGCCTGGATCTGGCCGTGCTGTACAACCCGGCCCCGTCGCCCGACCTGGAAATGAGCCTGCTGCATGAGGAGGCCTTGATCCTGATCGCGGGTCGGCAGGCCTCCAGCAAGAGCAAGACCGAAGCCCTGCCCCCCACAGTCACCCTCAACGCGTTGGCCGACCTGCCCTTGATTGCGCCCAGCCGCCCGAATGCCTTTCGCTTGCTGATCGAGTCCGAGATGCAGCGCATCCAGCGTAAACCCCGCATCGTGCTGGAAATTGATGGACTGAATGCCATTCTGGAGTTGGTGCGTGAAGGCCTGGGCTATGCCGTGTTGCCCGCCTACACGCTCAGCAACTTTCCCGATACGCAAGCCTTCACCACCCACCGCATTCAACAACCGCAGATCATGAGCCAGTTGATGCTGGTCTGGTCGGCTCGGCGCCCTATGACCAGCACCCACAAGGCTTCACTGGAGTTGGCACGCGAACTGGTGGCCCGCACCGTCAACACACAAGCCGCCGAACCGCCTGAGCAGAAACCCTGAGTATCGGACTAGCCAGCTCACGGCGGGTTACTGCTTGGGTATACCTGCGCGCTCTATCACCTGTCCCCAGTCACGAATTTCCTGCTGCAGCCACGCGTGGGCCTGCGCCGGCGTGCCGGGTTGAGGCTCAAGGTTCAGATCCAGCAATTGCTGGCGCACGGCGGGGGTTTGCAAGGCGGCGACGATCTCGCGATTCAAGCGCTCGATCGCAGCAGTCGGCGTGCGCGCAGGGACGGCCAAGCCGTTCCATGACGAGGCCAGCAACCCTTTGAGCCCCTGCTCTTGCGCTGTCGGCACATCGGGCAATGCCGTGGCCCGACGCTCACTGGTCACAGCCAGTGCGCGCAGCGCCTTGCCGCGCAACTGCGGCAGCACGGGTCCAAGTATTTCTACCGCCACATCGACTTGCCCACCGCGCAGTGCAGTCAACACAGCCGGGGTGCCGTTGAAGGGGACCACCTGGGCTTGAATGCCCGCAACCAACTTGAACCATTCGGCCGTGAGGTGTTGGGTACTGCCGATGTTGATGCTGCCAATGTTGAGTCGACCCGGGTTCTCACGGGCCCATTGCAGCAACTGGCCCAGGTTGGCAAAGCGGCTGTCCACCGGGACCACCAACGCGATATCAAAGGTGGCCAGCAACCCCACCGATTTGAAATCACGCAGGGGGTCATAGGGCAGTTGCTTCATCAAGCCCGCACTCACCGCCGTGCCATTGGAAATGAGCAAGAGTGTGTGGCCATCGGGGTCGGCTTTGGCCACCAGGTCGGCCGCCACCACCCCCCCGGCACCCGGCCGGTTGTCCACCAACACAGGTTGCCCCAGGGTCTCGGCCATGCGCTTGGACACGGTACGCACCGTCAGATCCGCGACGCCACCAGCCCCAAAAGGCACCACGATACGCAATGCCTTGGTGGGGAAAGTTGAAGACCCCGCAGTACCTTGCGACCAGACACCGGGGGCACAGACACTGCCACTGAGACCCAACAAGAAGCGACGGCGGGTACTGCCCAGAAGCGGCGCGGTGGAAACAGGTGAACTCATCATTCGATCCATTCAGGTGTGACGACAATTGGGGAGGGGATGTTAAGCCAGATGCCGTACCCACCGTACAACGGCGCTTGCTGATGGTCTAACATTGGGCGAAATTCGTTGGAGTTGCCCCATGTCCTTGACCACCCTGCCCGCCCGCTACGACCATGTGGGCAGCTTTCTTCGCCCCCAATACCTGCTGGAGGCGCGTGCACAAAAAGCCAAAGGCCAGATCACGGCCGAGCAGTTGCGCACGGTGGAAGACCAGGCCATTCGTGAGATCGTCAAGTTTCAGGAAGACGTGGGCTTGAAGAGCATCACCGATGGCGAATTCCGACGAACCTATTTCCACATTGATTTTCTGGAGCAACTCGGCGGCGTCAAAACCGATATTCCGGTCACCATCAAGAAGCCCGATGGCACCGAAGAGCTGGCACCGCCCGTCATCCGTGTGGTCGACACAGTCCGTCACGCCAAGAATATCCAGTTGGCTGACTTTGAGTTTCTCAAGCACTGCGTGACAGCGGGCCACACACCCAAGGTCAGCATCCCCTCGCCCACCATGCTGCATTTTCGCGGTGGCCGAGCCGGTATCAGCAAAACCGCCTACCCCGAGCTCGACCCGGCGTTCTATGACGACGTTGCGAAGGCCTATGGTGACGAGCTCCATTCACTCGCGGCTGCGGGATGCACCTATGTGCAGATGGACGACACCAACCTGGCCTACCTGTGCGATGAAAAAATGCGTGAGGCTGCTCGGCAGCGTGGCGACGACCCCAATGAACTGCCGTACCGCTACGCCGACTTCATCAACAAGGTGGTCGCCCACAAGCCCGCCGGTATGACCCTGGCCATGCACCTGTGCCGAGGCAACTTCAAGAGCACGCATGCTGCCGCCGGCAACTACGAACCTGTCGCCGAAGCCTTGCTCTCGAACATGAACCTCGACGCCTACTTCCTGGAGTATGACGACGATCGCAGCGGCGACTTCCGCCCCTTGCGATTCCTGCCCAAGGGCAAGATCGTGGTGCTGGGTCTGGTCACCACCAAGTTTGGCGAGATGGAATCCAAGGACACCCTCAAGCGCCGCATTGACGAGGCTGCCCGTCATGCGCCGCTGGAGCAGTTGGCGCTGTCGCCGCAGTGCGGTTTCTCCAGCACCGTCCACGGCAACAATATTGCCGTTGAAGTTCAGCGCAACAAATTGCGACTGGTCATTGAAACCGCCCAGGAAGTTTGGGGCAACCACTGAGGACGCCATGACACAAGCTGCCACACCCCGCATTCAACGTTTGCTGATCACCGGCGCCGCCGGCGCTCTGGGCACGCAGATGCGCACTCTGCTCAAGCCGCACGTCCACAGCATGCGACTGTCTGATATCGCGCCGATGCCCGCAGCACAAGCCCAGGAGGAAGTGGTGCCGTGTGACCTGGCCGACAAGCGCGCCGTCGACGAACTGGTGGCCGGTTGCGATGCCATCCTGCACCTGGGGGGCGTGTCGGTTGAAAAGTCCTTTGAAGAGGTGCTGGGCCCCAACATCTGCGGTGTGTTTCATGTCTATGAA
>RFTK01000107.1 GCA_009923505.1 Betaproteobacteria bacterium
TGGGTGTAGCAGGTGGTGATGTGGGGGTGATGGTCGAGTCGCTCGGCTATCTCTGCTATTTGCATGAGGCACGCCATGAGGTTGCGAAAGCTGTCAAACGTCCACGATTTCACGATGCAGTTCTCTGCGGTGTCCCAGCGCCAGGCGGACAGGCGTTCCAGGTGGCGCTCGATCTGGGCGGGGGGAAGTGCACGGCGTGAGGGAGCTGTCGTCATGGTGGAGAAGGCGAGGGTGTCAGGAGGAGGTCTAGCCGATAGTCACAAACGGCACAGTCGGCACAATCAGTGTGCCATGCGTGAGGACAGCCGGTGCGCGTGAGCCACCATTTCCCTGCTGGGAGTGCATGTAAGATGGAACAAGACGCAAGGCCTTGCGGTCTGTCGGTGACGCTCCAGCCCTATTTCCATGTCCTCCCCCTCAACCGCGCCCTCATTGCGCAGACTGTGGTCATTTGTCCGTCCTTATCGGTGGCAAGTGACGATGGCGCTTTTTTTCCTGCTCATGGCGGCCGCCACGACCCTGGCTTTTCCGTGGGCCTTGCGGCGGCTCATTGATGAAGGCCTGGCGACGGGCGCCTCCTCCGACCAACTGCTGATGGGGTTTGCTGAGTTGCTGGCGGTGGCCCTGGTGCTGGCCATCTTCTCGGCTGCCCGCTACTACACGGTCAGTTGGCTGGGCGAACACGTCACCGCGGATGTTCGGCAACGGGTCTATGCCCACGTCATCGAGCAAAGCCCGGCGTTCTTTGAAACCACCCACGCCGGGGAGGTGCTGTCCCGGTTGGGGCAGGATGCCACCCTGATTCACACCGTTGTGGGCTCCTCGCTCTCGATGGGTCTGCGCAATCTGGTCATGGGCATCGGGGCGCTCATCATGTTGGTCTGGACCAACCCCTGGATGATGCTCAAGGTGGCCACGGTCTTGCTGGCGGTGGTGTTGCCCAGCGTTTACTTGGGCCGGCGTGTGCGGCGGTTGTCCCGTGCCAGCCAGGACCGAGAGGCCGATGCAAGCGCCGTGGCCGCAGAAGTGCTCAATGCTATCCCCGTGGTGCAGAGCTATGTGGCCGAACAACGTGAAGCCGAGCGCTTCACAGCCATGAGCGTGCGTTCCCTGGGCACGTCCCTGAGCCGTATCCGGGCACGCGCGCTGCTGGTGCTGTTCATCATGGGCGCGTCCAGTGTGGTCTTGCTCTGGGGCCTGTACCTGGGCACCTTGTCTGTCAGGGACGGCACCACCACCGCGGGTGAGCTCGGGCAAACGCTGGTCTATGTGCTGTTGTTGGGCAGCGCCTTGGGCGTACTGGGTGAGGTGTACGGGGATGTGCTGCGAGCGGCCGGTGCCACCGAGCGATTGATGGAGCTCTTGCAGACACGCTCGGAGATTCAGCCGCCCGCCCGTCCGCAAACCCTGCGCTGGCCTGACAACGGGATCAGCGTGCGTATTGAACATCTGGTGTTTGCCTACCCCTCGCGTCCGGATCGCGCCGTGTTGAACCAACTCAGCGTGGAGGTGACGGCTGGGCAGACGATTGCGCTGGTCGGGCCCAGTGGGGCGGGCAAGAGCAGCCTCTTTGCGCTGCTGTCCCGCTTTTATGATCCACAAGCGGGCCGCATCTTGCTCGATGGCGTTCCCATTGAATCTTTGGATCCGCGGGATCTGCGCAGGCATATCAGTCTGGTTCCACAGGAGCCGGTGATCTTCTCGGGATCTGTGCTCGAGAACATTCGCTACGGTGCCCCGGATGCGACGCCAGCGCAAGTCGAGGCCGCTGCCCAAGCTGCCTATGCGGATGAGTTCATCCACCAACTGCCCCAGGGCTATCTCACCGATCTGGGGGATCGTGGTATCCGGCTCTCAGGCGGTCAGCGACAGCGCCTCGCCATCGCACGCGCCATCCTCAAGAACGCCCCCTTGCTGTTGCTGGATGAAGCCACCAGTGCCCTGGATGCGCACAGCGAGCGCATGGTGCAAGCCGCCTTGCAGACCGCCATGAAAGGTCGCACCACCCTGGTGATTGCCCACCGCCTGGCCACCGTGATGCGGGCCGATGTGATCTGGGTGTTGGACCACGGACGATTGGTGGAGCAGGGGACCCACCCGTCGTTGATTCAGCAAGGGGGGCTGTACGCCAAACTCGCGGCCTTGCAGTTCGACAGCATGGACAGCGCATGACCCCATCACAGGGTCATGAACGAAGGATCAAGCGCGACCGATGATCGAGGCGGTGTCGATCAACTCTTCCAGCAGGGCCAGCGATACCTTGCCTGAGACGTTGTAGGGGTTGAGTTCGGCACGCTCGGAATATTTGAGCAGGATGTTGGTGTTGACGTGTGAAGCGTCCACTTGCCCCATGGTCCAACCCCCAAAGCGGCGCTCGGTGATTTCCTCATAATGCAAGAGCACCACGTCCTTGTGACGCGGGTCTTTCTGGATGTGGCCATACAGGTCACTCACCGCCTGACGACCTCCCTCAATGGCTTGCAGAAAGATACCGCCTCCATAGCACAGGATGCCGGTGATGCCATGGACCGGGTTGAACTGGCGAGACGCCGAGAGGATGGCGTTGATGGACTCTGTGCCAGAGTCCACGGTGCGGCTGGCGTAGAGCAGGCGAACTAACATGGGTTAACTCCTGGTGGGAATCAAGGATAAAAATTCACGACGCAGGTTGGCATCTTTCAGAAATGCGCCGCGCATCACGGAATTGATCATTTTGCTGTCCATGTCCTTGACCCCTCGCCACCCCATGCAATAGTGACTGGCTTCCATGACGATGGATAGACCATCGGGCTGGGTTTTGCGTTGAATCAAGTCGGCCAGTTGTACCACGGCCTCTTCCTGAATCTGGGGTCGCCCCATGATCCACTCGGCCAATCGGGCATATTTTGACAGGCCAATCACATTGGTGTGCTGGTTGGGCACCACGCCGATCCAGATTTTTCCAATCACCGGACAGAAGTGGTGACTGCAGGCACTGCGCACCGTGATGGGGCCGACGATCATCAACTCATTGAGGTGCTCGGCGTTGGGAAATTCGGTCACCTCGGGCGCGGGCACATATCGGCCTTTGAACACTTCCTGGAGGTACATCTTGGCCACGCGCCGGGCCGTGTCGGCGGTGTTGTGGTCGCTCTCGGTGTCAATCACCAAGCTTTGCAGCACGCCCCCCATCTTGTCGGACACTTCGTCGAGCAACTGTTCCATTTCACCCGGTTCAATGAATTGTGAGATGTTGTCGTTGGCGTGGAAGCGTTTGCGCGAGGCCTGAATGCGTTCACGGATTTTGACGGAAACGGGAATTCCCTCGTCAGGGAGCGCTGGGCTGGAAGTGTTCATCGTAGGGTCGGGTGACTGAAGGTGAAGCGGGTGTTTATCACGCCCTAAACAGTGCCCATCGTGTACTGTACAGGGGACGGTCAAAGGCATGTGGGTGTGGGAATCAGAGTCGAGTGAGTCGGCGAATGGCAGCGAAGTACCAACGGGTGGGCAACAGGCGCAGAAGTTTCATCACCCAGGTGAAGCGTTTGGGAAAGTGGATTTCAAACTCGCCGCGCGTCCAACCCTGCACGATGGCCTTCGCCGCCTCTTCGGCGGTGATGATGGCCGGCATGGGAAATTCGTTCTGGGCGGTGAGGGGGGTATCCACAAATCCCGGGTTGATGAGGCTGACGCCCAGACCTTGGGCATGCAAATCCAGGTAGAGGGTTTCGGCCAAATTGATCAGCGCGGCCTTGGTGGGGCCATAGGCCAGTCCCAGGGGGAGTCCTCGGTAGCCGGCCACGCTGCTGATGAGACTGAGATGCCCTTGGTGTCGGTTGACCATGCTGGGCAGGACAGCATCCAGAACATAGAGCGCGCCCACGGTGTTGACCTCATGGTGGCGCAACAGGTCGGTGAGATCCAGTGCGGTGGCTCGCATGGGGTGGTAGTAGCCAGCGCAGTAGCACACCAGGTCAAGCGGGCCCTGCGCCAGCAGGTTGCGCGCAGCGTCTTGAACGGCCCCCTGGTGGGTGACATCCAGCGGCAACGCGGTGCTGCCCGGGTGCGCAAGCACGAAGGACTCCAGCGCCTCGCGGTGTCTTGCCGATACCACGACCCGTGCGCCCAGTGCATGCAACTGAATGGCCAAGGCCCGACCGATCCCGGTCGACGCACCAATCAACCAGACACGTTGGCCATGCCAGTCGCGAATGGGAGGGTTCAGGCTCATGGAGTCTGTTTGTAGAAAGAGAGAGTGACCTCACCCAGTCGGATGCCAAACTTGCTCATGGTGGCGCGGTTGAGCATGACCCGCTCGTCCATCAGGTACATCCAGTCATCAAACTGCACCTCGTAGACAGTGCCATCCACCGGCAGTTTGAGGGTGTAGGCCCATTGAAAGGCGTTGCCGGCGGTTCGTCCGCTGGCCACGCCTGCCACGTCATCGGCCGTGCCGCTGTAGCGGCCATCGGCGGATTTGGTGAGTCGCCAAATGCGGCGCTCGGTCTTGCCGTCCGAGTAGGTGAAGCGCTCGTCCAGCACACCCTGGTTGCCTTCCCATTTCCCATCCATGTCGACGGTGAATCGGCGCACCACCTCGCCACTTCGGTTCTGGAAGATGCCGTGAGCGATGATCTTGCCATTGAAAAACTGGTCGAGCTCCAAGGCGGGGCGCTCTGCGGCATACCGGGTCACGTCAGGACTCGCGCATCCCACCAGCAGTGTGGCGGCGGTGAAAATGCCCAGCACGTGCAGGCACAAAATCCGGTAAGTCGTGAGCAGGGGAGACATGGTGATTCCTTGGGTGGGGTCTCAACGTTCTTGGGCGGGACTCAGGCCCAGGAGTGCCGTCCGCATGTCCGGCTGAGAGGTGGTGGGTGCTAACCAGATGCCAAAAAAGCGGCGTGCAAATTCCGGGTCATCCACGCGACCCAGGGGCTGGCCGTTGTAAACAAAGTTCGCCCCTTGCCCTGGAAGATGCTGTCCCGTCAAGCGATCGCCATTTTTAACATCGGGGAAGAGACGTTGCATGTGCGCCAACCATTGTTGGGACTGCTGTTCAGAGATCGGGCCAGCTCGCTGCATCTCGGCAAGCGATCGTTCGGCAATTGCACGGCCTTTGAGTTCACGCAGGTACTCGAGCTCGAGCACCAAAGCGTTGTCGGCCACTTGATCAGCCCGCACAGATGGCAAAGTCCATAAACGCGCGTGGTAAATCCGCAGACCCCAATAGCGAAGCAGGGCTTCTCCGGTAAGCCGACTGCCGGGCAGCAGAGGGTGAGGCCCTGCCTTGGCAGGGGTCGTGTCAACCGTTGGTTCACGTGCCTGGGCCATACTCGGTGTGGGTGAGAGCCCCAGCACCGCCAATGCCATTAGCAGAGCAAGAAAATATTCAGCCCGCGAGCGTGTACTGAACGACATCGATATCCCCGGCTTCGAAGCCTGCCTCGCAATAGGCGAGGTAGAAGTCCCAGATGCGGAGGAAGCGCTCGTCAAACCCGAGTGCGAGGACCTCTTCCTTGCGCACGAGGAAGTCTGCGCGCCAGCGGCGACAGGTTTCGGCATAGTCGCGCCCGAAGTGAAACTCGTCGATGACCTTGAGGCCTGCGCTGTGTGCCTCGCGCTTGAACTCACGTGGGCAGGGCAGGCAGCCGCCTGGGAAGATGTACTGCTGGATGAAGTCGGTGGAGCGGATGTAGCGGTCAAACAAGTCATCGCGGATCACGATGCTCTGGATGCAGGCCCGCCCCATGGGCTTGAGAAGACGCCTGAGGCTTTGGAAGTAGTTGGGCCAGTAGGCCTGCCCCACGGCTTCCAGCATTTCAATGGAGCAGATGGCATCATAGGGGCCGTCATGGATGTCGCGGTAGTCTTGCAGCCGCAGATCGGCTTGCGTTGACAGGCCCTGCGAGGCCAGGCGTTGCTGAGCCCAGGCCAGTTGTTCGGTGGACAGGGTCACGCCAGTGAGGTGAGCGCCAAACTCCTGGGTGGCCTTCTCGGCCAGGGCACCCCAGCCACAGCCGATTTCGAGCACGCGGTGGCCGCGCCGCACACCGGCCATGTGCAAGGCGCGGCGCACCTTGGCGTGCTGGGCCTGCTGCATGTCCTGTTGCAGGTTGCCCTGGAAGAGGCCGGATGAGTAGTTCATCGTGCCGTCCAGCCAGAGGCGGTAGAAGTCATTGCCCAGGTCGTAGTGGGCGTGAATGTTTTTGCGGCTGTTGCCGCGGGTGTTGCGGTTGAGCAGATGGCGCAAGCGGTAGGCGAGCCGTCCGATCCAGGAACCGTGGATCACATCGTCCAGGGCCTGGCGGTTGGCCGCGAGCAGGCGCAGGAGATCTGGGAGATTGGAGGTGGTCCAGTCACCGGCGATGTAGCTCTCGGCAAAACCAATGTCACCGGACTTGAGGGCGGCCTTGAAGGGTTGCCAGTTGTGCAGGTGCAAGCTGAGGTGGGGGCCTTGGCCATCGCCCACGGTTTGCACGCTGCCGTCGGGCAGACTGATGGTGAGAGATCCGTGGCGCAGTTGCTGGAGCAGTCGAAACACGGTGCGTGCCGATGCCGGGGTGCGTTCGGGCAACTGCAAAGCCTCGCGTGCGGTCACAATATCCATGAAAAACCTTTGTTTGTCCTAGACAAAATTATTCTATGGGTGGTTTGTCCAGTCTTCAACGCCTTCGGTCATTAACCTGAGTTCTCATTCAGGTTATTGAGGCGGAGCCGCCATGTTGAGCCTGTTGGGCACTAGCCTTGCTCAAATTGCATGCGGGTACGGATGCGTGTCATCAAACTCATGGCATATTCCTGAGCATGACTGGCATTCGTGGCTGCAAAGTCGGCATTCACTTCTTTCGCCAAGTTGGGGCGTAGAAAAGCCTGCGTTCCCCCCACGACCACCACGAGATCTTTGTTGCGACTGACCTTTCGGCATTGGGAAATGTATTTGTGCCCCATCAGCAAGTCACGATCGAGTGACAGGGTCACACCCAGCAAATCAAAATGCTCTTCAGCGAGCATGTCGGGAGCCATGTCCAAGGTCAGCAGAGGGCCGGAGGTGACTTCCCATCCATGGAGGTGAAAAATTTCTGCAGCCACGTTGATTCCCAAGGTATGTTGACTGTCCTTGGGGGCTGCGATGAGGGCTTTATAGGGGTTGAAAGGTTTCTGAGTCGACTTCACACGCTGATCTGCCAACTCATAAATGAGTTCGGTCAAACGATTCGCCCCCAGGCGCACGGCCGATATGGAAATGCGATCGCAGGCCCACCATTCCCCCAACACCATCGCAGCGCCGCTCACGACTTGCGTCATGTAACTCTCGATGTCAAAGCTTTCCTGCAACAACGTTCGAGCCAGTTGATGGAAGGCTCGCGGGTCAAAGTCCAATGAATCTGCCGCCAGATGTCGGATCATCTCTTGGGAGAACTTGGGATGGACCTGGCTGGTGTCAAAGCATTGTGCGTATTGATTGGGCAAGACAAAGCTCAACAGCTCATTGCGATTGATCGATAGTTGAGTGGAGGACTTGTCCATTGCTTTCACCACAGAAAAAGTCTGGGCTTTCAATGTGTAACTATGAACTGACATTTAAAAATGTCAATTCCAAATTTCACCAACCTTGAGTATATCGGATATTAATACAAAATATTTATTAAAAGTCTCTGGTCTATCGACTAAATGGATGGCTCGATGCCTGCTGGCGTGGCTATGATGAACTCAACCAAGGCGTTCTCAATGGGCATGACATCAGTGGAATGTTTGAAAAATCTGGCGCTCGACGTGATCGGGGCCCGGGTTCAATCCATGACGGGCTCTGAGTCGTCCCTGGACGACTTTCGTGCGCCCGCCGGTGACCCGGGGCTCTTCGGTCCGGACTCGATGGCGTGGAGAGTCCATGCCCATTTCACCTCGATGATGGTCGGCGGTTTGTCCTCGTTGATCGTCCAGGCCCTGCATCCGCGTGCTTTGGCGGCGGTCTGGGATCATTCGAATTTTCGACACAACCTGAAAAGTCGTCTGGGTCGAACTGCCTATTTTGTTGCTGCGACCACGTATGGCGCAGAAGCCTTGGCGATGGAGTCCATTCGCCGCGTCAACGCAATCCACGCGGGTATTCGCGGTGTTGATCAGCAGGGCCAGCCCTATGTCGCCAACGAACCCGACCTGGTTCGCTGGGTTCATCTCGTTGAGGTGAGTTCGTTTCTGTCGGCGTATCAGCACCTGTCGAGTGCGCCCTTGAGCACTCCGGCGTGTGACCTCTACATTGCTGAAATGACGCGGGTTGGGCATCTCCTGGGCGCGGTTGAGTTGCCGCAGGACTGGGCATCGACCCAAGCCGAATTACTGGCTTATCGCGCGACGCTCAAGTTTGACGACAGGGCGAGGGAAATTCTCCGGGTCGTTGAGTCCTACCCCGTTGAAGGCCTGGACAAACCTTTCATGACATGGGTCTTGCAGTCGGCCATGGACATCATGCCTTCGTGGGCACTGGCGTTGATCCAACGCGATCCTGGTTGCCTTGCAGGACAAATGACTCGTCGCTGCGCGCTCCAGGTCGCCTCGCAGCCGATTCAATGGACGCTGGACAACCGTGGGGTATCGGCGATTGCGCGGGAGCGGGTTGACTCCGCGACTGTCAGAGCGCAGAAATCTCAACCATGATTTCATTGCGTTTGAACATCGGCAGTGTCCAGGGCGGGTCGTACCGAGCCAGTTGGGGGGACCCGATGACCTGCAGCGATGAGCGCTGCGTCCATTGCAGGGTCTCTTGTATTTTTTCTTGAACGCGCCCCTGCGTGTTCAGCCACGAATAGCGGTGCACGGCAAAGAGCTTGGCGGGAATTTCGCGCAGCTGTATCGCCTCGTTTCTGGGCTTGGGAATGCTCGCCAGGGTGTAGGCGCGGGGCATCACGAAATGAATGCGCCAGCGCTGGACAGCCGCCAGACCGGCCTCAGCAGATTGAGGTTCGAGCGTCATGGGCGCAGCGCTGGCCATGGCGGTTGATTGAGGCTCAACTGTCACAGGCGCAGTCATGGCAATTTTGGCGGCTTGATCCGAGTCGGGGCGCTGGTTGTTGCCAAATATGAAATTCGCAATCAGCCGAAATCCTTTGTTCGAGGCTTCATCCATGTCGCCATCCACCCAGGTTTCTGCCACCAGCATGGGGGCATATCGCCTGATCTCGAAAGGGCCGTCCGATCGAAGGACTTCATAGGCGGGTTCTTCAATGGCCATGGCAATGGAGCTGAAGAGGCTGAGGCTCAGCGTACTGAGTCTACGGATACATAGAGAGGGCATGATGCTTGATGGGGTGAAATCATTGCAGGTGAGACGGATCAGCCATTCAAGCCCCTGAAGAGCTCAAAACCCCGGTGGTGAAGGGTGGTGCTGTCTTCTGCGCACCGCTCACGCCTCCCGCTCGACGGGGTCAGGGGCTGACAAGGTCTGTATGTTCCCATCGATTGCATCAAAGAACACGGGCTGGAAAAAATATTCCTCCGGTAACAAGGGTGTTTCAGGTCGAGGGCCGCTGGGGACATAGTTCAAAACCCTGAACAAATAAGCATTCAGCGAGGTCATGAACAGGTCGAATTCTTGCAGCGGGATATCAGATTGCAGGACCACCATCTGCCATCGATCATTCGCTACGGGGTCTGGCCGTATTTCCACCGGGCACATCTGGTTGTGATACACGCGGCCATATTGCTCCAGATGGAAGAAGAGTCGGGCTGAGTGGGAATGCCCGACCGCTGCATCCACCATCATTTTGCGTGGGTATATCTTGAAGTAACTCATGATGGAATCAGAGAGGATATGCAAAGCGTTGGCTATGGCCCATATCTGCTAGCTTGCGCGTCAAACCTGCCCACAGGGTTCCCATCCTCTATCCGGATAATCTTCACACAATGACCACTACCCCGCAAGCCCTGGGCCACGTGGGGACCGCACGGGCATTGCCCTACCTGGCACTGGCCGAGAGTATTCGAGCGGTGCTCTCGGATGACTCCGTGTCAGTACCGCCACGAATCGTCGTACCGCTGCCGTGCCCTCGCTGGCCGCTCAATGCCTGGCGCCTCAACCCGGGGGCCGTTTGCTGATCGTGGGGGCGGGCGTGCAATGCAAATGCGATCTTCTCTTCGGTGAATTTGGACTTCTTCATGGCAAAACTCCTTGGGGTAGTTTCGCCAGAATTTTCCAGTTCTCAAATGTCTCATTTATTGGGGCAGGTCATGCCCGCACCTGTCGGGTTCTTCAAGCAGCCTTCACTCACCTGGCACCCACCCGACTGGCCTTCTTCCTGTAGCGGATGTTGAGCATCTCCACGCCGACCGAGAATGCCATCGCAAAGTAAACGTAGCCCTTGGGGATGTGATGTTCAAAGCCTTCGGCCACCAGCACCACCCCCACCACCACCAGAAAACTCAAGGCCAGCATCTTGATGGACGGATGCTCGGAGACAAAGTGGCTGATGCCTTTGGCAAATACCATCATCAGACCCACCGACACCACCACGGCCGCGATCATGACCTCCACTTCATCGACCATGCCCACCGCGGTGATGATGGAGTCCAGCGAAAACACCAAATCGATCACCATGATCTGGACAATGATGGACCAGAACGTAGCCTGGTGGGAGCTCCCAGTGCCGTGTTCGGCACCTTCCAGACTTTGATGGATTTCCGTGGTGCTCTTCCACAGCAGGAACATACCCCCGGCGATCAAGATCAGGTCACGGCCCGAGAACTCATGTCCTCGAAGGGTGAACAAAGGCTCCACCAGGCCCACGATCCAGGCCAGGGCCAGCAGCAAGCCGATGCGCATGAACATGGCCATGAAGAGGCCCAGCTTGCGAGCCAGTTCGCGCTTGTCCGCCGACAGCTTGTCCACCAGGATGGAAATGAAAATCACATTGTCGATGCCCAGCACCAACTCCAACGCGGTGAGGGTGGCAAAGGCGATCCAGGCTTCTGGCGATGACAACAGTTCCAAGTTAAGCTCCTCTCAGTGATTGACCCTGCGCTTGAGCCAGCGCATCATATGCCCCACCAGGGGAAATTTTTCATACAGCTCTTCCGCGGCGTCCCAGTAGTCGCGATGCAG
>RFTK01000108.1 GCA_009923505.1 Betaproteobacteria bacterium
CCCTCCGAGGCGTGGATAAATTCAATGGCAACAAGGTGCCGCTCAAAACCCTGATGGTGATGTATCCCAACCGCATGCATGTGGTGAGTATCGAGGGCAAAGGCGTGAGCAAGATGTCCGACCTCAAGGGCAAGCGCGTCTCCACCGGCGCGCCGGGCAGCGCCACCGAGGTGATGGCGTTTCGCCTGATCGAGGCCGTCGGCCTGGACAAGGACAAGGACATGAAGCGCGAGCGCCTGAGCGTGGCCGAATCGGTCAATGCACTCAAGGACGGCAAGATCGATGCCTTCTTCTGGGTGGGTGGACTTCCCACGGCCGCGGTGACCGACCTGGCCAACACCCCGGGCACCAAAATCAAGATGATCGACCATGCCGAGGCGGTGGCGGCCATGAACAAGAAATACGGCAACCTCTACATTGAAGACGTGATTGACAAGAGCATCTACAAGGGCATGGACGCTGACAACAAGCAGGCCACCGTGATGAACATCCTGGTGGCGCATGAAAACCTCGATGAGAAGACCGCCTACAACATCGTGAAGACGGTGTTTGAAAAGAAAGACGACCTGATCGCGGTGCACAAGGAAGCTTCCAATTTCAGGCTCGACAGCCAGAAGGCCTCGGCCTCACCCATTCCCTTTCACCCGGGCGCCATCCGCTTCTATGCTGAGAAGGGCATCAAGATCGCTCCATGACGTCAGCGCAATCATCGGGTGCCTTGAGCGAGCACCAGGTCAGTCAGGCATCGCTCGCCAAGGCCGAAGAGTTCATTGAAGCCGAGGAGGGCGCGGCCAACAAGTTCAAGGGCTGGATGGCCTTGGTGCTCACATGCCTGGCGGTGGGCATGTCGGTGTTCCACTTGTACACCGCCTATGCCATTGTGCCCACGCAGGTGCTGCGTCCGGTGCATGTTGGCATGGTGCTGTTCCTGTGCTTTCTGATGTTTCCCGTCGCGACCCGGTTTCGCCACCGCATCATGTGGTGGGACTGGATCGCCGCAGCCCTGTCTGTGGCCGTGGTCTGGTACCTCATCCAAGGCGGTGACGATTTCACCGACCGCAACACGCTACCCAATTCACTCGATGTCTTTTTTGGCGTGTGTCTGATTGTGCTGGTGCTGGAGGGGATGCGGCGCACCAATGGCTGGGTGATGCCCGTCATCACTCTGGCCTTCATGGCCTATGCGCTGGCAGGACCCATACTGCCGGCGCCCTGGACGCACAAGGGCTACGAGATGGGGCGTCTGGTGGGTGTGCTCTACATGACGCTGGAGGGTATCTATGGGGTCGCGGTGGATGTGTCCGCCTCGCTCATCATCCTGTTCACCATCTTCGGGGCCTTCCTGCAGTACTCCGGGGCGGGCAAGTTCTACATCGATTTCTCGTTTGCGGCGATGGGGGGCAAGTCCTCGAGCGCGGGTCGAACGGTGGTGTTGTCCTCCTTTTTACTCGGGGGTCCCTCCGGCTCGGGGGTGGCCACCACGGTGACCTTGGGTGCCGTGGCCTATCCCATGCTGGCCAAGGTGGGCTACGAGCGCAACGCCGCGGGGGGCTTGCTCTCGGCGGGTGGACTGGGCGCCATCATCTCGCCGCCAGTGCTGGGAGCAGCGGCTTTCCTGATCGCCGAGTTCCTCAAGATCTCCTACCTGGACGTGCTGCTCATGGCCGTGATCCCCACGGTCCTTTTTTATCTGGCGCTGTTCCTGATGGTGGAGATTGATGCGCGCAAATACGGCATGAAGGACAGCGCCATCGAGGCCGTGGACACGGTGTGGAACCTCGCGCGTCGCTACTGGTTCCACTTCCTCTCGCTGATTTCCATCGTCGCCTTCATGATGTGGGGCTTCTCGCCTGTGCTGTCGGTGTTCTGGGCCACGGTGGTGTCCTTGATCACCAGCCTGTTGCGATCGGACACGGCCCTGATTCCTCGTGAGTTGTTCTCAGGGCCATCGTCCGGGCTGGGTCAGCGATTCATGGCCATGCCCTTGATGAAAGCCCTGGAAGCCGGTTCGGTGGGCATGCTCAATGTCGCGACCACGTGTGCGGGTGCGGGCATCATCGTGGGCGTGGTGACACTCACCGGCTTGGGCCTGAAGTTCAGCACCATCGTGATCGACTATGCGGCGGGCTCTCTGCTGTTGACGGCCATTTACTCGGCCTTGGTGGTCTGGATCGTGGGACTGGCCGTGCCGGTGACGGCGTCCTACATCATCTGTGCGGTGATCGCCGCGCCTGCGCTGACCAAGCTGGGTGTGCCGGATTTTGCGGCCCACATGTTCATCTTCTACTACGCGGTGCTCTCGGAGGTGTCACCCCCCACAGCCTTGTCTCCGTTTGCAGCGGCAGCCATCACGGGGGGAGATCCGTACAAGACCACCCTGCAGTGCTGGAAGTACACCGTGCCCGCGTTTTTGCTGCCATTCATGTTTGTGCTGGATCCCAGTGGACAGGGGCTGTTGCTGATGGGCTCCACCAAGGCACTGGCCACCGCACCCTGGGGGTCGATTGCCACCGTGACCTTGACGGCTGCCTTGGGCATTGCTGCGATCGCCGCAGGTTTTCAGGGCTGGGCCTGGCTCAGGACCACGACGCTGGAGCGCACCTTGTTGATCGTCGCGGGCTTTGCCCTGGTGTATCCCTCATCCTGGACGGACCTGGGCGGTCTGGCGATGGTGCTCGTCGCGGTGGCTTCCCAGTGGTGGCGGATGCGGCAGCCAAGCACCGCTTGAAGGTGATAAGGCGAGTCCACCCTGTAGGTGCGGGGTGGGTTTTCAGGTGTGCGCGGGCGGCAGCGGCGGTTTTGCCAACCAGAACGAGAGGAAGCCTGTGCCGGCCAGCAAGGCCAGCACGGTGAAGCCCAGCAGGTAGTCTCCCGTGATATCCCCCAGAAAACCGGCCAACATGGGCCCCAGCACCTGGCCAATGGCGGCAATCACAGCGGACAGGCCCAGGATCATGCCAATCGAGCGGCGACCAAAGTAGTCGGCACGAATGGCTTGCATGAAGGGGCCCCGCAAACCCCAGGCAAAACCATGCAGCAGGGCAAAGCCCACCAGCCAGACCGAGTCGGTGGCATAGGTCAGCATCAACAAGCCACTGGCATGCATGAGCATGCACAGGGCCGAGACCCGCGTCTTGTTCACCTTGTCGCCAATCACGCCGCCCGTCAGCACGCCGGCCACTTGCGCCAAGGTCATCAGGGTGATGAAGAAGGACGCCTGTGCCACGGTGTAAGACAGCGAGATGCGCATGTGGTTGATGGCATGCGTGTTCACGGCCGACACCACCAGCAATGCAAGCCCATGCCCGGCAGAGACCAGCCAGAACGAACTCGTGCGCAAGGCCTCGCGTGCGCTGAATTCATACCCCGGGTCGTCGTTCGCCGTGAGTTCGTGGGCCTGGGCGTTGGCGGAGGCGGCAGGGTCGTGGCCATCTACCACATCGCCATGGTCTTCGGGACGACGGCGAAAGATCATCGAGAGCGGAAACCCCACCAGGATGGCCAGCACACCGCAGGCCAGGGCGGTGGTTCTCCATCCAAACTGCTCCATGCCCCAGGCCACCAGGGGCACAAAGATGCCTCCCAGGGCCAGGCCCAGACCGACCATCGAAATGGCGCGTGCGCGTTTTTTCTCAAACCACTGGATGATGGCGCAGTTGAGGGGAAAGTAGCCGCACATGGACGAGCCAATGGCAATCACCACCACCGCGCCGTACAAGCCCGCGAGGGTGTCGATCTGGCTCAGGCAAATAAACCCGATGCCAAACAACACAATGCCAATCTTGATCAGCCACTGAGACCCGAAGCGGTCGATGAACCAACCCAGCAAGGGACCAATCAGGGCTGCTTCCATCGACTGCAGGGCCGAGGCGCCCGAGACCGAGGTCTTGCTCCAACCCTTTTCTTCGATCAGCACCGACAAGTAAGCGCCAAAAGCCTGATGCAACATCATGGCCTGGATGAACTGGATGCCGGCGGCAGCACCCACCATCTTCCAGCCATAAAAAATCTTCTTCACATCAGAACTTCAATCAGGACAGGGCCGGGTGTGGCCAGGGCTTGGCCCAGCGCAGTCGCCAGGCTCTCCAACGTGTCCACCTGACGCCCGGGCACGCCGTGGCCTTTGGCGAGGGACACCCAGTCCAGGTGCGGGCGGTCCAGGGTGAGCATGTCGCGCGCGCGCTCACCGGGCGTGCCAGCCCCCACCGCCTGGAGTTCACCCCGGAGAATCTGGTAAGCGCGGTTGGCGAAGATCAGCACTTTGACATTCAGCCCTTCACGAGCCATGGTCCACAGGGCCTGCTCGGTGTACATGGCACTGCCATCGCCTTCCAGCACGATGACCGGTCGGTCCGGTGCCGCAATGGCGGCACCGACGGCAGCGGGCAGGCCGAAACCGATCGATCCTCCCATCACGTTGATCCAGTCATGGGGCCGTGCACGGGCCGTCGGCGTCTCAAAGCCTCGGCCCGTGGACACCGATTCATCCACCACGATGGCGTGTTCGGGCAGCAGAGTGGCCAGCACCTGAGCAATGCCGGCCGGATCCGGGCGACCAGTCGGCAGGCTTGTCAAGGAGGAGTGGTTCAACGCCTCAGCCACGCCCTGGGGTGCCAAGCCGCGTGCGCCCAGCCGATCGGCCAACGCCTCCAGGGCACCGTTGATGTCCTGCTCCACCGTGGCCAAGGGGATGATGCGAGCATCAGGTGGCACCAGCACACTGGGTTTGTTCGGGTAGGCGAAGAAGGCAACAGGAACCTTGCTGCCCACCAGGATGATGGTGTCAAACGCCTTCAGCATGGCCACCGCGGGATCCACCGCGTAGGGCACGCGCCGGGCCTGCACGCGACCGGCACCGCGTTCAGTCCGCGGCACGTTGTATTCGCCCAGCACAGCACATCCCGTTCGCGCAGCGATGCGTCCAGCCCAGGTCAGTGCGGTGTCCAAGGCGCCCACACCACCCAGCAAGATGGCACAGCGCCCCGCGTTCGGCGTCACCGACTCCAGCGCGCGTGCTGCTGCTTCCAAGGCCTCTGCGTCATAGGCGGCACGTGATTCGGGGGCTTCAGCGGTACAGACCTCGCCGCCGGGATTCCAGGCGGTGTCGGCAGGGAGGATCAGCGTGGCAATCCGACCGGGTGCGGTGCAGGCCTGGGTGATGGCACGGGCACCATCCTGGGCCACTCCCTGAGAGGTGCGACTGGTATGGACCCAGTGGGACATGGGACGAGCCACGCCCTCAATATCCGCAGTGAGCGGCGCGTCATAGGCCAGGTGATGGGTGGCGTGCTCCCCCACGATGTTGACAATGCCTGAGTTCGCCTTGCGAGCGTTGTGCAGGTTGGCCAGGCCGTTGCCCAAACCGGGGCCGAGGTGCAACAGCGTGGCTGCAGGGCGTTGCGCCAGGCGGTAGTAGCCATCGGCTGCGCCTGTCACCACCCCTTCAAACAGCCCCAACACACAGCGGATGCCTGGCACTGTGTCCAGTGCTGCCACAAAGTGCATCTCGGACGTGCCGGGATTGGTGAAACACACTTTCACCTGGTTATGAACCAGGGTGCGAACCAGACTTTCTGCACCATTCATCATGAGAAGCATTGTCAGGGCAAATCGGATTTCATGCCCTGAAGCGGCCCGAGGCGATGTTGCGCAGGGGACAGCCGATCACGGGCAACTCAGGGATGGCGATTCACGCGGGCTTGCCAAAACCCACCCCGGCACGCAGAATTCCCCGGCATTCATTGTTTATCGGAGATTCCTCGCATGATCAGCTACGACGTGACCGACTGGGGCAAGCCCCTGCAAAAAGCGCTACGGGATACGCCCAGCCCCCAGGGCACCGAAGTGCTGGTTCGGGTCAAGTATTGCGGTGTGTGCCACTCCGATGTGCACATTCGCGACGGCTACTTCGACCTGGGCGGCGGGAAGAAATTCCACATGTCCCAGCGCGGCATGAATCCGCCGGTCACCATGGGCCATGAGCCTCTGGGCACCGTGGTGTCAGCAGGCCCGCAGGCGCAGGACGTGCCGATCGGTGAAGACCGCTTGGTCTATCCCTGGACCGGTTGCGGCCAATGTGCGCGCTGCCAGGAAGGCATGGACAACTGGTGCCCCACGCCGCGATTTCTGGGCATTCAAAAAGCGGGAGGTTATGCGGACCACATGATCGTGCCGCACCCCAAATATTTGATTGACGTCAAAGGACTGGACCCGCAGTACGCGCCCATCCTGGCCTGCTCAGGCCTCACCACCTACAGCGCCGTGCGCAAGCTCCTGCCGTGTTCACCGCAAGACTGGATCGTGCTGATGGGCGCGGGTGGCTTGGGCCTGATGGCGGTATCCATGTTGCGTGCCCTGGGCCACGAGAACATCGTCGTGTGCGACATCGACAGCCGCAAGTGGGATGCGGCGCGTGCCGTGGGCGCCAAGGAGGTGTTAGACCCCTCCAAGCCGGACACGCAAGACAAGCTCATGGCACTGGCTGGTGGTGTCTGGGGTGTGGCCGATTTTGTCGGCGCCGAGCCGACGGCCACCCTGGGCCTAGCGGTGTTGCGCAAGGGCGGACGCTATGTGGTGGTGGGGCTGTACGGCGGCGAGGTGCCGATTTCGTTGGTTCCCCTGGCACAGCGTGCCTTGACGGTACAAGGGTCCTATGTGGGCTCGTTGCAAGAGTTGCGCGAGGTGGTGGACCTGGCCAAGCGTGGCAAGCTCCAGCCGATTCCCACGGCACTGTGTTCGCTCGAAGAAGTCTCCGGTGTGCTCGATCAACTCAAACAAGGCGGTGTGATCGGGCGGGTCGTGGCCAAGATTTAAGGCGTTTCAATGCCCGTGAGGTGGCATTGAGTCCATGATTGCGGGGTGAACCCCTGCGCTCACTCTTTGACGGCGCCCGTCATGCCGGACACATAGTGTTCCACAAAGAACGAGTACATCACGGCCACAGGCAGGGACCCCAGCAGGGCGCCCGCCATGAGTGAGCCCCAATGGTACACATCGCCTTCCACCAGTTCGGTGACCACGCCCACGGGAACCGTTTTCACCTCCGAGGAGGAGATGAAGGTGAGTGCGTAGATGAACTCGTTCCACGACAAGGTGAACGCGAAGATGCCGGCGGATATCAAGCCCGGAACCGACAGCGGCAGGATGATCTTCACCAGAATTTCAAACCGCGTCGCCCCATCAATCAGCGCGCACTCTTCCAGTTCAAAAGGAATCGAGCGGAAGTAGCCCATCAGCAGCCAGGTGCAAAACGGGATCAGAAACGTCGGGTAGGTCAGGATCAAGGCCCAGCGTGTGTCAAACAGTCCCAGCTTGAACACGATGGTGGCCAGTGGAATAAATAGGATGGACGGTGGAACCAGGTAGGCCAGAAAAATCGCCAGGCCGGTCTGCTTGGATCCACTGAATCGCAGCCGCTCAATGGCATAGGCCGCCAGCACCGAGCAGGCCAGCGAGACGAACGTGGCCACCACCGACACCAGCACGGTGTTCCACAGCCACTCCGGGTAGGCCGTGTCAAACAGCAATTTCTTGAAATGGTCCAGGGTGGGTTCGATCACCCAGAACGGATTGCCTTCTCGAGACAGCAATTCTTTGTTGGGCTTGAACGAGGTGATCACCATCCAGTAAAACGGGAACAGCAACACGAAGACAAAAATGCCCAGTGGTGCATAAATCGTCACCCAGCGCTTGGCCGAGGTGTCCAGGTAGCCCATGCCCTGGGTGTCTTCTTCTTGCGTGCTCATTGGTCGGAGCCTCCCTGTTGCCAGGCGCGGCGTTGCAAGCCGAAATAACTGAACATGATGGCGGCCAGCAGAAAGGGCACCATGGCAATCGCAATGGCTGCACCTTCAGCAAGCGCGCCGCCCGAGATGGCGCGCTGGAACGAGAGCGTGGCCATGAGGTGTGTGGCGTTCAACGGTCCGCCACGGGTGATCACATAAATCAGCTGGAAGTCGGTGAAGGTGAACAGCACCGAGAAGGTCATGACCACGGCAATGATGGGGGTGAGCAGCGGCAGCGTGATGTGACGAAAGCGCTGCCAGCCGCTGGCGCCATCGATGGCCGAGGCCTCGTACAGCGAGGGCGAAATGGTTTGCAAGCCCGCCAGCAAGGTGATGGCGACAAAGGGGACGCCACGCCACACGTTGGCGGCAATGACCGACCAGCGCGCATTCCACGGGTCACCCAGAAAATCAATGTAGTGATCGATCCAGCCCAGCTTCATCAGCACCCAGCTGATGATGGAAAACTGAGAGTCATACAGCCACCAGAAAGCCAACGCCGACAAGGCGGTGGGCACGATGTAGGGCAGCAGGACGATGGATCGAAACAGGGTTTTGGCGGGGATGCGCTCGTTGAGCAGGATGGCCAGCCACAGGCCCAGAAAAAACTTCAGCACGCTGGCCACAAAGGTGTAGAGCAGTGTGTTGAAGAGGGCCAGACGCGTGACGTCGTCGCCCCACAGGAAGATGTAGTTTTCCAGTCCCACCCATTCGCCAGCCCGCCCCACCTTGGTGTCGGTGAAGCCCAGCCAGACACCCAAGCCCAGGGGATAGGTGAGAAAGAGCAGCAGCAAGATGGCCGCGGGCAGCATGAACAGCAGGCCCAGGGCGTTGCGACTGTTTTGAATCGATTGGAACATGAAGGGTGGAGGCCGCGTGAGGCGGCAGGTCGAGCAAACAGAGCAGGGCAAGACACGCCCTCATCGCACCCTGGGGCACGATGAGGGCAGAGGTGCTTACACCTTGTAGTAGCGTTCGGCGCGTTTTTGTGCGCGCTCAGCGGCCTCTTTGGGGGTCTTGGCCCCGGAGGCGGCTTCAGCCACCATATTGGCGACGATGAAGTCAGCCATGGCACCTGCGGAGGCATAGCCCAGCTTGCCCGGGTAGCCAGCGGGACGCATGTTTTTGGTGGCGTCGCGGTACGGGGTGTGCTTGGGGTCCACCGTCCAGATGGAGTTGGATTCGTAGGCCTTGAGCGGCTGCGAGACATAGCCGCCGCAGCCTTGCAGCCAGGGGCCGAACTGGTCTTGCTCCATCATGAAGCGCAGGAACTCCTTGGCTGCTTTGGGGTACTTGGTGTACTTCATGACCATCTGGTTGAAGAACAGATGGAACTCGGTGGGCACACCGACCGGGCCCACCGGGAATGTGGCGTGCTGGATGTCGCCTGCCAATTCCTTGATCTTCGGATCTTGTGAATTCTTGGCGGCGTAATACACGGAAATACCGTTGTTGGTGACGCTCACCTGACCGTCCAGGAACGCCTTGTTGTTGTGCGGGTCCAGCCAGGACAGCGTGCCGGGCACGAAGTTGGCGTAGAGCTCCTTGGCGTATTCCAGGGCCTTGAGCGTTTCGGGGCTGTCGATGATGACCTTGTTGGTCTTGTCCACCAAGGAACCGCCAAAGGCCCAAATCAGCCAATGTGTCCAACCGCTGTCGCCGGTGGCGTTGCCCAGGGCCATGCCCCCCGGCGTGCCTTTTTCCTTCAGCGCTTTGAACATGCGCAGGAAACCATCGGTGTCCTTGGGGAAACTGTTGAAACCAGCCGCTTTCAGCTGACTGTCGCGGTACACCATCATGGCGCCCGCACAGCCCAGGGGAACAGCCAGCCACTTTTTGCCATCGGGCTTGAGGTAGGCCTCGGTGGAAGCGTACCAACCGCCGTATTTCTTGCCCAGGTACTCGCACAGGTCGGTGACGTCGAGGAGCTTTTCGGGATACAGGTTGGCATCATCGTTGGTCGACAAGATGATGTCTGGGCCGGCCCCGGTGTTGGCGGCCACAGCGGCCTTGGGGCGCACGTCTTCCCAGCCCTCGTTGTCCACCCGTACCTCGATGCCGGTTTTCTCGGTGAACTTCTTCACGTTGGCCATGTAGGCGTCAATGTCGCCTTGCACAAAGCGGCTCCAGCGCAGGACGCGCAACTTGGCGCCTTTTTCAGGCGTGTTGTTCCACTGCGCATAGGCGCTGGGGGTCCAGAACAGCGGGCCGGTGGCCGATACCACGGCGGCAGCGGTGGTGCCCTTGATGAGTTGTCGACGGATGCGATTGGTCACTGTGCTCTCCTTGGTGAAAAATTAAGCAGCCAGCCGTTGACCGGTGCTGGCATCGAACAAATGGGCGCGGCTGGCGTCGGGGCGCAGACGGATGGTCTCGCCGGGACGGAAGGTGTGGCGCTCGCGGAACACGCTGGTCACTTCGATATTGGCAATTTTGGTGAACACATGCGTGTCAGGGCCCGTCGGTTCCACCACCACGACCGAAGCGGCCATGCCCTGGTCACCCGAGGTGATGTCCAGGTGCTCGGGACGGGTGCCATAAATGACCTCCTGTCCTTCCTGCGCACGCGCCGTGGTCGGCAGCGGCAGGTGATCCCCGCTGCTGAGCACCACCTGACCATGCTGGACTCGGCCAGGCAAAAAGTTCATGGCTGGTGAGCCAATGAAGCCCGCCACAAACTGGTTGGCCGGATGGTCGTAGAGCTCCAGGGGCGAACCAATCTGTTCCACCACGCCATCGCGCATGACCACGATCTTGTCGGCCATGGTCATGGCCTCGATCTGGTCGTGGGTGACGTAGATGGAGGTGGTTTGAAGCCGTTGGTGCAGTTCCTTGAGCTCGGTGCGCATGGACACGCGCAGCTTGGCATCGAGGTTGGACAAAGGCTCATCAAACAGAAAGACCTGCGAGTCGCGCACGATGGCGCGGCCCATGGCGACGCGTTGTCGTTGACCGCCCGAGAGTTGACGCGGGTAGCGTTGCAGCAGTTCGTTCAGGCCCAAGATGCCCGCAGCCTTGCTTACACGCTCTTCGATGACCGAATTCGGTTGCTTGGCCAGCATGAGCGAGAACGCCATGTTGTCACGCACCGTCATGTGGGGGTAGAGCGCGTAGTTCTGAAACACCATGGCGATGTC
>RFTK01000109.1 GCA_009923505.1 Betaproteobacteria bacterium
TGCAGGCGAACCGTGGGGCCTGGGTCGGTCGGCATTTGCACCGAGTACTGCTTGCCCGCAAATTCGTACACCACGTTGTAGCCGGTGGTGCGGTTTTCGTAGAACACCTGGTTGGTACAGTTTTGCACCGTGCGCACTTCGGGCGCCGGGGCACCTTCGACCTTGTCGCCCAGGATGGCGCCACCGAACACGCCCAGCATGGTGGCCGCTGTCCGTCCGCTACCGCTGCCAATGTTGTTGCCCACCGTTCCACCCGCAATCGCGCCCATCAGGGCGCCAGCCCCCGACTTCTGGCCCTGGGTGGCCACCTGGGTGTTGGTGCACACCTGGCGTGGCACGGCCACTTGCTGGATGACTGGGGTGCTGGAGATGACACGACCGCTTTCTTGAGCGGTCGCCGACAGGTGGGTGACGCCCAGGCCCAACAGCAAAGTCACGCAGGCTGCTGTTGAGGAGCGAATCAGGGAGGATGTGAACAACATGGGTGACCTTGTGGAAAAACGAAGTGGGCAACGATGGATCAAGGAAGCGTCACGACGGGAACCTCGCCAGAACAGACATCGCCAAGCCATGGATGTATTTTAAGAGCCCAGCGCACACTCACCCACCCTTAACGTCTTGCCAGGCATCCGGGTTGACGCCCACCACCACGTGCCGGCCCCGCATCACCACCGGGCGCTTGATCAAGCTGGGGGTTGCCAGCAATTGACGTCTGGCGCTGGCGCGGTCCTGGACGGCCGCCTGGGTGGCCGGGTCGAGTTGGCGCCAGGTGGTGCCTTGGCGGTTCACCAGCGTCTCCCAACCGGCCTGGTCGAGCCAGATGTCGAGCGCGGCCTCGGGCACGCCCTGTTTTTTGAAATCATGGAAGTCATGCTCGACCTGGTGGTCTTGCATCCAGGCGCGCGCTTTTTTGACGCTGTCGCAATTCGGGATGCCATAGAGGGTGACGCGGGAAGTGCTCATGCGCACATCATGCACGAATTCGGACCGTGGCCAGCGGTCTGGGTCTCTGGTGTGTCGCTCAACCAGACGTGCATGAGTGAAAATTGGCGGCATGACCTTGCAAGACTGGCTGACGCATTGCGAAGCCTTACACCCCGTGTCCATTGACATGACGCTCGAGCGCGTGCGCGAGGTGGCGCACCGCATGGGCTTGCGCCTGACCATGCCGGTGATCACCGTGGCGGGCACCAATGGCAAAGGCTCGACCTGCGCCATGCTGGAGACCATTCTGCGCGAGGCTGGTTACCACACCGGGCTCTACACCTCGCCCCATCTGGTGCATTTCGAAGAGCGTTGTCGGCTCGATGGGGAGAACACCTCGGCTGAAGCCTTGATTCCCCACTTCGAGCGCGTCGAGGCTGCTCGCCAGGAGACGACGCTCACCTACTTCGAATTCACCACCCTGGCTATCCTGGACCGACTGGCGGCGGCGGCACCCGAGGTGGTGATTCTGGAGGTGGGGCTGGGCGGGCGGCTGGATGCCGTGAATGTGATCGATGCCGATTGCGCCATCATCACCAGCATTGACCTGGACCATGCCGAATTTCTCGGCAATGACCGCGAATCGATCGGCCGGGAAAAGGCCGGCATCATGCGCACCCAGCGCCCCGTGGTGGTCAGCGATCCCATGCCACCCACCTCGGTGCTGGACCGCGCCCGCGAGATCGATGCCCGGCTGGTGCGGCTGGGGCACGACTTTCATGTGGCGGGTGACCGCCAGCAATGGTCCTGGCGAGGGCAACAGCGTCGCTACGCCGGCCTGGCATACCCGGCCCTGCGGGGCGCCAACCAGCTCATCAACGCGGCGGGTGTACTGGCAGCCCTGGAGGCCCTGCATGACCGGATTCCGGTCACCGCGCAGGCGGTGCGCAATGGACTGGCCCTGGTGGAGTTGCCGGGACGCTTTCAGATCGTGCCCGGTCAGCCCACCTTGGTGCTGGATGTGGCACACAACCCGCACGCGGCGGCGGCCCTGGCGGAGAACCTGGACGCGATGGGGTTTTACCCACGCACCCATGCTGTCTTTGGCGCCATGGCGGACAAGGATGTGTTGGACATCTTCGCTCGCCTGGGCCCGCTGGTCGATGTCTGGCACTTCACCGATTTGCCCACGCCGCGGGCGTCCAGTGCCGAGCAGTTGCAACAAATCTTTGGCCAATTGCCGGCACGCCCGGGCGTGAGCCTGCACTGCCATCCTGCGCCCCAGGTGGCCCTGGATACAGCCGTCAGCCTGGCGGACCCCACTGATAGAATCGTTGTCTTCGGGTCGTTTTACACGGTGGGCGGGGTCTTGCAGCAAGGCATCCCACGGTTGGATGCCCCGCATCTGAACCCTTGACTGCCATGGCATTTTTCAAATTCCGATTGCCCAACCCCGGACTGGGGGACGATGGTTCCTCGGGCGGCACATCGGGCGAGAGCCTGGAAGCGCTTCGTCGCCGGGCGCGTCAGCGTCTGATCGGTGCGACGGTGCTGGTGCTGTTGGCCGTGGTGGGTTTCCCCCTCTTGTTCGATACCCAACCGCGCCCGGTGTCGGTGGATATCCCCATCGACATTCCCGACAAACAAAAAACCCCGCCGCAAACGGCACCGGCTGCGCTCAAGCCCGCTGCTGAGCCCAACGGCCACGCATCAGGGACCGTACCCACGCAGGCCAGCCTGGAGCGTCATGAGGAAGTGGTGCAACCCGCCTCGACGCCCGGTGCTCCGGCCAAGCCGCCCGCTCTGCCGGTCAATGACACCCCGCTGGCGAAGGTCGATGGCGCTGTCAAGCCTGCTTCAGAGAAGACCACACCAGACAAACCAACCTCGGACAACCCGGCGGCTGACAAAGCGCTTGCCGACCAGGCACCCGACGCCACCGTGCCCCGCTTTGTGGTGCAGGTAGGGGCGTATGCCGATGACGCCAAGGCACGAGAGGTGCGTATCCGCCTTGAAAAAGCGGGCATGAAAACCTACACCCATGTGGCCGAGACCAAGGAGGGCAAGCGCACCCGTGTGCGACTGGGCCCGTTTGCCACCAAGGACGAAGCGGAGAAGGCCGCTGCGCGCGTCAAGACGATGAACCTGCAAGCCACGGTCCTCACGCTGTAAGCCCATGGACGCCGTGGACTGGATCCTCCTGGCCATGTTGGGCGTCTCGGTCTTGTTGGGCATGTGGCGGGGCTTGGTTCGAGAAATCATTTCGCTGGCGGGCTGGATAGCAGGATTCTGGATAGCCCAGGATTGGGCGCCCGAGGCTGGGGCCTGGTTGCCCTTGCAAGGGGCGAGCGAGATGTTGCGTTATCTGGCGGGTTTCATCACGGTGTTTCTTGTGGTGCTCATCGTGTCGGTGGTGCTCGGCTGGGTCATCAGCAAGCTGATATCCGTCGTCGGACTGGGGTTGTTGGATCGTTTGCTCGGTGGCGTGTTTGGTGGTGTGCGTGGTGGGGTGGTGTTGCTGACACTGGCCGTGGTGGTCAGTCTCACGCCTGTGCAGTCAGCCCCCTGGTGGACCGGTTCGTGGGTGGCTCAACACTTGGTCCATGGTTTGCAGATCTTGAAGCCGGTATTGCCGGCACATTTTGGAAAGTACTTGCCCTGATATGTGTGGAATTGTCGGCGTTGTCAGCAACGCACCCGTCAACCAGCTGATCTACGATGCGCTCTTGCTGCTGCAACACCGCGGCCAAGATGCGGCAGGCATCGTCACCCAGTTGGGCCGCAAGTTCTTCATGCACAAGGCCAAGGGCATGGTGCGTGATGTGTTCAGAACCCGCAACATGCGCGCGCTGCCCGGCACTGTGGGCCTGGGGCAGGTGCGCTATCCGACCGCCGGTAACGCTTTCAGTGAGGAAGAGGCACAACCCTTTTACGTCAATGCGCCGTTCGGCTTGGTGCTGGTGCACAACGGCAACCTCACCAATGCTCAGGAACTGCGTAGCCAGTTGTTCAGTATCGATCACCGGCACATCAACACTGACAGCGACTCCGAGGTGTTGCTCAACGTGCTGGCCCACGAACTCGAGGCCACCACCCGTGGCCTCACCCTCAAGCCTGAAGATGTTTTTGAGGCGGTGCGTGGCGTGCATCGGCGCATTCGCGGTTCCTACGCGGTGATTGCGATGATTGCCGGCCATGGTATTCTGGCGTTTCGCGACCCTTATGGCATTCGTCCGCTGTGCTTTGGCCGCGGACGCGACGGCACTATCATGGTGGGCAGTGAGTCGGTGACCCTGGAAGGCACGGGCCATGTCTTTGAGCGCGACGTCATGCCGGGGGAGGCTATCTTCATCGACTTGCAAGGGCAACTGCATGTGCAGCAGTGCGCCGACCACGTCAGCCTCAACCCGTGCATTTTCGAATACGTGTACCTGGCCCGACCGGACTCCACCTTGGACGGCATCTCGGTGTACCAGGCGCGATTGAACCTGGGTGAGACGTTGGCCAAACGCGTCATCTCCACCGTGCCACCGACCGAGATTGACGTGGTGATTCCCATCCCCGAATCCAGCCGACCCAGCGCCACGCAACTCGCGCACTTGCTGGGCAAGCCGTACCGGGAGGGCTTTGTCAAAAACCGGTATGTGGGGCGTACCTTCATCATGCCGGGGCAGGGCGTTCGCAAGCGCTCGGTGCGGCAAAAGCTCAACGTGATTGCCAGCGAATTTCGCGGCCGCAATGTGCTCCTGGTGGACGACTCCATCGTGCGCGGCACCACCAGCCGCGAGATCGTTCAAATGGCGCGAGACGCTGGCGCACGCAAGGTCTACATGGCCAGCGCCGCGCCCCCGGTGCGCTACCCCAACGTGTATGGCATTGACATGCCTACCTCCGAGGAGCTGGTGGCTTACAACCGCAGTCTGGAAGAGGTGCGCGCACTCATTGGCTGCGACGCCCTGATCTACCAGGACGTTGACAGCATGAAGGCTGCTGTGCGGCAAGCTGCCTTGTCACCCACCCACAACATGCCGCTGAGTGGCTTTGACGCCTCCTGCTTTGATGGTGTCTATGTGACGGGTGATGTCACGGTGCAAGATATCCAGCGCATCAACCACCAGCGCGTGGGTCAAGCCGAAGAGGAGGACGACGCCTCCCGCCTGGCGCTGCCCAATGCTTCAGAATAATGTGACCCGACATGACCTCCAAACCCACTTCACGCGACAGCTGGCACCTGGATACGCTGGCCGTTCGTGCCGCTGTTGACAAAAGCCAGTACGGCGAAAACTCGGAAGCGCTCTTCCTCACCTCCAGCTTTGTGCAGCCCGACAGCGAGACGGCGGCCCGCCGCTTTGGGGGCGAAGAGGACGGCTACATCTACTCACGCTTCACCAACCCCACGGTGGCCAGCATGGAGCAACGCCTGGCCGCCCTCGAAGGGACTGAGGCGTGCATTGGCACGTCCAGTGGCATGTCTGCGGTGTTACTGCTGTGCATGGGGCTGCTCAAAAGTGGCGACCATGTGGTGTGTTCGCGCTCGGTGTTTGGCTCCACCCTCAAGCTGATCGGGTCCGAGTTTGGCAAGTTTGGCGTGCAGACCACCTTCGTCTCGCAAACCGAACTGGATGAATGGCGTCGCGCAGTGCAGCCCAACACCCGGTTGCTGTTTGCTGAAACGCCCACCAACCCCCTCACCGATGTGTGCGACATTGCGGCGCTGGCCGATATTGCGCACCAGGCCGGCGCCTTGCTGGCCGTGGACAACTGTTTTTGCACGCCCGCCTTGCAGCGCCCCATGGATCTGGGCGCCGACATCGTGGTGCACTCCGGCACCAAACACCTGGACGGCCAGGGGCGTGTGGTGGCCGGCGCCTTGTGCGCCAGCGACGCCTTGATCCGCGGGACGTTTGTGCCCGTGATGCGCAGCGCCGGCATGAGCCTCTCGCCCTTCAACGCCTGGGTGGTGCTCAAAGGCTTGGAAACCCTGGGCATTCGCATGCAGGCGCAATCGCAGCGTGCGCTGGAGCTGGCTCACTGGCTCGAGTCGCATCCACGTGTGGCCCGTGTGTACTACCCCGGGCTGGAGAGCCATCCTCAGCACGCGCTGGCCATGCGCCAGCAGCATGGGCTGGGTGGGGCCGTGTTGTCCTTTGATGTGAAGGGCGACTCGCCTGAAGCCGGTCGCCGCCATGCTTTCCATGTCATCGACAGCACGCAGATGCTGTCGGTCACAGCCAATCTGGGCGACGTCAAAACCACCATCACCCAGCCAGCCAGCACCTCGCACGGACGTTTGACAGAGGCGCAGCGACAAGCGGCTGGCATTCAGCAGCACCTGATTCGCGTTGCGGTGGGGCTGGAACACCTGGACGACCTGAAGGCCGATCTCTCGCGCGGCCTCGACACCTATGGACGCGCCTGACTGGCGACGACCTGATTCACATGACCGCTGTACGCACCCGCTTTGCGCCGTCGCCCACGGGCTTCATCCACCTGGGCAATATTCGATCGGCCTTGTACCCTTGGGCGTTTGCCCGTGCCCAACAAGGCACCTTCATCCTGCGCATTGAAGACACCGATCTGGACCGATCCTCACAGGCGGCTGTGGATGTCATCCTGGAAGGCATGCAGTGGCTCGGCCTGGACCCGGACGAAGGTCCGTTCTACCAAATGCAGCGCATGGACCGCTACCGCGAAGTGCTGGCGCAATTGCAGGCCAGTGGCCAGGTCTACCCCTGCTACATGAGTGTCGAAGAACTCGATGCGCTGCGCGAACGCCAGATGGCCGCCAAGGAAAAACCTCGCTACGACGGCACCTGGCGCCCCGAACCGGGCAAGACCCTGCCCCCCGTGCCCGCTGGTGTGCACCCCGTCCTGCGCTTTCGCAACCCGCTGGAGGGTGTGGTGGCCTGGGACGACAAAGTCAAGGGCCGCATCGAGATTCGCAATGCAGAACTCGACGACCTGGTCATCGCGCGACCGGACGGCACGCCCACCTACAACTTTTGCGTGGTGGTGGACGACATCGACATGCGCATCACCCATGTGATTCGCGGCGACGACCATGTCAACAACACGCCGCGTCAAATCAATATCTTCCGCGCACTAGGCTTTGAGCCGCCGGTGTATGCGCATTTGCCCACCGTGCTCAACGAGCAGGGCGAGAAGATGAGCAAGCGCAACGGCGCCAAGCCAGTCACGCAGTACCGCGATGAAGGTTATCTGCCCGATGCCATGGTGAACTACCTGGCCCGCCTGGGTTGGAGCCACGGTGACGACGAGATTTTTTCGCGCGAACAATTCCTGCAATGGTTCAGCCTGGACCACCTGGGGCGCAGCGCGGCGCAGTTTGACGACGCCAAGCTGCGCTGGGTCAATGCACAGCACCTCAAGGCGCTGAGTGGCGAAGACCTGGCTGCTCGCGTCACACCGTTCCTGGCGCGCGAAGGCATTACCCCCGATGCGCGCTTGAGGGGTATTTGCGATCTGTTCAAAGACCGTTGCGATACCCTGGTGGTGCTGGCCCATTGGGCTCGGGCGTTTTACGCGGATGTCACCCCCGTGGCCGACGAGTACGCCAAGCATGTGACCGACGCGGTGCGCCCAGCCATTGCCCAGTTGGCCGAGCGTTTGCAGTCCTGCGCCTGGGAAGCGCCGGCCATCGCCACCGCCATCAAGGACACCCTGACTGCCTGTCAACTCAAGATGCCTCAATTGGCCATGCCGGTTCGGGTGCTGGTCATGGGGACGGCCCAGACGCCCTCTCTGGATGCGGTGCTGGCCCTGTCGACAAAGGAAATTGTGCTGGCCCGTCTGAGCAAGGCCTGAATTTCGGGTTATACTCCCTGTCTCGACACCCAACGGGGGTATAGCTCAGCTGGGAGAGCGCTTGCATGGCATGCAAGAGGTCAGCGGTTCGATCCCGCTTACCTCCACCAAACCGGTGTCGAACAGTCCAGGTTTTGACCCTATCGTCTAGAGGCCTAGGACATCACCCTTTCACGGTGAGTACCGGGGTTCGAATCCCCGTAGGGTCGCCAAGTTGGCAGCACTTGGTGTGAGGTCGCAAGGCAGCACACAAACGTTGCAACCACGCGGAGTGGTAGTTCAGTTGGTTAGAATACCGGCCTGTCACGCCGGGGGTCGCGGGTTCGAGCCCCGTCCACTCCGCCATACATATCAATGGGTTACGAGCGATGTCGCCGTAACCCATTTTTTTATGAGCCGCATAGGGTGTGTGTAGGAAATACTTGCATGGCCTCAAACAACTCAAAACGCCTTGCTGGCGGTGAACCACAATCGGGTCGTTTTATGGGAACCATCGGTATCCAGTCCAAGGGCTGATTGCAAGGGGTTGGAGTTGATCCGTTGTGCAGCCGTGGCTTTGAAATCCACGCCTTCTGGTCCGAGCCAGGTCAGCGAGATCCCATAACCCTGAAGGATGTAACTCGCGGGGTCGGCCGGTATCGCGCTCGAGCCGCGGTTGACCAATGCCCAGCCGCAATCATAAAAACCAATGAGAGTCCAACGGTCCGCGAGGCGCTGGCGCAGTTCGGCCGTGAGGGTGCGGCCTTCGCTGCCGCCGCCTTCATTGGATGGGTAGGCTCGTACGCCTGAGGCACCACCGAGGTATATTTTTTCAGAGGAATCGAGGTTCTTGCTGGCCATTTGCCAGCTGGCGGTGACCAGCAAACTGAGGCCGTCATCCAGAATTTGCTGGCGACTGAAGTTGAGATTGAGTTTGCTGTAGGTATTTTCGGTACTTTTTTCGCCAGTGGTGATGGTTGCGCTGGCGCCCGTAACGCTGCCACTTGCAGCGAACCGGGTGCTGCTGAGGGTAAGGGCATAGCTTTTGATGCCGTAGTGACTGCTGCCGGCATTCGCCGTATTGTCAAACGTCTTACTGGTGTAACTCAGCGCTAGCTGGAGGTTGTTGGTTTGACTTCTCAAGAGGGGGTAACTGAAGTCAAGCCCCGTTGTTTGCGCGACACCCTTGGCGCCCAGAGCCGCGAAGTCGCCAATCAATTCGTAGTTGAGGTTCGAGTAATGAACTCCCCCGCGCAATCCCTGGTAGCCCAAGGGCACCGAGTAAGCAATTCGCTGGTATTCACTGCCTTGAGTTTTGAGCAGATTCAATGCAAGGACATCTCCCCAGCGGGCGGGGCTGTTCAGGGAAAAGTTGGCGCTCAGTCGGTCAGGTCCGGTCGAGCGAGAACCCGTGTTATCGATATGCATGCTGCCCGTGATCAGGGCTTCGTCGGTCACTCTGAGGTTGAGGTCAGTCTGCCCCTCTTGGGTGCCCTCTGCCAAACTGCCCGCGACGCTGATGCCTGGCAGGTCGTCGAGCAAAATCAGGGCTCGATCAATGTTGTGGGCGCTGAGGGCCTGGCCGGAAGCTTGTGCCTGTTGGACGATACGCACTAACCGTTCGGCCTGGATGCGTTTTGACGGCTCACCAGCGATATTGGTTTGTCCGAAAACGGCCTCGACGATTTCAATCGTGACCAATCCCTGCTCGATTTCTTGACGAGGTAAAAACGCACGGACTACCCAGCCAGCTTCGCGAAATGCCTCTGCCACAGCTTCGGTGGCTTGTTGGAGTTGAACAAAGGTCAAAGGCCGTCCGACAAACGTCGAAACTGCAGCTTGAAGCTGTGGGTCAGTGAGTCGTGTATTGCCTTTAAATTGAAAACGCTCCACGGTGACGGTGGCTTCACCCGGCTGGGTGGGGGGTAAAGTCCTGATTTCGCGCCGTGGTGTAGTGGGGGCAGTGGGAACGTTCAAATTCCGTTCAGTTTGGCGCAACAAAGAACCCGCATCGGGAACGGTTTGCGCGCTAACCAGGCAGCAGTACAGGCCTAATGCCGATGCAGTGGACCACTCGACAACGCGACAGAACATTTTTCGATGATAAGTGTAGGGCGGTGTGATCAGCATTGTGAGTTGATTTTCTGGGGTTGAGTCAAGCAGGCGCTCAGGTCTTCATTCTCGTTGGATTGGCCTCGACGAATTGCGCATCTGCTGTTCTCGCTTTGAAAATAGTCACTTGCTGACTTGTGATTCAGATATCTGAACCACCGTGCGTTGATCGCCGACAGACAGCATCACCTGGAAGGGAAGTCCGCCCTCAGGAACTGAACCCAGGACCAAGCCTTTTTCTGATTCCACGTACTTGATCCACGATGGCAAAGGAGCCCCGCTTGGCAGGGTGGCAACCACAGCACTGCTGCCTGAACTGGCTGCTTGTACAGCTTCCTCTGGCAAGTAGATCACCGAAGCGACGCCCATGCTGGCAGATCCCTTGGGGAGCAGCACCGAGACGATGCCCGGAATTTGCTGGCTGGCAGGGCGAACGGTGCTAACCACAATGCCGATGTTGTTGCTGCTGGCCAGCGGAGGAGTGCTGGGTGAGTTGTTGGCGCTGACTAAAGGTTCTAAAGACGGGGGTTGCACGGCAATGGCAGGCGTACGGATCGGTTCCGGTACTTTGATGAGCGGTATGAAGGGTGATGCGGCTTGAGGTTTGGCTTTGATGTCGGCCGTGGCGGTGAGTTGATCGGTGATGGTGTAGTTGCCGCTGTCGGCCCCGACATACGTATTGGTCAGGGCCACGATTTTTCCCGTCCCCACGTTGGTGTCATCAGCCGTATTTCCTGCGTTGCGGAAAGCTCCGGTACTGGCGACGGTGACGATGTCGCCTGCCACCATGCCGCCAGCTTGCAGAACGGCGTCGGTCACGCCAGCCGTGCTGACGGTGGCAGTGGCAGTGCCGTCATAGACCTTGTTGGCCGCGGTGATGCCGGCGATGGTCAGGGCCTTGGGGGTGATGTCGGCGGTGGTGGTGAGTTGGTCGGTGATGGCGTAGTTGCCAATGTCGGTGCCGGCAATCGTGTTGGTGAGTGCCACGGTCTTGCCGATGCCGGCATTTTTGTCGTTGG